>DATBSS010000069.1:0-20806 GCA_036559665.1 Myxococcaceae bacterium
ACGCGCCCCTGAGTGGATTCATCCCAGGGGGGTGTCATCGGCCCGTCACGGTCACACCGGGAGCACGCCGTGCTTCTTGCGCGGCGGCACCTCGAAGCGGGTGGAGTAGAGCTCGAACCGCCGCTCGAGCTGCGAGCGCAGCTCGTCGCCGGGCACCACCTCGTCCACCACCAGCTCGCCGGCCAGCTTGTAGAGGTCCACGTCCGTCCGGTACTCGTCGCGGAGCTGGGCCACGTACGCGGCGCGCTCGGCCTCCGGCTTTTCCGGATCTTGTTGAAGAAGACGGCGTTCACCGCCGCCTCCGGGCCCATCACCGCGATCATGGCCTGCGGCAGCGCCAGGGTGGCGTTGGGGGCGAAGCCGGGGCCGCTCATGGCGTAGAGCCCGGCGCCGTAGGCCTTGCGCACCACCACGCAGATGCGGGGGACGGTGGCCTCGGAGACGGCGCAGATCATCTTCGCGCCGGCGCGGATGATGCCCGCCCGCTCCACCTTGGTGCCGATCATGAAGCCGGGGACGTCCGCCAGGTAGAGCAGCGGGAGGTTGAACGCGTCGCACAGCCAGATGAAGCGGGCCGCCTTGTCCGCGGAGTCCACGAACAACACCCCGCCCTTGTACTTGGGCTGGTTGGCGAGGATACCCACCGAACGCCCTCCGATCCGCGCCAGCCCGGTGATCAGCTCCTGCGCGAACAGCTTCTTGATCTCCAGGAAGCTCCCCTCGTCCACCAGCTCCTGGATGAGCGCGTACATGTCGAAGGGCTTGTTCTGGTCCGGCGGGATGATCTCCTCCACCCGCTTGCCGGACGCCTTGGGGGCCGCGGGCGGGGCGGCGGCGGGGCGCTCGCGGAAGCACTGGGGGAAATAGGTGAGGTAGCGCCGGGCGAAGTCGATGGCCTCCTGCTCCGTCTTCACCAGCACGTCGCCGCACCCGGAGACGCTGCAGTGCATGCGCGCGCCGCCCATCTCCTCCAGGGTGACCTTCTCGCCGATGACCATCTCCGCCATCCGGGGGCTGCCCAGGTACATGGAGGCGTTGCCCTCCACCATCACCACGATGTCGCAGAAGGCCGGGATGTACGCGCCGCCCGCCGCAGAAGGGCCGAAGAGCAGGCAGATCTGCGGCACCTCTCCAGAGAGCTGGACCTCGTTGTAGAAGATGCGGCCCGCGTGGCGGCGGCCGGGGAACATCTCCACCTGGTCGGTGATCCGCGCCCCGGCGGAGTCCACCAGGTAGAAGAGGGGAACCTGGAGGCGCTGGGCCGTCTCCTGGATGCGGAGGATCTTCTCCACCGTCCGGGCCCCCCAGCTCCCGGCCTTCACCGTGGAGTCGTTCGCCATCACGGCCACCGGGCGGCCGTGCACCTTGCCCAGCCCGGTGATCACCCCGTCCGCCGGCAGCTCGGGGTCCTGGTTGTTGGCCAGGCGGGCGTCCTCCAGGAAGGTGTCCGGGTCGCAGAGCAGGCGGATCCGCTCGCGGGCGAACAGCTTCCCCTGCTCCTGGTTCTTCTGGTGGTACTTCGCCGCGCCGCCCTTCTCCACCTGGGCGATCCGCTGCCTGAGGCGCTCGTCGGAAGACATGGCCGGCGCTCATAGCAGGGCAACGTCACCCGGTCGACGAGAGGACGGCTGGGCGCGCTCCGCGCCGCGCGATCCGGGGATGCGCCCGGCCACCCGCCTCCCTACCTTCGGTCCGGACCCAAAGAGGAGCAGCAGATGATCGACCTCATCACCAAGGCGTACGTGCTGAAGAACTTCGCAGGCGACGCGATCGACTTCGTGAAGGACCGGATGGAGGACATGGACATGGACATCGATACGGAGCGGTGGCTGCACAAGGTTGGCCTGGCGCGGCACCGGCCGGGGCGGGGCATGTTCGGCGGCTTCGGCGTCTTCGTGATCGGGGCGGCGGCGGGCATCTGCGCCGGCCTGGCGTTCGCCACCCGGCCCGGCGTGGAGCTGCGCGCCGATCTCCGCGATCGCGCCCGGTCGCTGATGGGCGAGGCGGAGATGAAGGCGGAAGAGATCAGCCGGAAGGCGCAGGCCAAGCTCGACCAGCCGCGGATGTAGCCGGGCCCGCTGGCCGCGGTTGGCGCCGTCCACCCGGGCGGCGTCAAAGGGTGCTTGAATCCGGTCCAGAGGGAGGGTCATGGCCCGCTCTGGACCGGTAGTGCTGTTGGCCGCCGCCGCGGTCGTGGTGGCGTGCACGTTCACCTTCGACGTCCCGGACACCGCGCAGATCGCCTGCGCCGACGGCGGCGCGCCCTGCCCTGACGGGTGGGACTGCGACGTGAGCGCCGGCCGCTGCGTGGTGCATGGGTCGGTGCCGGAGGTCCCCGAGATCCGGGTGACCCCCAGCGCGGCGCTGGCCACCACGGAGGCGGGCAGCGCGTCGCTGGCGGTGAGGCTGGGGGCCACGCCGACCGCGCAGGTCCGGATCCTGGTCGTCTCCAGCCGGCCGGCGGAGGCCACCGTCTTCCCGCCCGAGCTGATCTTCACCAGCGACAACTGGAACCAGCCGCAGACCATCACCGTCCAGGGCGTGGACGATTCGGAGGTGGACGGCGCCCAGCCCTACGAGGTGGTGCTGGGGCCGCCGGTGACGAACGACGCGCGGTTCGCCGCCCTCCCGGAGATCCGGATCCCCGGGACGAACGCCGACACGGACACCGCGGAGCTGAAGACCGCCCCGACCTCCATCACCACCTCCGAGTCGGACACCGTGGCCACCCCCTCGGTGGGCCAGGTGACCCTCTCCTCCAGGCCGTCCGGCGCGGTGGTGATCCCGGTGAGCTCCTCCGACGTGGACGAGGCGACGGTCTTCCCGCCGCAACTCGCCTTCGACGCGGGGAACTGGAACGCCCCGCAGACGTTCCGGGTGGTCGGCGTGGACGACCAGTTCCCCATCGCGGACGGGAAGCACCCCTACACGGTGCACCTGGGGCCGGCGACCTCCACGGACCCCCACTTCCAGGGGGCCACCGCCGATATCCCCGGGTTCAATGACGACAACGACAGCCCAGGGATCCGCATCCAGCCCGTGAGTGGGCTCTACACGTACGAGCCGACCGGCAGCACCTACTTCTCGATCTCCCTCTTCACCCAGCCCACCTCCGACGTCACCATCACCTTCACCACGCTCACCCCCAACCAGGTGACGGTCAATCCCCTCAACGCCACCGTGACGTTCGACGCCGGGACCTGGGACCAGTACCAGTACGTCTCCCTGGAGCCGGTGGACGACCCGTACGACGAGCTGCCCCCGGAAGCGCCGTGGACCGTCCAGAGCAGCAACTCGGTGAGCTCGGACCCCAACTACTCCGGGCTCGACGTGAGCGACATCACCGGCTTCAACGTCGACGACGAGGACCCGGCGGTCCTCTTTGACGGGTACACCTCCGGGTATTCCATCTATGTCGACGAGAACGCCGCGCCCCAGACGTACCTGGTGACCCTCAGGGCGCGGCCCCATGGCCAGGTCACCATCCGCCCGGCCAGCGCCAACACGAGCAGGGTCCTGGTGTCGCCCTCCGCCATCACCCTGGACGGGAACACCTGGTCCACCGGGTTGCCGATGACCGTCACGCCGGTGGACAACCAGGCCCGCGAGAACGACCAGTACGTGGACATCACCTTCTCGGTGACGGCCTCCCTCCCCGCCCAGGACCCCGGGTACCAGAACCTCATGGCCTACCCGATGTACATGGTGCTCCAGGACGACGAGCGCGTGATCTTCACGCTCTCCACGGCGAGGGCCGGGGACATGACCGATCCCGGCGGCACGTACCTGATGCTCGACACGCTCTGCTCCGACGACCCCGTCCGCAGCACCCAGAACCTCAATTACGTGCAGGCGCTGATCGCGGCGGACTACCAGGGCGTCTACTACTTCCAGCGGGTCGCCTCGCAGACGGCGAACCTGGGCGATGGCCAGGTGAACTGGGTGCTCCAGTCCGGGAAGAACTACGTCTCCGAGACGCGCACCGGCCCGGTGATCGGCCGCGCCAACATGCGGAACCTGTTCGACTTCCCGCTGGCGCACGCGCTGGGCCCCATCGGCGACGCCTGGACCGGCCTCAACGCGGACTGGACGAGCGCCACCGAGAACTGCGACCAGTGGACCAACCCCACGGTCTCCGCGTCCGGCAGCGCCGGCGGCACCGGGGCGACCAACAGCACGGCCATCTTCAAGGGCAGCACGCTCTGCAACGTCCCCCACCGCCTCCTCTGCGTGGAGCAATACTGAGCATGCACGCGCTCCTGCTGATCGCGCTGGCCGCCGGGTCCGGGCACACCGACCTGCCCATGCCGCCCCCGCCGGCGCTCAAGAAGGGACCCAAGCCCATCCGCGTGGCGGTGCTGGACCCGGCGGTGGACCCCAGCACCGACCCGCGGGTGAAGGCGGCCCTGGGCCAGGCGATCACCGCCGAGGTCCGCAAGCTGGAGGGGGTCACCGCCATCGCCGCGGAGGAGATCCAGCAGATGGTCTCCTTCCAGCGGTCGCGCCAGCTCATGGGGTGCGGCGAGGACACCTCCTGCATGGCGGAGCTGGTGGATGCGCTCGCCGCGGACGACCTGATCTCGATGCGGGTGACCACCATCGGCCAGAGCACCACCTTCGCGATCCAGCGCCTGGACGCCAAGCGGGCCAAGGTGGCTGGGGCCTTCACCAAGCAGGTGCCGCGCGGTTCCGGCGAGGAGCTGCTGGCGCTGATCGGCCCCGCGGTGCAGGCGATCTTCCCGGAGCGCGGGCTGTTGAAGGGGAAGACGCGCGGGGTGGACAAGGATGTGGCCCGCAAGCTCAACCCGCCTCCCCTGCCCCGCTGGGTCTTCTTCACCACCGCCGGGGCCGGCGCCGCGGCCGGCGCGGGCGGCGCGGCGTTCGGGTACCTCGCCCGCCAGAGCTACGGGCGCTACCGGTCGATGGTGGACGGCACCGCCGTGGTCGAGGCGGCGGACCTGGACCAGGCGAAGCGTGACACGCAGCAGAACGCCCTGTTCGCCAACGCGCTCTTCATCGGCGCGGGCGCCCTGGCGCTGGGGGCGGCCTTCGAGGCGGTGTTCACGGACTGGAACGACGACCGGGGGGCCGCCCTGAGCGTGGCGGTGGTGCCGGCGCCGGGCGGCGTGGGCCTGCAGGTCCGGTTCTGAGCCTTCCGGTCACTTCCCCTTGAACGCCGGCGGGCGCTTCTCGGCGAAGGCGCGCAGCCCCTCCAACCGGTCCTCGGTGCCCAGCACCTTCTCATAGTGGGACAGCTCCAGCCGGAGCGCGTCGTCCAGGGGAAGGGAGAGCCCCTCGGAGATGGCGTGCTTGGCGGCGGCCACCGCCACCGGCGCGTTGGCGGCGATCTGCGCGGCGAGCTCCGCCGCGTCGTCCAGCAGCTTCCCCTCCTCCGTCACCCGGTTGACCAGCCCCAGGGCCAGCGCCTCCGCCGCGGGGACCCGCCGGCCGGTGAGGATGAGGTCGCGCGCGCGCCCGGGGCCTACCAGCCGGGCCAGCCGCTGGGTGCCGCCGCCGCCGGGGATGATCCCCAGCTTCACCTCGGTGAGGCCCAGGTCGGCCGCGGGGGAGACCAGCCGGAGGTCGCAGGCCAGCGCCAGCTCGGTGCCGCCGCCCAGGGCGGACCCGTTCACCGCGGCGATGAAGACCGCGTCCGACGTCTCGATGGCGCGGAAGGTGCGGCGCAGCGACTCCAGGAACGCCCGGACCTCGGCCTCCGACATGGAGGCGCGCTCCTTCAGGTCCGCGCCGGCGCAGAACGACCGCTCGCCGGACCCGGTGAGCACCACCGCCCGGACCTCGCGGCCGCCGGACGCGCGCGCCACCTGCACTTCCAGCTCGGCGATCATGGCGCGGCTGATGGCATTGCGCCGCGCCTCTCCGTTGATCGTCCACAGCTCCACTCCGGGGCCGCGGGACTGGATCTTCAGCTCATCTGGCATGGCCGTCCTGGTACGCGAAGCCTGGGTCAGGTCACAACGGCGGTATCGTGCCACGGGCGCAGGCCCACCTCGCGCGCCAGGATGGCCAGCTGGGTCCGGTTCTCCACCTGCGTCTTGCGGTACAGCCCGGTGACGTGCGCCTTGACGGTGCGCTCGGAGATGTCCAGCTGCGCGGCGATCTTGAGGTTGTCCGCGCCCGCGCCGATCAGGCTGAGCACCTGGCGCTCGCGCACGCTCAGCCGCGAGAGCAGCGGGGACGGCCCGGTGCTGGCGGGCTCCGGCTTGAGGCTGGCCTGGGCCAGCGAGGACGGGAACAGCCGCACCCCACTGGCCGCCGCCTGGACTGTGCGGAGCAGCTCGTCCGGGGCGCCCCGGTCCGCGTCGAAGTAGGCGGCGGCGCCGTCCCGGTAGCAAGCCTCCGCATCCGGGAGCCCGCATCCGGCCAGCACCACCAGCGGCAGCACGCGGTGCTGGTCGTGCACCTCGCGCACCAGGCCCTCCAGCCGCGCCAAGTCGGCGCCGGGGCCGCGCGCGCTCGGGCCCAGGTCCGCCAGTGCCACGTCCGGGCGGTCCATGGGAAGCGAGGCCAGGAACCCGGCCGGCTCCGGGTAGCCGCCTACCACGTCCAGCCCGGCCCCGGCGAAGAGCCCCAGGAGGCACTCGCGGTGGAGCCGGACCGGCTCGAAGAGGCTGACCCTCACCCGCTGACCCATCGACATGAACGCCCGCTCCCCTCTTCCGACACGCCCGCGGCGCCCGGTATGGATCCGCCGGGCCGCGAAGTGACGTGAAAAAGACTCACACTGTTGGCCGGCCAATGCCGGAGTCCCGGAAGCCTTCTCGCCGCCGCCGGGCCGAGAGGTAGCGACCGCCTGCCGCGGTGCGCAAGGGCCCCCGGGGGCACGTGACCAGTCACTCGTCGCACGATGGATTGGCGCGTGGTGGTTGGAAGCGCTAGAGCGGCTGGCGGGCTGGTGAGCGAGTCCGCAGGTTGGAGCGAAAGGGTCCGGTAGAGCGCATGCGTGAGATCAAGGGAGCGCGGGCGGTGGTGCTGGGCGGCGCCGGGTTCGTGGGTTCCCACCTGTGCGAGCGGCTGCTGGGCGAAGGCGCGCTGGTGACCTGCGTGGACAGCTTCATCACCGGGCGGCGGGAGAACATGAGGCCCCTGGGGGCGTACCCCACGTTCCACTTCATCGAGCACGACATCACCCAGCCCATCGAGATCCAGGGGCCGGTGGACTACGTGTTCAACCTGGCGTCGCCGGCGTCGCCGATCGACTACGCGAAGCTGCCGCTGGAGACGATGCGGGTGGGGTCGCTGGGGACCGAGCACGCGCTGATGCTGGCGAAGAAGAAGGGGTCGGTGATGCTCCAGGCATCGACCTCGGAGATCTACGGGGACCCGCTGGTGCACCCGCAGCGCGAGGACTACTTCGGCAACGTGGACCCCACCGGACCCCGCGCCGTGTACGACGAGGCGAAGCGGTACGGAGAGGCGATCGTGTCGGCGTACCGGCGCAGCTTCGGGGTGAAGACGCGGATCGCGCGGATCTTCAACACCTACGGGCCGCGGATGCGGCTGGACGACGGGCGGGTGGTGCCGGCCTTCATCAGCCAGGCGTTGACCGGCCAGGACTTCACCGTCTTCGGGGACGGGAGCCAGACCCGGTCGTTCTGCTTCGTGCGCGACCTGGTGGACGGGCTGCTCCGGCTGGCGCTGTCGGACGTGGCGGACCCGGTGAACCTGGGGAACCCGGTGGAGATGACGATGCTCCAGTTCGCGGAGGCGGTGCGCGCGGCGGCCGGCGGCGGCGGGAAGATCGTCCACCAGCCCCTGCCCCAGGGGGATCCGAAGCAGCGCCGGCCGGACATCACCCGCGCGCGGACGCTGCTGGGCTGGGAGCCGCAGGTGCCGCTGGCGGTGGGGCTGGAGGAGACCATCACCTGGTTCCGGGCGGATCTCCCGAAACGTTAGGGAGTCCCCAGCGCAGGACCGGCATCCGGCAATGCGCCATGCGCACTGCGGATGTCAACCCCATCCGCCGGCCGACACTCCGGCCGTCCGTTCTGCGACGGACGCTTGCACGCCGGGCCGCTGCCCGAATGGCCTCTCAGTCCATACCTCTCGTCGGCAATGAGGAAGTGGACCCTGATCACGGGCGGCGCCGGTTTCATCGGCACCAACCTGGCCGCCCGGCTGTGCGAGGACGGCGACCGCGTCCGGCTGCTGGACAACCTCTCCGGCCCCGGCTCCGGGCGGAACGCCGCCTGGCTCCTGGAGCAGTTCGGCGGGCAGGTGGAGATCCACCACGGCGACGTGCGCGACCGGGCCGCGGTCGCGCGCGCGCTGGAGGGTGCGGAGGCGGTGGTCCACCTCGCGGCCCAGGTGGCGGTCCCCACCAGCCTCCTGGACCCCATCGCCGACTTCCAGGTGAACGCGCTGGGGACGCTCCATCTCCTGGAAGCGCTGCGCGCGCGCGAGGTCCGCCCGCCGCTGCTGTTCACCTCCACCAGCAAGGTGTACGGCGCGCTGGCTGACGTGGCGCTGTCGGTGAACGGCCGCCGCTACCGCCCCACCGACCGGAACCTCCGGCTGCACGGCCTCTCCGAACGGCGCCCGCTGGACTTCTGCAGCCCCAATGGCTGCTCCAAGGGGGCGGCCGACCAGTACGTCCTGGACTTCGCCCGGACCTACCACCTGCCCGCGGCGGTGCTCCGGACGAGCTGCGTCTACGGGCCGCACCAGCGCGGGAACGAGGACCAGGGCTGGGTGGCGCACTTCCTCACCCGCGCGCTCGAGGGCGAGCCGATCACCCTCCACGGCGACGGGCGCCAGGTGCGCGACCTGCTCTTCGTCGAGGACCTGGTGGAAGCCTTCCTGGCGGCGCTGGGCCGCTTCGACCGCGTCGCGGGCCAGGCCTTCAACGTGGGCGGCGGGCCGACCAACACCGCCAGCCTGCTGGAGCTGCTCTCGCTGATCGAGGCCCTGGAGGGTCGCGCCCCCGAGGTGCGGATGGACGGCTGGCGGCCGGCGGACCCGCGCTACTACGTCTCCGACACGCGGCGCTTCGGCGGCGCCACCGGCTGGGCGCCGCGGGTGGACGTCCCCACCGGCGTCCGGCGGCTGCGCGAATGGCTGTCGCCGGAGCGGGCCTTCCGCCCGGCGGCGGCGGCGGCTGGAGGCGAGCGATGATGCGCGCGGCGGTGCTGACCGCTCCCGGCCGGGTCGAGCTCGCGGACATCGATCTGCCCAGCCCCGGCCCGGACGAGGTGCGGATCCGGCTGGAGGGCTGCGGCGTGTGCGGCTCCAACCTCCCGCCCTTCGAGGGACGGACCTGGTTCACCTACCCGTTCGCCCCCGGCGCGCCGGGGCACGAGGGCTGGGGCCGGGTGGACGCGGTGGGCCGGAACGTGCGCGACCTCCGCGAGGGCGACCGGGTGGCGGCCCTCTCCGGCCACGCCTACGCCGACTACGACGTAGCGCCGCGCGGCTCGGTGGTGAAGCTCCCGCCCGTCCTGGAGGGGCGCGCCTTCCCCGGCGAGGCGCTGGGCTGCGCGGTGAACGTCTTCCGCCGGTCGGGCGTCCGCGCCGGGCAGTGGGTGGCGGTGGTGGGCGCAGGCTTCCTGGGCACGCTGCTGGTGCAGCTGGCGCGGTCCGCGGGCGCGCGCGTGATCGCCTTCGGCCGCCGGCGCTTCGCCCTCCAGCTGGCCCGCGACGCCGGGGCGGAGCACACGCTGCCGCTGAGCCCGCGCGCGGAGGTGCTGAAGGCGGTGCAGTCGCTCACCGCCGGCGCGTGGTGCGACGTGGCCATCGAGTGCGCCGGGGCGCAGGAGCCGCTGGACCTCTGCGGAGAGCTGCTGCGCCACCGGGGGCGGCTGGTGATCGCCGGCTACCACCAGGACTCCCCCCGCCCGGTGAACCTCCAGCTCTGGAACTGGCGCGGGCTGGACGTGATCAATGCCCACGAGCGCGACCCGGCGGTCTGCGCGGAGGGCGTGCGGATCGCCATGGACGCGGTGGCCCGGGGACAGCTCAACCCGTCGGCCCTCTACACCCATTCGTTCCCGCTGGAGGAGCTCCCGCGGGCCCTCGCCGCCCTGCGCGACCGGCCAGAGGGATTCCTCAAAGCGCTCGTGACGACATGAGCCCGAAGGTGCGGCTGGGGGCCGCGGACGCCATGGACCGGATGTACGCGCCATGAAGGTCCTGATGACGGCAGACGCGGTGGGCGGGGTGTGGACGTACGTGCTGGAGCTGGCGCGCGCGCTGGCGCCGTCCGGCGTGGAGGTGGTGGTGGCCATCAAGGGCGGCCAGCGCCTCTCCGCGGACCAGCGGGCCGCGGCGCGGCTGGCCAACGTCCGGATGTTCGAGAGCGCCTTCAAGCTGGAGTGGCAGGAGGAGCCCTGGGAGGACGTCCATCGCGCCGGCGAGTGGCTGCTGGGGCTGGAGGCGCAGGTCCAGCCGGACGTCATCCACCTCAACGACTTCGCCCACGGCGACCTCCCCTTCCGCGCGCCGGTGCTGGTGGTGGGGCACTCCTGCGTCCTGTCCTGGTGGGAGGCGGTGAAGAAGACCGCGCTGCCGCCGGAGTGGCAGCGGTACCGGAACGCCGTGCGCGCCGGCATCCGCGGCGCCGACGCCGTGGTCGCCCCCTCGTCGGCGATGCTGGCCGCGCTGGAGCGCCACTACGGGCCCCTCCCATTCGCGCGGGTCATCTACAACGGGCGCGCGCTGGAGGAGGGCGGCGATCCCCCGGGTCCACGCAAGCGGCTGGTGCTCGCCGCCGGCCGGATCTGGGACGAGGGGAAGAACATCGCCCAGCTCGCGAAGGTCGCCTCGCGGGTGGACTGGCCGATCGCGGTGGCGGGCGAGGCGCGCGGGATGTCCCTGCCCGGGCTCAAGAAGCTGGGGCCGCTGAGCCATTCGGACCTGGCCACCTGGCTGCGGCGCGCGGCGATCTACGCCCTCCCCGTCCGCTACGAGCCCTTCGGCCTCTCCATCCTGGAGGCCGCGCTGGCCGGCTGCGCGCTGGTGGTGGGCGACATCCCCTCGCAGCGCGAGCTGTGGGGCGGCGCCGCGGAATTCGTCCCCCCGGACGACGTGGAGGCGCTGGCCGCCGCGCTCCAGCTGCTGACGCTGGACGGGCCCCGCCGCGCCACGCTGGCGGCCGCCGCCCGGAGGCGCGCCACGCGGTACGCGCCGGACCGGATGGCCGCCGGCTACGCGGGGCTCTACCTGGAGTTGGCCCGCCGCTCCCACGCAGGGAGCGTGGAGGGCCTGCCGGTGGAGCAGGGGGAGGCCGCGCCGTGAAGATCGCCGTGCTGGGGCTGTCCATCACCTCCTCCTGGGGCAACGGCCACGCCACCACGTACCGCGCGCTGATGCGGGCGCTGGCGGCGCGCCAGCACGAGGTGCTCTTCCTGGAGCGGGACGTCCCCTGGTACGCCAGGCACCGCGACCTCGCCCACCCCCGCTGGTGCAAGGTGCGGCTGTACCGGACGCTCCCGGAGCTGATGGACGGCTACCGGGACCAGGTGGCGGGCGCCGACCTGGTCATCGTCGGCTCCTACGTGCCGGACGGCGCCGAGGTGGGCGCCTGGGTCACCGCCACCGCGCGCGGGCTCACCGCCTTCTACGACATCGACACGCCGGTGACGCTGGCGGCGCTGGAGCGCGGGCGGTGCACGTACCTCACCTCCGCCCTGGTGCCGCGGTTCGACCTCTACCTCTCCTTCACTGGCGGCCCCCCGCTGGAGCGCCTGGAGCGGCGCTACCGCGCGCGCGCCGCCCGGCCGCTGTACGGCTCGTTCGACCCGGACCAGTACTTCCCGGAGGTGCGGGAGCGCCGCTGGGACCTGGGCCACCTGGGCACCTATGCCGCGTGCCACCAGCCGGTCGTGGAGCGGCTGCTGGTGGAGCCCGCCCGGAGGTGGCGGAAGGCGCGGATGGTGGTGGCGGGGCCGCAGTACCCGCCGGGCCTCCGCTGGCCGAAGAACGTGGCCCGGATCGACCCCCTGGCGCCTCCCGATCACCGCGCCTTCTACGCCGCCCAGCGCTTCACCTTGAACGCGACGCGGGCGGACCTGGTGGGCGCCGGGTACTCCCCCAGCGTCCGGCTGTTCGAGGCCGCCGCCTGCGGGACGCCTATCCTCTCCGACCGCTGGCGGGGGCTGGAGGCGTTCTTCCGTCCAGGCGAGGAGATCCTGGTGGCCGGCGGGCCGGCGGACGTCCTGCGAGCGCTGCGGAAGATGCCGGACGCGGCGGCGCGAGCCATGGCGGAACGAGCAAGGGCCCGAGTGCTTGCCGAACACACATCGGCGCACCGGGCCCTCGAACTGGAACGGTATGTGTCAGAGCTGGAGCGCCGCCGGCGAAGGGCCAGCCGCTCCGCGTGAGCTAGGCGTACGCGGTGCCGCTGCTGCCGGCGTCCGCGCGGCCGGTGCCGCCCTTCGGCTTCGACTCGGCCAGGGGCCCCACGGGCTCGTCGAAGCCGTCGTTGCCGCCGATCCCCTCCATCGCGCTCTGGACCACGTCGGCGACCTTCTTCTCGGCCGCCTGAACCCCGTCGCCCACGGCCTGGGCTGCCCCACCGACCGCGTCAGAGACGGTGTTGACCGCGCTCTTGATCGCATCGCCGATGCTGCCGATTCCGAAGCCCATGGGGAGACCTCCAAGAAACTTACAGGGTATGAGAATTATCTCCTTATCCCCCAAGAGGTTGCGGTGTAGTCCAGTTGCACACCTTCGCCGGCACTTGATTTCTCAAGAAGCACCAAGGGTTAGCCCTCGTCTAGAATCTCCCAGGACATGAGCGAAGAGGCCGCCCAGGCCCCCCCAGAGCAAGAGCAGGCCGCATTTTCGCGAGGCCAGTCCCTGGGCCGGTACATCGTCCTGGACGAGCTGGGTGCCGGTGGCCAAGGCGTGGTCCTGGCTGCCTATGACCCGGAGCTGGACCGGAAGGTGGCGGTCAAGCTGCTCAAGAAGGGCGCCTCCGGCAGCAGCGGGTCGGACGGGCAGGTCCGGCTGCTCCGGGAGGCACAGGCCATGGCGCGCCTGAACCACCCGAACGTGATCGCGGTCCACGACGTGGGGACCCTGCAGGACCAGGTCTTCGTCGCCATGGAGCTGGTGGAGGGCGGCACGCTCAGGGGGTGGCTGAAGGAGAAGCGCACCTGGCGCGAGGTGGCGTCCGTGTTCATTCAGTCCGGGCGCGGGCTGGCGGCGGCGCATGCGGTCGGGCTGGTCCACCGCGACTTCAAACCAGACAACGTCCTGATGGGCACGGACGGGCGGGCGCGGGTGACCGACTTCGGCCTGGCCCGGCTGGTGCGGGGGGACGGTCCCATCCCGGAGAGCGTGGTGGCGCTGTCCCGATCGCGGGCGGGTTCCGGGTCCGGTTCTGGATCGGGCTCCGGCTCCGTGTCCGACAAGGAGCACTCCTTCTCGGCGGCCTCGGCCTCGCTGGCTACCGGGGCCCTCAACGCCAACCTCACCCAGCAGGGCGTGGTGGTGGGCACGCTGAACTACATGCCGCCGGAGCAGTTCCGCGGCGAGACGCCGGACGCGCGCAGCGACCAGTTCAGCTTCTGCGCCGCGCTCTACCGCGCCCTCTACGGCAAGCGCCCGTTCGACCCGCAGGAGCTCCGGGCCGCCGCCTGGGGCTGGGATGAGGAGGTCACCAAGGGCATCCGCCCCTCCACGTTCCAGGCGTCGCCCATCAACGAACCGCCGCGCGGCGGCGGCGTGCCGGCCTGGCTGCGCAAGGCGATCATGCGCGGGATGGCCATGGACCCGGCGCAGCGCTACCCGTCCATGGACGCCCTGCTCCACCTGATGGAGCGGAGGATGGCGCGCGCGCGGTGGCGGTGGCCGGCCGCGGCGGGCGTGCTGCTGCTGGCTGGGACGAGCGCGGCGGCGGCGATGCGCGTGTCCGAGCAGCGGTCGCTCTGCAGCGGCGCCGAGCGGCGGCTCCACGGGATCTGGGACCGGGCCGTCCAGGATCAGATCGCGGGCGCCTTCGCCGCCACCCAGGTGAGCTACTCGAAGGACGCGACGGCCGGGGTGCTGGCGGCGATGGACCGGTACGCCGGCCGCTGGTCGAACCTGTACCGCGAGACGTGCGAGGCCACCCGCATCCGCGGCGAGCAGTCGGAGTCCCTGATGCAGAAGCGGATGACCTGCCTGGACGGCCGGCTGAAGGACCTGGGCGCGCTGGCGCGGGTCCTCTCCACCGCCGACGCCAAGGTGGTGCAGAAGGCCGCGGACGCCGCCGCCGCCCTGCCCTCCCTGGCCTCCTGCTCGGACACCGGGGCGTTGGAGAGCCGCGCCGCGCCGCCGGACGACCCCCAGATCCAGGCGCGGATCGACGCGCTGCAGGGGCGGCTGGCGGAGGTGCGGGCCATGGCGCTCGCCGGCCGCTACAAGGGCGCGCTGGAGAGCGTGCAACTGGTGGTGCCGGAGGCGGAGAAGATCGGCTACCGGCCGCTGCTCGGCGAGGCGCTGTACGACCTGGGGTGGATGCAGGACCGCAACGGGGACCCGGCAGGCGCGGAGAAGACGCTGGTTCGGGCGGTGGTGGCGGCGGAGGAGGGCCGGGACGACCGGATGCGGGCGCAGGCCGGCACCAAGCTGGTGTTCGTGGCCGGCAACTCGCTCATGCACCGGGAGCCGGCCGGCGTCTGGGGAGAGCTCTCCGCCGCCATGCTGCACCGGATGGGCGGGGACCCGGAGTTGGAGGCGCAGCTCCGGCTGGAGCAGGGGTCGGTGGCGATGGCGCACCACCTGTTCCAGGACGCCAAGCTGCTCTACCAGCAGTCGCTCCAGGGCTTCCAGCGCGTGGACCCCAACCACTGGCAGATCCCGCAGGTCCTGGCGGGCCTGGGCCGGGCCACCGCGGGCGTGGGTGATCAGCAGCAAGGAGTGGCGCTCCTCGAGCAGTCGCTGGCGCTGGCGGAGAAGGCCAAGGGGAAGGAACACCCGCAGCTGGCCTACGCGCACTACGACATGGGGCAGATCTACGTGGAGCTGGGCCAATACGAGCGGGCGCTCTCACACGCCCAGCGCGCGAAGGAGATCTGGGCGGAGTCCCAGGGCCCCGAGCACCAGGACGTGAGCGACGCCCTCGACAACATCGGCACCGTCTACCAGAAGTGGGGGAAGTACGACCTGTCGATGGAGTCGTTCCGCCGCGCGCTCCAGATCAAGGAGAAGGTGCTGGGGCCGGAGCACCAGGACGTGGCGTATTCGCTGGACGGGCTGGGGCAGACGCTGTTGCTCGCCGGCAAGCCGGCCGAGGCGCTCCCCTACCTGGAACGGGCGCTGGTCCTGTGGGACGACGACGACGCGGGTGCGGGACTGACCGGCTTCGCGCTCGCCCGCGCGGTGTGGGGCGCGCGGCACGACGCCGCCTGGGCGAAGGGCCTGGCGGGCGCCGCCCGGGACGCATACGGGCGGGCCGGCCAGAAGGAGAAGGCGGAGGACGTGAAGAAGTGGATGGCGGGCGCGCTGCCGAAGTAGCGCCCGCCCGCTTTGCTAGCGGCGGCCGCGGCCGAAGAAGACGAGCAGCAGGAGCGAACCGATCACCGCGCCGATGAAGCCGGACGTATGGAAGTGGAAGAGCGGGTGACCGAAGAGCACCGACGCGATCGCCCCGCCGACGAACGAACCGCCCACTCCCAGCAGCGTCGTCTTGATGAACCCCATGTGCTGCGCGCCCGGGAAGACGGCCCGGGCGAGCAGGCCTGCCAGGAACCCGAAGATGATCCAACCAATCAGACCCATTCGTGTTTCCTCCCCTGCCCTTCAATACGCCACAGGGGCCCGGCGATTGCTACTTCAGCTCCTGGGCTGCGGGACCGAAGTAGCCGCGTGGGCCGGCGGCATCGGCTGCGGGCTCATCTGGAGGAACACGTTCGTGTCCTCGCCGTTCACCGGGATGAGCTGCTGCGCGTACTCGCCATTGGGCGTAGAGGCCCGGATCTCCAGCCACTGGCACACCTTCTTCTGCTTCTGCTGGAACACGCCGCCGATGCCCCACGAGCTTCCTTCGTCCACGCGCATGAAGTCGTAGACCATGGGCGAGGTACCGACGATCTCGGGGTTTTCCTGGTACTGCTCGACGCTGCGCTGCTTGAGCACGCCGACCACGGTGTTGTGGGTCCGCAGCTCTCCGCGCTTGACGACCACGATCTGCGCGCCGGGCGTGCTGGTGTTGATGGTGACCCGCTGCATGCCAATGCAGCCGGGCGTCAGCGCCAGGACGGCGCAGGTCAGAATGAGCTTCTTCATGTTTGATTCCCCCCCGGCCCTACAGGTGCGCATTTGGACGGAGGGGGTTCGGGAATATTCACTCAGGTCTGCGCGCGCTGCTTGGCGGCCCGCTTCTCGCGTTCCCCGAGCGCCGCCTGCAGGTACTTCCCCGTGAGCCGCCGGCCGATCAGGTCCTGCGCCACCTCGCCGGCCTCCACCAGCTTGTCCAGGTCCAACCCGGTCTGGATCCCCAGCCCGTGGAGCATGAACACCAGGTCCTCGGTGGCCAGGTTCCCCGCCGCCCCCGGCGCGTAGGGGCACCCGCCCAGCCCGCCGATGCTGGCGTCCAGGGTGGTCACCCCCATCGTCAGCCCTACCAGCGCGTTCGCCAGGGCCGTCCCGCGGGTGTCGTGCATGTGCAGCGCCAGCTTCCCCACCGGGACGAATTTCAGCAGCGCCTCCAGGATCCGCGCGGTCTGCCCGGGCGTCCCCACTCCGATCGTGTCCCCCAGCGAGAGCTGGTAGATGCCCATGTCCGCCAGCTTCCGGCAGATCTCCAGCACCGTCGCCAGCTCTACCTTTCCCTCGTACGGGCACCCCCACACGCAGGACAGGTAGCAGCGCACCCGCATCCCGGACCTGGCGGCGGCGGCCGCGACCTCGGCGGAGGTGGCCAGGGCCTCGGCGATCGACTTGTTGATGTTCTTCTTCGAGTGGCTCTCGGTGGCGGAGAGGAACACCGCCGCCTCCTGGAGCCCGGCGTCGCGGGCCCGCTCCAGCCCCTTGAGGTTCGGCACCAGCGCGGAGAAGGTGACGCCCTCCCGCCGGCCCACCAGCTTGAGCAGCTCGTCCGCGTCCGCCAGCTGGGGGATCCACTTCGGCGACACGAACGAGGTGACCTCGATCCGCTTCTCGCCGGAGGCGATCAGCGCGTCGATCAGCGCGGCCTTGTCCTTCGTGGCCAGCGTCCGCATCTCGTTCTGGAGCCCGTCCCGGGGGCCCACCTCGTAGACGTCCACCCGGGCCGGGAGCTGGGAGAGCCAGCCCGTCCCCGGTGCGGCTACACCCGCGGCTTGATGTTTCCCTGTACCCACTTGACGATGTCCTGGGTCGAGCTGCCGGGCGTGAAGATGGCGGTGACGCCCAGCTCCTTCAGCTTCGGGATGTCGTCGTCCGGGATGATGCCCCCGCCGAAGACGCTGATGTCGGTGACCTGCTGTGCCTTGAGCAGGTCGATCACCGCCGGGCAGAGCGTCATGTGCGCGCCGGACATGATCGACAGGCCGATGGCGTCCACGTCCTCCTGGATGGCGGCGTTCACGATCATCTCGGGCGTCTGGTGCAGCCCGGTGTAGATGACCTCCATCCCCGCGTCGCGCAGCGCCCTCGCGATGATCTTCGCACCGCGGTCGTGCCCGTCCAGGCCGGGCTTGGCCACCAGGATTCTCAGCTTGCGGTCAGGCATCTGAACGAATGGCTCCGACGATCAGGTCAGCGGCACCAGGCGACGGCGGCTCACCGTCCAGCCCCCCGGACGCCACTACGGGTTCCAACCCGGCGCCCTTTAACAGCTCCTCCAACTCGGTCAATCGATAGTAGCGAATGCTGTATTCACCGGAAAGGACGCGTCCGTCCGGGAGCCGGAGCGTCCGCCGCCCCCGGTCCAGCCCCGTCCGCGGGTCGAACGCGCTGTCCTCCTCCAGACGGCTGCCGTCCGGGAGCTCCTTCCGGAACCGGGCGCTGGGGCTGGCCGCGAACCGCTCGTAGGGTGCGGTGTGCGCCACCAGCATTGCCCCCGGCCGCAGCGCCCGAGCGACCTCGCGCAGGAGCGCGCGGTGGGCCTCGTCACTGCCGAACCCGAACAGCGTGGAGTACCAGGCGAAGGCGCCGCCCGCCGCGCCGGTCCGCAAAGGCAACGCGCGGAGGTCCGCCCGGATCGCCGGGAATCCCGGGGGCCGGAGCCGGAGCGACCCCGCGTCCAGGTCCACGCCGATCACCTTCCGCCCCAGGGACTGCGCCAGGCCCGTGTGGCGCCCATGGCCGCACCCCAGGTCCAGGACCGGCTCACCCGCCCTGGCCCCGAACGAGCGGAACAGCCGCGACAGGCACGCCACCTCGCGGGCCGTCACCTCGGCGGAGAGGAACGGCAAGGTGCTGCGGAGGTACAGCTCCCCGAAGAAGCCCACCGCTCACTTCACCCCGAACGCGCGGCGGATGCGGACGAGGATCCAGAACACCAGCACCCCGATCCCCACTGCCAGCGCCAGCCCGACCCAGGGGTTGGGGCCCATGCGCTCGTGGCGGGTGGTGAGCTCCGGTTCGGGCGGCGGCTGGCCCGTGTGGCTGGACGTCGAGTCCACGGCGGCCTTCTACTACGGTTGCCGCGCCGATGAGGACGGTCGCCGCCACCCGCTACGTCACCCCGCTGCGCGAGGGCGGCTCCCTGCCGGCCATCGTCGAGGCGGATGACTCCGGGATGTACGTCCTCAAGTTCCGGGGCGCCGGGCAGGGCGTCCACGCCCTGGTCGCCGAGCTGATCTGCGGCGAGTTGGCCCGCGCCCTGGAGTTGCCGGTCCCGGAGCTGGTGCTGGTGTCGCTGGACGCGGCGCTGGGGCGCAACGAGCCGGACGCCGAGATCCGAGAGCTGCTCAAGAAGAGCGCCGGGCTGAACCTGGCGCTCGACTACCTGCCCCGCTCCATCACCTTCGACCCGGTGGTGGGGCCCGCGCCCTCCGCGGAGCTGGCGTCGCGCATCGTCTGGTTCGACGCCTTCGTCACCAACGTGGACCGGACGCCGAAGAACCCCAACCTGCTGGTCTGGCACCGGAAGCTCTATTTGATCGACCACGGCGCGGCGCTCTACTTCCACTTCTCCGACACCCCGCCGGCGGACGCGGCGAAGAGCCTGTTCGCCCAGGTGAAGAGCCACGTGCTGCTGCCGTTCGCGAGCGACCTCCAGGCGGCGGACCGCTTCTGCCGGGGCAAGCTCTCAAAGGACGTCTTCGCGCGCGTGCTGGCGGAGGTCCCGGACGGCTGGACGGTGGGGCGGGCGGTCTACCAGGAGTTCTTCGAGCGGCGCCTGGAGGCCGCGAACATCTTCCTCGAGGAGGCGGAGCGTGCCCGATCTCGTCTCCTATGACTACGCGGTGGTGCGCGTGGTCCCCGCCGTCGAGCGCGAGGAGCTCATCAACGCCGGCGCGGTGGTCTTCTGCGCCGTGCGCGACTGGCTGGAGGCGAAGGTGGAGCTGGACGAGGCGCGGTTGCGCGCCCTCTCGCCGGGCGCCGACGTGGAGGAGATCCGCCGGAACCTCCTGGCCATCCCGCGGATCTGCGCCGGCGGTCCGGAGGCCGGGCCTATCGGCGCGCTCCCGCGCAAGGAGCGGTGGCACTGGCTGGTGGCGCCGCGGAGCACGGTGATCCAGCTCTCGCCGGTGCACTCCGGGCTGTGCGAGTCGCTGGAAGCGGCGCTGGAGCGGATCCTGGACGAGATGGTCCGGGTGAAGCGGGTGTCCTAGAACGCCCCGCCCTCGCGGTACTGCCCCCAGACCCTGCGGAACACGTCGGAGATCTCGCCCAGCGTGGCGTAGGCCTTCACCGCCTCCAGCACCGGCGGCATGAGGTTGTCGGTCCCGCGCGCGGCGGCCTCTACCTTGGCCAGCCCGGTCGCCACGGCGGCGGGGTCGCGTTGTTGCCTGACCCCCTTCAGCCGGTCGATCTGCCGGTGGGACACCGACTCGTCGATCTTGAGGATCTCGATCGGCGCGGCCGCGTCCGCCTTGAAGCCGTTGACGCCGACGATGATGCGTTCGCCCTGCTCCACCTCGCGCTGGAACCGGTACGCGCTCTCGCCGATCTCCTTCTGCGGGTACTGCTCCTCCACCGCGCGGATGATGCCGCCCATCTCGTCGATCCGCCGGATGTACTCGACGGCCCGCTGCTCCATCTCGTCCGTGAGGTATTCGACGAAGTAGCTGCCGCCCAGCGGGTCCACCACCCGGTCGACGCCGGTCTCGTAGGCGATCAGCTGCTGGGTGCGCAGCGCCAGCGTCACCGACTCCTCGGTGGGCAGCGCGTAGGTCTCGTCCAGCGAGTTGGTGTGGAGCGACTGCGTCCCTCCCAGCACGGCGGCCATGCCCTGGAGCGCGGTGCGCACCAGGTTGTTGTACGGTTGCTGCGCGGTGAGCGAGACGCCGGCGGTCTGCGCGTGGGTGCGCAGCTGCATGGACCGCGCGTCGCGCGCGCCGAAGCGCTCCTTCATCAGCCGGGCCCAGAGGCGCCGGGCGGCGCGGAACTTGGCGATCTCCTCGAAGAAGTCGTTGTGGACGTCCCAGAAGAAGGAGAGCCGCGGCGCGAAGTCGTCCACCTTCAGCCCGCGCTTGAGGCATTCCTCCACGTAGCCGATGCCGTCCGCGATGGTGAAGGCCAGCTCCTGGACCGCCGTCGAGCCGGCCTCGCGGATGTGGTAGCCGGAGATCGACACCGGGTGGAACCGCGGCGCCTCTTTGGCGCAGAACTCGATCATGTCGACGATGACACGGACCGAGGGCACCGGCGGCGAGATCCACTCCTTCTGCGCGATGAACTCCTTCAGCATGTCGTTCTGGATGGTGCCGCC
>DATBSS010000070.1:0-14016 GCA_036559665.1 Myxococcaceae bacterium
CTGGAGATCTGCCAGAAGGACTGCATCGCGCTGCGCGCCCTCAAGGCAGGGCGCGCCGTCCAGGTGAAGGAGATCCACGGCACCTCGCTGGATGGCCGGCCCCTGATGCTGATGGGGAGCGCCACCCCGGTGAAGAACGCCGACGGCCAGGTGGAGTCGGTGCTGGTCCTCTACCGCGACGTCACCGAGGAGTCCCAGCTGCGCGAGCGGCTCCACAAGCTCGAGGAGGAGCTGCGGCAGGAGAAGGACATCCTGCTCAAGAACCTCGGCGAGAAGATGAAGGAAGTAGAGGACCTCCGCCAGCGCCTGGCGGCCTCCCAGCGGCGGTAGCGGCGGCGCCCGGACGGCGCCGCCTTATGTCTTCCCCCTGGAAGAAGGGCTACCCCGGGGTGAAGGTATAGGCGCCGCGCCGGGCCTGGACGCCCGGCTTCTCGCTGAAGCGGAGCAGCTTCACCTGCTGGGTCAGGCACTGGCACAAGGTGGACTTGTTGAACGCCGGCGTGGTGCAGGAGGCGGCGGTCACGGACCCGGTGGTGCTGACGGTCCACGCCACATCGATGGTGGAGCGGGCCTGGTCCGGGCCGAGCCCGGCCTTCAGGCACCCTTCGATGTCCGCCTTCCGCGCGGCCATGGCGCGCTTGAGCTCACCGGTGCTGATGGCGGGCGGCGCCAGGCAGGCCTTCTTGTAGTCGCCGGCCTGCTTCAAGTAGGGCGACTCCGGGTACTTCTGCGCGATCGCGTCCGCGGTGGCCAGCACCGCCGGGCAGTTGCCGATGCGCCGCTCCAGCGAGATTTGCCGGAACAACGCCTGGTCCGTCTCGCCGCCGAGCGCGATGGCCAGCCCCAGGGTCTCGCTCGCCTTCTGGGCCCTGTTCTCCTGGGTCTCGATCTGCGCCTGCATCAGGAGCTTCTGGACCGTATCGGTGCGCGAGGTCTGCACCAGCGAGGTGGCCTTGGCCACCGAGTCCTCCAGCCACACCGTCTTGTGCTTTTCGATGAACTCCAGCGCCTCGGTGAAGCGCTGGTTGTTGAGCATGGACTGCAGCTCCAGCCCCTCTTCGGTGGTCATGGCCCGCGGTCCCTGGACCGGCGGGGGAGGCGGCGGCCCGGGCGGCCTCTGTCCGATCGGCCCGTCGTTGCCGTTGCCCGTGCCCGACCCGTTGACGGTATCGCCGCCGCCCTGGCTGCGGCCGAACATGTAGAAGCCGCCGCCCACCACCACCAGCGCCACCACCGCGAGGGCGGCCCACTTCATCCCGCCCCCCGCCGGCCTCATGTCCGGCGGCATGACGGTGGGGTCGATCACCGGCGCCGGCGCGGGGGCCGGCGCTGCGGGAACCGCCGCGACCTGGTTCTGCCCCGGGAGCGCGTCGAGGTCACCCAGCTTGGGCGCCGCCTGCTCGAAGGAGGCGATGAACCTCGCCATCGGCGAGCCGGGCTCGGTCGCCGCCGAGTCCCTGAGGAAGGCCAGGTAGGAGCCCGGCAGGTCGTCGAAGACCATCGGGTTCTTGCACTGGGGGCAGGGGACCTGGGGCAGCGTCCCGGCCAGGAGCTCCGCCCGCTGGGCGTCCACGTCCACCGTCACCATCTTGTCCAGCTCGCAGCGCTGGCACGCGTACGGGAGCTGGACGCTCTTGACGTGCGCCCCGGCCGCGAAGTCCACCACCATGTTCAGCTGGTTCACCACCGCCGGCGAACACTCCACCAGGATGCAGTGCTTCACCCGGCCCTGGAGGTCCTTCATCAGCCGCACCCACTCGCGCACCCCGAAGGAGCTGAAGCGGGTCACCTTGCCCAGGTGAAGGATGGTGTCGGCCCTGATCTGCCCGGAGAGCTGGCTGGCCGAGAAGGTCTCGTCCACCGTCCCGGAAACCTTCAGGAAGGTGAGGCCAGGTGCTTCCAGTCGCTGCACGGTGCATCCGCTCATGGGTGTGTGAGGCTCCTTCGCAGTCGCCTACCTGAGACAACAAACAATGGTTTATTCGCCGCCCTGTTGCAGCGCCAGCGCGCGCTCGAACTCGATCACCGCGCGCTCGACTTCGCCGACCTGGTAGTAGGCCGTCCCCAGGTCGTGGTGCAGCTCGGAGAGGCCGGGAGACAGCTCGATCGCCTCCTTCAGCAGCTCCGCCGCCCTCGCCCCGCCCCCGTTCTTGAGGGCGGTCTTGGCGGCGTCATGGAGCTGCTGCGCGATCATCCTCCGGCTTTCGCGGAGGTCACGTTCCTTGGCGAACGCCGCTTCAATCTTCCGCGGATCAAACTCGTCCGGGAGCTTCTCCTCTCCGCCCGGCAGCGGCGGGGACGGCGGCGCCGGGAGCGCGCCGGATTCTTTCAGGTACGCCAGAAAATTCTCGAGGGACTTGCGCTGTTCGGGGTTCACGCCCTGGAAGTAGACCCCCACGCCGTCGGACGCGGACCGGGCGACCGAGCCTTCTATCCGGAGCGTCTCCGCGCCGTCGGGCAGGGCGATGAAGATCTCCACCGACTCTCCCACCGGGAGGGTCTGGTCGAGCTCGACGAACAAGCCGCTCATCGAGATATCTCTCGTGAGCCTCATGTTGATCTGCTCGTCAATCTTCAAACCAACCGCGATCCGGGCCGAGACCCGCGGTTGGCGCCCGTGTTCCATGGGCGCGGCTCCCTGCGGACTGCTCATGATGTCCTCATCATAGACCCAGCGCCGTCAAAAGCGCCAAAGGCGCGCCACTTCCCGCTGGTGCGAACGCGCGAAACCCAACCTCCCCCCTTGCGCCAGAAAAAGCCGTTTTCTACGCTGAGGTATGCCTTCCAGCCCCGTTGAGGCGCCTTCCGTACCTGGTGGGCTCGCCGCGGATCCGCTGCTCGAGCCCTGGTTGGTCCTCTTGGTCGACGACGCGGAGGACGTCCACACTTCCCTCCGGTTGGCCCTCGGCAAGTCGACCTTCTACGGGCGCAGGCTCGAGCTTCACAACGCCAAGTCCGCCGAGGAAGGCCTCGCCAAGGCCACCGGGCTGGACCCGGCCCGCTTCGCCGTCGCCTTCATCGACGTGGTGATGGAGCACGACACCGCCGGCCTGGAGCTGGTGGGCAAGCTCCGCACGGCATGCGGGCAGGCGCTGCAGCTCATCCTCACCACCGGCCAGCCCCACATCGCCGCCCCCGAGGCCGTGGCCGCGGCGTTCGAGATCAGCCACTACCTGGCCAAGCCGGACGCCACCCCGGAGCGCCTGCGCACCATCCTCAACGTGGCCATCCGGCACTTCCGCGCCGCCATGGCCATGCAGATGACGCGGGACAACCTGCGCGGCCTGGTGGACATGTTCCACTCCGCCACCGACCCGGCGGTGCTGGACGAGATGCTCCGCGGCGCGCTGGAGCAGTACGCCGTGGTGTGGCAGATGGCGTACGCCTGCTTCCCGGACCTGGCGTCCACGGACAGCATCAACGACATGGCGCCCTGGGTGCGCAACGTGCGCGAGCGCCTGCTCCACCTCCAGGTCCCCGAGGGCGAGGTGCGCGGCCCGGACCCGTGGGCGTTCGGCGCGTTCCAGGCGTGGGGCTGCGTGATGCGCTCCAGCACCGGCGCGTTCCGCGGCGCGGCGCTCCTGGCCCAGGGCCAGGTGCCGGAGACCCTCCAGGCGGAGTTCCGGGACCTGCTCTACATCTGGGGCACCACCAAGGACTCGCTGGAGCAGCAGGCCGCCGAGCGCGCCGCGCAGCAGCAGCGCGAGGCCCACTACGTGGAGGAGCTGCGCACCGCGCGCGACGCCGCCGAGGAGCAGAGCATCTCCCTGGCGCTCGCCAACGGCGAGCTCTCCCGCCTGCTCGACTTCCGCTCCGGGCTGCTGGAGCGGCTGGGGCAGCCCGAGCACGGCCTGGTCCCGCGCCTGGGGCGGAGGTCCGTGGAGCTGATGCAGGTGAAGGGCCTGGCCCCCAACGCGGCCTCCGCCGCCAAGGAGATGGCGGACCTGGCCAACCAGATCAGCGCCCAGCTCACCCTGCACGACTTCTACTCGTCCGCCCAGGCGGCCGGGAAGGGCCGCAAGGTGCTGGTGGTCCAGAGCGACAAGAAGCTGCGCAAGCTGATCGGCCGCGCGCTCCTGGGCACCGGCGCCATCGTCCAGGCGGTGGAGACGGCGGAGCAGGGGCTGGAGGTGCTCAACGAGGGTTACGACCTGCTCCTGGTGGACTGGCCCTCGGCCTCCATGACCCAGGATGCGGTGAGGAAGGCGCCCAAGCTTCAAGTCGTGCTCACCACCACCCAGTCGCTGTTCGAGGACGCCGGCCGCAGCATCGTCGAGATGCCGATGAACGGGGTCCTCATCCGCAACATCTTCGGCACCTCGGACTCGGGCGACCCGTCGTCCATCCAGGAGCTGGTGATCACCGCCGGCAAGCTGCTCACCGGCGACGTGTTCGGCGTGGAGAAGTACCTCTCCTGGGGCTCCATGGTCCGCGAGGAGGCGGTCACCCACTCCAACGACCGCAACCGCATCATCGACCTGGTGGGCGAATACGCCACCCAGTGCGGGCTGCGCCCCAACGTGCGGACCGCTGCCCAGACGCTCACCGACGAGCTTTTGATGAACGCCATCTGGGACGCACCGGTGGACGCCAACGGCAAGACCAAGTACGCGCACCTGGACCGGGCGCTGCCGGTGAACCTGCTCCCCAACGAGCGCGTCTCCGTCCGCTACGGCAACGACGCCAACGTGTTCGCGGTGAGCGTGGTGGACCAGTTCGGGCGCCTGGACCACGACCTGGCCTTCCGCTACCTCAAGAAGTGCTTCGCCAAGGGCGAGGACCAGATCGACTCCAAGCAGGGCGGCGCCGGCCTGGGCCTGTACTTCGCCTTCCTGGCCACCAACACCTTCGTGTTCAACGTCTCCCCGCAGAAGCGGACCGAGGCCATCGGCCTCATCCGGATGAACAACGCGCCGGGCGAGAACCCGGTGCGCTCGTTCCACTACTTCCGCGGCCTGGAGTGATTGAAGCGGCGCCCGTTCGCGGCGCCTCTAAGGACCGGCCCGCACCGTGCCCTGGGCCACCGCGCTCCAGGCGGAGCCCGTCCCGGCGCGCGCGTGGATCTGGAACTCCGCGCGGCGATCGGCCTTGACGGTCAGCCACAGCTGGAGGCTGGCCGGCTGCGCCTTCTCCAGCACCAGCGGCCGGCGCAGCTCGAGGTCCCGGACCTCCACCGGCCCCTGGCCCAGGGCCGCGCCCGCCGCCTGCACCGCCATCTCCACGTAGGCGGCCGCGGGCATCACCGCGCTGCCTTGCACCTGGTGGTCGGCGAGGTACGGCAGCTCCTCCAGCGAGACCGCGGTGGAGAAGACCCACTCGCCGGGACGGGCGGCCACCGGCACGGGGTCGCCCAGCAGCGGGTGGGCGGAGGCGGCCGCGCGCTCCGGGGGCGCGGGCGGGAGCCAGAGCGGCTGCCGCTCGAAGCGGTAGGTGGGCAGGTCCACGTGCTGGACGGGGCCGGGGAAGACCGCGTCCCAGCGCACCGGCGCGCCGCGCGCCCAGGCCGCCCCCACCGCCTCCAGCATGGCGGTGGGCTCGTCGATCTGCTTGCGCAGCGTGGGCACCAGGTCCACCGGGCGCCCCAGCCCCTCGACCGCCTCCAGCATCGGCTCCTGCAGCAGTGGGTGGGGCGACACCTCCACCACCAGGCCAGCGCCCTCCTCCATCGCGGCGCCGAACGCCTCCGCGAAGGCGACGGGCTGCCGGAGCTGGCGGCCCCAGTAGGCGCCGTCCAGCTGCGCCCCGCTCACGCGCGCGCCGCTCAGGGTGGAGATCAGCGGGGTGCCCGCCTGGAGCGGCCGGAGCCAGGAGGAGGACTCCTTCGCCAGCTCGTCGCCCAGCGCGCCCATGGGCTCCGAGTGCCCGGCCACGTTGATGTTCAGCCGCCGGCACTGGACCCCTGACTGCTCCAGCGCCACCACCGCCGCCTCCACCGCGTCCGGCGATCCGGTGATGACCGTAGTGCGAGGGCCGTTGACCGCCGCCACCAGCGCCGCGCTGCCCATGGTGTGCAGCGCGCGCCGCACCTCCTCCGCCGGCAGCCGGACCTGGGCCATCCGCCCGGCGGCCTCCGGCCGCTGCATGAGCTTGCCCCGGAGCACCGCCAGGCGGAGCGCCGACTCGAGGTCCAGCGCGCCGGCGGCCGCGGCGGCGGAGATCTCCCCCAGGCTGTGGCCCAGCACCAGGTCCGGCCGGACGCCGAAGGAGCTCCAGAGCGCGAACAGCGCCAGCTGCACCGCCACCTGCGCCGGCTGGGCGTACTCGCTCTGGTCCACGCGCGAGCGCTCCGGCGGCTCCGCCAGCACCTCCAGCAGCGACCAGCCGGCGAGCTTCTTCAAGATCGCGTCGGACCCGGCCAGCGACTGCTTCACCGAAGGCTCCACCGCGGCCAGGGCCAGCGCCATCCCCGGCCGCTGCGCGCCCTGCCCGGAGAACACGAACAGCGCCTTCGGCGGGCCCGCGGGCGGCGGGGGGACCGGCAGCTTCACCAGGGCGTCCAGCTTCTCCAGCAGCTGCGCTGCGTCCGGCGCCGCGGCGGCCGCCCGGATCGGGTGCCCGCCCCGCCGGAGCGCCGCGGCCCGGCAATACAGCTCCAGCCAGGCCGCGTCGCCGGGGTGGGCGCGAATCCGCTCGGCGTGCGCGGCCGCCATCTTCTGCAGCGACCCCGGCGAGCGCGCGGAGAGCGTCACCAGGAACGCGCCCCTGGGAGCGGGAGCGGGCGCGGGCGCCGGAGCCTGGGGCGCCTGGCGCAGGACGACGTGCGTGTTGGTGCCGCCCAGCCCCAGCGACGTCACCCCGGCGGTGCGCGGGACGTCCTTGCGGGGCCAGGGGACCGCGGTGGACGGCACCTGGAGCCCCAGGGCCTCCAGCGGAATCTCGGGGTTGACGGTGGTGAGGTTGATGCTGGGCGGGATGACGCCCCGGTGGAGCGAGAGCACCGTCTTGATGACGTGGGCGATGCTGCCGGCCGCCTCCAGGTGGCCGATGTTGGTCTTCACCGAACCGACCAGGAGCGGGCGCTCCTTCGGCCGGGGCGAGAACACCGCGGAGAGGGCGCGCGCCTCCACCGGGTCACCGATGGAGGTGCCGGCGCCGTGCGCCTCCACGTAGTCCACCTCGTCCGGGCGGACGCCGGCGCGCGCCAGCGCCTCGCGCACCAGCGCCTCCTGCGCCCCGGCGCTCACCGCCTGGATCCACGGGGTGCGGCCGTTGTGGCTCATCGCCGTGCCCAGCACCACCGCGTAGACGCGGTCCGCGTCCTCCAGCGCGCGCTGGAGCGGCTTGAGCACCAGGAGGCCCGCGCCCTCCCCCGGGACGAAGCCGTTGGCGCCGGCGTCGAACGCCTTGCAGCGGCCGTCCGGGGAGAGGATGCCGGCCTTGGAGCGGGCCACGTAGCCTTCGGGCGTGAGCAGGAGGTTGACCCCGCCGGCCAACGCCAGCTCGGTCTCCCCGCGCCAGAGGTCCTGGCAGGCGTAGTGGAGCGCGGTCAGCGAGGCCGCGCACCCGGTGTCCACCGCCAGGCTCGGGCCACGCAGGTCGAAGAAGTGCGAGAGCCGGTTGGCGGTGAAGAGGAGGTGGTGGTTGCCGGTCACCGTGTACGGGTCGATCTGGTCCAGCCGGCGCCGGGCCAGCGCCGCGTACTCCAGCCAGGTGGCGCCCACGTAGACGCCGGTCCGGCTGCCCTCCACCTTCGCCGGCGCCAGGCCGGCGTCCTCCAGCGCCTCCCAGGCCACCTCCAGCAACAGGCGCTGCTGGGGGTCCATCTGGCGCGCCTCGCGCGGGGAGATGGAGAAGGCCTGCCAGTCGAAGCCCTCCACGTCGTCCAGGAAACCGCCCCAGCGGCAGACGCTCTTGCCGGGGGCGTCCCGGTCGGAGTCGTAGATGGCGGAGGCGTCGAACCTTCCGGCGGGGACCTCGGTGACGGCGCTCTCGCCGCGCTCCAGCAGGCGGAAGAACGCGTCCGGCCCGTTCCCCCGCGGGAAGCGGCAGCCGACGCCCACCACCGCTATCGGTTCAGCCATTGCGCGCGGTCATCCCCACCTGCTCGAGGAGCAGCTGGGAGATGTACAGCTTGAGGTTCCGGTTCCGCTCTTCGTTCAGGTGGTCGAACTTGATGGCCAGCGACCACTTGTTGCGCTGTTCGCCCTCGCCCGGGGCTTCCGAACAGGAGACCACCGTGCCCTCCATGGAGAGCTTGGGCTCCTCCGCATAGCGGACCTTCACCCGCGCGCCAACCTCCACCGTCTCGGTGCCCACGTGGGCGGCGCCGATGGTGCTGATCTCGCGCAGCTCGGTGGGCATGGTGCGCTCGCCGTGGTCGTCGTGGACCAGCATGCTGACCGCCCTGCGCACCGGGATCTGGAAGTTGCCGTGGCGGTCGGTGCCGCCGTACTTCTTGGCCAGGTACCCGTCCACCACCCCGCGCACGTCCGCCAGCCGGATCTGCTCCTCCGGGGTGAGGCCCTTGCCTTCGGCCAGCTTGCGCTGGAGGTCGACGAACTCCTCCACCGCCTTGCCGTACCGCTTGGAGAGGTACCCGTCCACCTTGCCGCGCAGCTCGGTGAGGCGGAGCTGCTCCTCGGAGGTGAGCGTCTCGCCCTGGGCCAGCCGCCGCTGCAGCTCGGCGAAGCCCTGGACCGCCACCGCCTGCTCCTCCTCGGCCTGCCGCTCCGCGAAGTCAGGCGCCTCCGGGCGCCGCTCCTCGCGCACGTGGGTGAAGTCGATGATGAACGCCGTGCCCTTGCCCAGCTCCGACTCGCAGCGGATGGTGCCGCCGAAGATGGAGATCACCAGGTTCTGGACGATGGAGAGCCCCAGCCCCGTGCCGCCCTTGCCGCGGCCGGTGGTGAAGAAGGGCTCGAAGATCATCGGCTGGTTTTCCTTCGGGATGCCAGCCCCGTAGTCGCGCACGTCCAGGGTGAAGTGCGCGCGGTCATCCACCAGCTTGGAGGTGAGGATGATCTCCACCGTGCCGCCCTGCCCCTCCGGGTACGCGTAGCGGCTGGCGTTGGTCAGGAGGTTCAGGATGATCTGCGAGAGGTGGCCGGCGTAGCCGATCCACTGCACGCACTTCTCGTCCACCTGGTCCACGAACTTCACGGTGATGCGGGACCGCTGGGCCTGCGGGCTCCAGAGCTGGATGGTCTCCTGCACGCACTGCCGGATGTCCAGCTCCTCCCGCTTGTCCACCAGCTGGCCCACCGAGAGGTGGCGGAAGGTGCGGACCAGGCTGTCCGCGCGGGCGATGTTCTTCTGGATGAGGTTCAGGCCCTGGAGGACGTCCCCCATGTCGTCCTCGAAGTCCTTCGTGATGCGCAGGTCCTGGAAGTGCTTCTTCGAGAGGAGCTCCGACAAGGTGGCGGCGGCGGCGTTGGCCACGCCCAGCGGCGTGTTGATCTCGTGCGCCACGCCCGCCACCATCTGGGCGATCGACTCGCGCCGCTCGCGGTACATCACCTCGCGCAGGCGCTGGTCCTCCGCCGCCAAAAGCTTCAGCTCGATCGACTCGCGGGTGAGCGCCCAGGAGCGGAGGAGGACCTGGAGCTCGCGGATCAGCACCTCGGACGGGCGGCCGGTGCTGTCGATGGCCAGGCCCGCCTCGAAGCGGCCGCCCAGCGGCTTGATCACGATGCCCCAGCGCTCGCGTTCGGCGTCCGTGCTCAGCTTGGAGAAGACGCCGGTGGCGTGGATGCGCAGCGCCAGCAGCTGCGTCAGGGCCTCCTTCTCACGCGGGCCGTTGCCGACCTCCACGTCGGGCGCGAAGAGGTCCCGGAAGAGGACGTAGCTGAACTGCCACACGCTCCCGTACTGCAACAGCGCCGAGGAGAGCAGCTTGTCCAGCGCCTTGGTGGAGGTGGCGCTCTCGAAGAGGGTGACGAAGTCCGAGAGGCTGTCGCAGAGCACCTGCATCGCGCGGAACTTGCGGAAGTTCCGGATGGCGACGTGGATGACGGTGCGCAGGCGCTCCGGAGTGGCCTCCAGCTTGGAGAGGTAGCCGGAGATCTCGTACTTCCTCGCCGCCTCCTCCGCGGGCGTGAGGTGCGGCTGGCCGGTGTTGAGGACGATCTGCAGCGGCGTGCCGAACTGCGCGCGGAGCTTGCCCACCAGCTCCAGGCCGGCGGTGTCGTGCTCCATGATGACGTCCACGAACGCCAGCACCAGGCGGGAGCGGTCGATCTCCGCCACCACCTTGAGCGCTTCCGTGGCCGAGTTGGCGCTGCAGAACTCGATCTTCCGTCCGAAGAAACGGCCGCGGCCGACTGCCAGGCGGATGGCGGCGTGGATGTCCTGATCGTCGTCGACGATCAGGACAATCCAGTCCGGGCCGAGCACCGGCTCGGTGTGTTGCCACCCAGGATCTGGTACTGCACCGCCAGCCTTCGCTCTTTCCATTTGTCCCGTTCGAAAGAACGACCCACACTCTATGGGTCCGAAAGGAACGAGGTCAACCAAGCAGAGAGGCGAGGCCGCCGCATTGACAGCTTGATCGCCGACTGTTTGGATTGTGCCAGCCGGAATCTCCGGGAGGTTCGCACCGATGGAAGCACGCAAGTTCTGGAACGTCCTCATCGTCGACGACGAGCCAGACATCCACCAAATCTCGGAGCTTTCGCTCAAGCGCGAGACAGTCTTCGGGGCGAAGCTCAAGCTGCATCACGCCAAGAGCGCCAAGGAGGCGCGCGACTTCTTCCAGTACGACGAAGCGGCGGCGGCGCTGGCGGTGGCCTTCATCGACGTGGTGATGGAGACGGACGACGCGGGCCTGCAGCTGTGCAAGTACATCCGCGATGAGCGCGGGGAGCACGTCACCCAGCTCATCCTCCGCACCGGCCAGCCGGGCAAGGCCCCGCCGCGCCAGATCATCGACGACCACAACGTCTCCGGCTACATCACCAAGATCGAGGCCACGCCGGACCGGCTCTACATGGTGCTCAAGAGCGCCATCCAGCAGTACTACAACCTCCAGTACCTCTTCTGGTCCGCGCAGATCTACGACACGGCCCGCCGCTACTGCAAGACGCCGGCGGAGCTCTTCAAGCAGGCCAGCCTGATGATGGCGGAGGATCCGCCGGAGACGCTGGGCTTCTCGTTCCACCGCGCCATGGACTTCGGCAAGCACTACATCGGCCAGGGCGCGTACCGCGAGCGGCAGGCCTACGAAGCCATCAAGGAAGACCTGCTCAAGCGCGGCCGTGAAGGTCTGACGCGCGAAGGCATCGCCGTGGTGGACAACCACATCATCGTCCAGACGCAGGCCGTGGGCTCGGACAAGATGGCCACCATGGTGGTGCGCGACGCCACCTTCCCGCGCGGCTTGGCGGACATCTACGGCTCGGTGTGGCGCCAGAAGCTGGCCTACCTGGCCGAAGTGTTCGCCCGCATCCCCTGAAGGGGGTTTCTGACCATGGCGTCTTCGCAGGGGTCACCGCAGTGGCCGGAACCCGTGCGTGCTGCGGCCGGCCGGTGCTCGCGCGAGCTCACCTCGGACGAGTGTTACCAGCGCCTCTCTTCGCTGGGATTGCAGTACGGCTCCGGGTTCCGCGGCATCGAGCGACTGCTGGTGGGCGCGCGCGAGGCGGTGGGTGAGCTGCGCTGCCCGTCCGCCGGGCCGGGGTCCTACCGGGTCCAGCCCAACCTCCTCGACTCCGGCCTTCAGGTCCTGGCGGTGCTGGCCTCGCTGGAGTCCGCGGGCGCGGGCCCGCTGCTGCCGGCGGTCATCCGCTCCATCCGCGTCGCCCGCGCGCTGAAGGACGCCGCCGCCTGCCACGTCACGCTCGACGAGGGCGGCGCGGACGGAACGCGCGTGGGGCAGGTGCGCCTGTACGACGGCGAGGGCGCGCTGGCGGTGGACGTAGAAGGCCTGATGCTCCGGCCGGCCGGCGAGGCGCTCACCTCCCGCGGCTGGGCGCGCGAACGCGTCTACGCGGTGGCCTGGGAGCCGCGCACCACCGGAGTGGTGTCGCCGGCGGGCAAGACCTGGCTGTGGATCACCGGCGCCGAGGCGGACGCGCGCGCGGTGGCGGGGGCGCTCGGGAGCCTGGGCCGGGCCGACCCGGTGGCCGCCTGGCCGCCCGGCGGCGCGCCGAAGCTGATCGCCGCCCGACCCGGGCTCGAACCTCCTGCCTCCGGGACCGCCTGGGAAGGACTGCTGGACCACTCGGGCGCGGAGCGCGCCGTGTGGCTGACCTCGGCGCTCGAGCCGCAGGACGTGGCCGCGGAGTGCGAGCGCGTGCTGGACCTGTGCCGGAGCGCGGTCCGCTCGCGCGCCTCGAAGCTGATGCTGGCCACGTTCGGCGCGCACGACCCGGCCGCCCCGGAGCCGCCGCAGGCGTCGCTGTGGGGCCTGTTCCGCACCTTCGCCCGCGAGCACCCCGACCGCTGGGGCGGCCTGTTGGACCTGCCGCCCTCCTTCCGGGCGGACGCGCCGCGCGCGGTGTCGCTGGCGCTGGAGGGAGCGGACGCGGAGCTGGCGCTGCGCGGCGGCGCGCTGCACGAGCCGCGCCTGTCCAGGCCCGCGCTCCCGGCCGCGGCCGATCCGTCGTTCCGCCCGGACGCCACCTACGTCGTCACCGGCGGCCTGGGTGGAGTGGGGCTCGCGCTGGCCCGGTGGCTCCAGGAGCGCGGCGCGGCGCATCTGTTGTTGCTCGGCCGCAGCGCGCCGTCGGCGGAAGCGGAGCGGGCGGTTCGGGCGCTCGAGGAGCGCGGCGCGAAGGTGCGCGTGCTCCAGGGTGACGTGGCCAACGTGGAGGACGTGGAGCGCGCCTTGCGCGAGCCGGCGGCGCGAGGCTGGCCCGAGATCAAGGGCGTCTTCCACCTGGCGGGGGCGCTGTCGGACGCGGTCATCCAGTCGCTGGACGGGCCCAGGCTCCGCACCGCCATGGCGGCCAAGGTCAGCGGCGGCTGGAACCTGCACCGGGCCACCGGGTCGGTGTCGCTCGATCACTTCGTGCTCTTCTCCTCCATCGCGGCGCTCGGTACGCCCGGCCAGGGCGGCCACGCCGCGGCCAACGCGTTCCTCGACGCGCTGGCGCACCGCCGCCGGGCCGGTGGGTTGCCTGCGCTCAGCCTGGGTTTCGGCGGCTTCGCGGAGGTCGGGGCGGCGGCTCGCTACCAGGCGCAAGGCGGCCGTGGCGCGCCCGGCGTGGAGGCCATGCCGCCGGGCCGCGCGCTGGATGCGATGGGCGCCCTGCTCGCCGCTCCGCAACCGCACGCCATCATCAGCAGCACGTCGTGGGCGGCGTTCGCCGGCGGCATCGCTCCGGGCGCGGACCGGCTCTACGCGCGGCTCCTGGAGCGGCCCGTCGAACCCGTGGCGGCGGCGGAACCAGCCGCGGCCGCGCACCTCCCCACCCTGCTTCGCGCCCAGCCGCGCCAGGCCCGGATCGAGGCGCTGGAGGACCACATCAAGGAGCAGATCGCCGGCCTTCTGGGGCTGCCCCTCTCCAGCGTGCCCGGCCGGGATGTCCCGCTGATGCAGGGTGGAGTGGACTCGTTGATGTCGGTTCAGCTCCGCAACATGCTCCGGGCATCGCTGGATGTAGAGCTTTCGGCGACGGTGATGTTCGACAATCCGACCATTGGCCACCTGGCCGAACACCTGGCGGATCTGCTCGAAACCGGGGGAGATCAGGCCGCCGAGTCAAACCTGGAATCCATGGAAAAAATCCTCAGGGAGATCGAGCAACTCCCTGAAGGAGAAGCCGAAGCGCGTTTGCGGAAGGGAAGGTAGGACCCTATTCTGAGGTCACGGCCTCGCAGGGGTCCTGTCTCTTCGTCCTCGCTCGTTTCTTCTCCTCTCCATGACTCTCGAAAACAGGCTTTCACAGCTTTCCGAGAATAAACGGGCACTGCTCGCGAGGATGATCAAGAAGGACGGCCCTCGGGAGCCCATCGCAGTGGTTGGAATGGGTTGCCGGTTCCCGGGGGGGGCCAACGGCCCGGCTTCCTTCTGGCGGTTGCTGCGGGACGGGCGGGATGTGGTCACCGAGGCGCCCCGCGACCGCTGGGATCTCGACA
>DATBSS010000071.1:0-3092 GCA_036559665.1 Myxococcaceae bacterium
CCGTGGCGGTGTCGTTCGGCGGCGCCACCGCCGTCCCCGGCTTCCGCACCCGGAAGGTGATCACCAACGTCACCGTCCGGCACGGGGAGACCATCGTCCTCTCCGGGGTGTTCAGCCACGACGAGCAGAAGTCGGTGAGCAAGCTGCCGGGTATCGGCAACATCCCCATCGTGGGCGAGCTGTTCAAGCAGCGCGGGTTCGATCAGACCAAGCGTGAGCTGGTGATCTTCGTCACGCCGCGCATCGTCAACCCGGACTCGGACAAGATCCGCCAGATCATCGACGACGTGAAGAACCGCTACAAGCAGGCGCGCAGCGAGGTCAACTTCGGGATCTTCGACTGACGCGCTAGCATCGAGGCGCCCATGTTCCTGGTCACGGTCGCCGAGAAGGGCGGCGGGAGCCACCAGATCCAGTTCGAGAAGGCCCAGGTGACCATCGGCCGCCTGGAGGGAAACGACATCGTCCTCTCCAAGGGGAACGTGTCCAAGTACCACTCGCGGCTGGTGGCCCACGAGGGGAAGATCGTCATCGAGGACCTGAAGTCCACCAACGGCACCTTCGTCAACAAGAAGCGGATCGCCGTGAAGCAGGTGGTGCGGCCGTCGGACGAGATCGCCATCGGCGACTACCTGATCCGCGTCCAGCCCTGGCAGGCGCCGGCCAGCACCCGGGCCCCGCCGCCCAAGCTCCACCCGGTGGACGAGCCTCCGGAGGTCACCCGCGCGCCGGCCGGCAAGGGATCGCCCACCCGCGAGATGCAGCCGGTGGACGAGGAGGAGCTCGAGGAGGCCCGCCGCGGCGGCGGCGACGGCGAGGAGGAGGAGCGGTACGAGGAGGAGGAGGAGGGCTCCGGGGACGAGGGCGGTTCCGGGGAGGAGGAGGAGGCCTACGAGGACGAGCGGGCCGAGGAGGAGGAGGCGCCGCCCGAGGAGGAGGAAGAAGAAGTGGAGGCGCCGGTGGAGCGCCGCCCGTCACGCTCCCGCGAGCGGTTCGAGCCGGCCGTCACCGGCACCCGGGCGCCCAAGGCGGGGATGCCCGCCTCCATGCAGAAGGCGCTGGAGCGCAACCGCCGCCGGGTGGACCCGCGGGTGGAGCGCTACGCCAAGCTGCAGAAGGACATCCACGACCGGCTGATCGAGTACCTGGACCTGCGCCGGATGGACATGGACCGGCTGGGCGACGAGGAGCTGTGGCGCCGGACGGAGAAGGCGATCCGCGACATCATCGAGCAGATGGACGCGGACTCCGAGCTGCCGGAGGACGTGGACCGGGAGGAGCTGCTCACCGACGTGCTCAACGAGGCCCTGGGCCTGGGGCCGCTGGAGGCGTTCATCGCCAACGACGAGGTCACCGAGATCATGGTGAACCACGCCAACCAGATCTACGTCGAACGCAAGGGCAAGCTCACCCTCTCCGAGAAGATCTTCTCCTCCAACTCCGCGGTGCTGGGCGTGATCGAGCGCATCGTGGCCCCGGTGGGCCGCCGCATCGACGAGTCCTCGCCGCTGGTGGACGCCCGGTTGAAGGACGGCAGCCGCGTCAACGCCATCATCCCGCCGCTGGCGCTCAAGGGGCCCTGCATCACCATCCGCAAGTTCAAGCGGGACACGCTCAAGATCGACGACCTGGTCCGCTACAAGACCATCACCGCGCAGATGGCGGAGTTCCTGGAGGTGTGCGTCAAGTCGCGCCGGAACATCGTCATCTCCGGCGGCACCGGCTCCGGGAAGACCACCACCCTGAACATCATCAGCTCCTTCATCCCGGACGGGGAGCGGATCGTCACCGTGGAGGACGCGGCGGAGCTCCAGCTGCCCCAGGACCACTGGGTGAGCCTGGAGGCGCGGCCCCCGAACCTGGAGGGGAAGGGCGCCATCACCATCCGGGACCTGGTGAAGAACTGCCTGCGCATGCGGCCGGACCGGATCGTGGTCGGCGAATGTCGAAGCGGCGAGACGCTGGACATGCTCCAGGCCATGAACACCGGTCACGACGGGTCGCTCACCACGCTCCACGCCAACACCCCGCGCGACGCCATCGCCCGGCTGGAGACCATGGTGCTGATGGCGGGGATGGACCTGCCCATCAAGGCCATCCGCGAGCAGATCGCCTCCGCGGTGCAGATGATCGTCCAGCAGATGCGGTTCTCGGATGGGACGCGGAAGGTGAGCTTCATCACCGAGCTGTCCGGGATGGAGGTGGACATCGTCACCCTCCAGGACATCTTCTACTTCAAGCAGGAGGGCTTCACCGACGACGGGCGGATCCGCGGCCGGTTCGTGGCCTCGGGGTTCGTGCCGCGGTTCTATGATGAGCTCCAGCGCCGGGGTATCCCGGTGAACATGGGCATCTTCAGGGAAGAGTAGGCTTCGGGAACCCCATGCCGATCCTGGTCGTCCGCGGTCCTGACGGAAAGGAGCGAGAGGTCACCCTGTCCGGGGAGATGACCATCGGGCGGGCGGAGGGGTGCGACCTCGTCCTGGCGGAGGGCGGCGTCTCCCGGACGCACGCCAAGGTGACCGTGAAGGGCGAGTCCGTCGTCATCGAGGACACCGGCTCCGCCAACGGCACGTACATCGAGGGCCAGCGCATCGGCGCGCCCACCATCGTCCCGCCCGGCAAGATCGTGCAGGTCGGCGACTACGAGCTGCGGGTGAAGGCGGGCGGCGGGGCGTCGCTGGCGATCATCAAGCGCCCCAAGACCGGCGCCGGAGCCGCGCGCGGCGGCGGGATGGCGCTGGGGGCCGAGGGGTCCGCGCCGTCCACCCGCACCCTGCCCAAGCGCGCCGGTAGCGGCGCCCCGCTGCCCGAGCGGCGCGACCCGGCGACGCGCCCGCCCAAGGCTCCCAAGCCGGCGCCCGGACCGCGGGTGGTGCGGGACACCGACGTCCCCGAGGGTCCGGTGCTGGTCGGCACCTCGGGCCTGTGGAAGAACAAGCGCTGGCCCATCGCCGGGAAGATCGCCGTCGGCCGCCTCCCGGGCGTGGACGTGCAGTTGGACGACGACTCGGTGAGCCGCCGCCACGCGGAGCTGGAGCTCACCCCGCGCGGCGTCCGCCTCAAGGACCTCAACAGCGCCAACGGCACCG
>DATBSS010000072.1:0-2598 GCA_036559665.1 Myxococcaceae bacterium
AGGAGGTGCTGGTGGAGTACGGCTTCCGGCTCCCCTCCGCGCTGGACAACCGGCCGCTGAAGTTCGGCGAGTTCGAGGGGATGGTGCAGCAGGCGGTCTACGTCTCCGCCACCCCCGCCGAGTACGAGCTCCAGAAGGCGAGCGGCGTGGTGGTGGAGCAGATCATCCGCCCCACCGGGCTGACGGACCCTCAAGTAGAGGTCCGCCCGGTGGGCAACCAGGTGGAGGACCTCCTGGAGGAGATCCGCAAGCGCGCCGAGAAGAGCGAGCGCGTGCTGGTGACCACCCTCACCAAGCGGATGGCGGAGGACCTGACCGAGTACTACACGGACGTAGGCGTCAAGGTCCGCTACCTGCACTCGGACATCGACGCCATCGAGCGCACCGCCATCATCCGCGACCTCCGCAAGGGCGAGTTCGACGTGCTGGTGGGCATCAACCTGCTCCGCGAGGGCCTGGACATCCCGGAGGTCTCGCTGGTGGGGATCCTGGACGCGGACAAGGAGGGCTTCCTCCGCTCCCACGTGTCGCTGATCCAGACCATCGGCCGGGCGTCGCGCCACCTCAGCGGCCGGGTGATCATGTACGCCGACCAGGTCACCGCCTCGATGAAGAAGGCGCTCGACGAGACCGACCGCCGCCGCGAGGTCCAGCGGCAGTTCAACGAGGCCAACGGCATCACCCCCACCGCGGTGAAGAAGAACATCACCGACCTCTCGCAGTTCCTCTACGACGGCGGCCCGGCGCCGCTGGGGATGGCGGCGGACGGGGACGAGGTGCTCACCAAGGAGCAGATCCAGGAGCTGATCGCCGACTACGAGCGGAAGATGCAGGAGGCGGCGGACCAGATGGAGTTCGAGTCCGCGGCCGACTTCCGCGACAAGCTGCTGGTGCTCAAGGACATGGACCTGGGCCTCAAGCCGCCCTCGCGCGCGCTGGTGCAGGCCACCAAGGCCAAGAAGCAGGAGCAGGGGAAGGAGCTGCCGCGTTACCGGCGGGGCGCGGGGAACCGAAGGCGGCGGTGAAGAACCTCGACGAAAAGCTCGCCTCGCTCCCGGCCGAGCCGGGCGTCTATCTGATGAAGGACACCTCGGGCGAGGTGATCTACGTCGGCAAGGCCGCCAACTTGCGCAACCGCGTCCGGTCGTACTTCCAGGACCGCACCGGGGACACGCGCGCCTTCATCCCGCTTCTGGACCGGCTCCTCGGCGACATCGAGGTGGTGCTGGTGGGGACGGAGAAGGAGGCGCTCCTCCTCGAGAACGAGCTGATCAAGAAGCACCAGCCGCGCTTCAACGTGAAGCTGCGGGACGACAAGAACTTCATCTGCCTGCGGCTGGACGGCCGGCACCCGTACCCGCGGCTGGAGGTGGTGCGGCGGTTCAAGAACGACGGGGCGCGCTACTTCGGGCCCTATGCCTCCGCCACCTCCATCCGCGAGTCGATGCGGATCATCAACCGCTTCTTCGGGCTGCGGACCTGCTCCGACCACGTGCTGGAGTCGCGGAAGCGGCCCTGCCTGCTCTACCAGATCGGCCGCTGCCCGGCGCCCTGCGTCCTCCCCATCCCGCCCGAGCAGTACAAGGTGTCGGTGGAGGAGGTGCTCCTCTTCCTGGAAGGCCGCGCGGACGAGCTGACCGGGGCGCTCAAGGCGCGGATGAAGGCGGCGGCGGCGGGGCTGCGGTTCGAGGAGGCGGCGCGGGTGCGCGACCAGCTCTACGCCATCGAGCGGAGCCTGGAGCGGCAGAAGATCGCCCACACCGAGGCGGTGGACCAGGACGTGTTCGGCCTCTACCGCGAGGGGGACCGGCTGCTCTTCTACGCGCTCTACGTGCGGCGGGGGCGGATCACCGGCGGCCAGGCGTTCCCGCTGACCGGGCAGGAGTTCCCCACCGAGGAGCTGCTGCTGTCCTTCGTCAACCTCTACTACGACAACGACAACCTTGTGCCCAAGGAGGTGCTGCCGCCGCTGGGCCCGGAGGAGGCGGCGCTGGAGGCCCTGGCCGATCTCTTGAGCGAGAAGCGGGGCGACCGGGTGAAGGTGCTGGTGCCCAGGCGCGGGGACAAGGTGGAGCTGGTGCAGATGGCGGCGCGGAACGCGGAGGCCGCCTTCCAGGACCGCAAGCGGAGCAAGGAGGAGGTGGAGGCGATCCTGGAGAAGCTGAAGGCCCGGCTCCACCTGGGGCGCCTGCCCCGGCGGATCGAGTGCTACGACATCTCGCACTTCCAGGGCGCCACCATCGTCGCCTCGCAGGTGGCCAGCACCGACGGCGAGCTGGACAAGGCGCGGTACCGGAGGTTCCGGATCAAGTCGGTGGACACCCAGGACGACTTCGCCAGCATGTACGAGGTGATCACCCGGCGGCTCCGGCGGGGCCTCAAGGAGCAGGACCTGCCGGACCTGCTCGTCATCGACGGCGGCAAGGGGCAGCTCGCCTCGGCGCACGCGGCGATGAAGGACCTGGAAGTGGAGAAGGTGGACGTGGTGGGCCTGGCCAAGAGCCGGGAGCTGGACGTGGAGGTGGGTCCGTCCGACGCGCCTTCGGAGCGCAGCCCGGAGCGCATCTTCCTGGTGGGGAAGCGGGACCCCATCGTGCT
>DATBSS010000073.1:0-4084 GCA_036559665.1 Myxococcaceae bacterium
GGCGCCGGGCCTCCGCTGGTCCTGGTGCCGGGGCAGTCCATGCCCTGGCAGAGCTACCAGCGCGTCATCCCCCGCCTGGCGCGCCGCTTCCACGTCTTCGCGCTCGACGTGCGGGGCCACGGCCGCAGCGAGCACACCCCGGGCCGATACACGTTCTCCCGGTGCGGCCAGGACCTGGTCGAATTCCTGAGGACCGTCGTCGGCCGGCCGGCCATCTGCTGCGGCAATTCATCCGGCGGGCTGATCTGCATCTGGGCGGCGGCGCACGCGCCGGAGCTGGTGCGGGCCGTCCTCGCCGAGGACCCTCCGCTCTTCTCGGCGGAGTGGCCCCGCATGCGCGACGACACCTGGGTGCACGGGTTCTTCAAGCACGTCGTCTCGACGCTGCCCGACCTGGCGCGTTTCTTCTCGACGCTCCAGCTCCCCACCCGGAAGGGCAAGCAGCTCATGTCGTTCCCGCGGCCGCTCGCGTGGGTCCTGGGAGGGGCGATCCGCCGCCGCCAGCGGGCCCGGCCCGGCGCGCCGGTCGACATCCCGTGGCTCCCCATGCAGGTGCGGCTCTTCGTCCGCGGCCTCTCCGAATACGACGTTGACTTCACGCGCGCCTGCGTGGACGGCTCCATCTGCGACATGGACCACGCCGCCTGTCTCACCAGCGTGCGCTGTCCGATGCTGCTGATCCAGGCGCACTCCTTTCGCGACGAGCGCCTGGGCCTGGTGGGGGCCATGGACGGCGCCGACGTCCAGCGCGCCAGCCTCTTGAAGCCGGACCTGGTGGTCGAGTCCTGGCCGAAGCCGCACGTCGTCCACCTGGCCGCGCCGCGCCGTTACGTCCGCGCCGTCCAGGCGCTGGCGGCCCGGGCCGGTTGATTCGGCCGCACCCACACGACGAAATCGACAGCCCGCTGTTTGATACGCGGCTTCCACGGTCGCCCACTTCGTGAACCACACCCCACTGCCTCAATCCCTGGGTTGAAGGGGGCCAGGGAGGCCTGATCCTGAAGGCAGAATGAGCATTCACCGGCGGGGATGGTGTTGGCTGATCGGCGCGTTGCTGATGCTCGGCGGATGCGCCGTGGGTCCGAAGTTCACGAAGCCCGAAGCGGCCGTGCCCGAGCGCTGGGGCGCCAAGGACGACCCGCGGATCGCGACCCAGGCCGCCACCGACGTCCAGTGGTGGAAGACGTTCGGCGATCCCACCCTCGATCGCCTGGTGGAGCTCGCGTCCGGGCAGAACCTGTCGCTGCAGGCGGCGGGGCTGCGGATCATGGAGGCCCGCGCCCAGTTGGGCGTTGCCACCGGCCGCCAGTATCCCCAGCTTCAGACGGCCAACGCCAACGTGACGGCCGCGGGTCTGAGCGAGACCGCGCCCAACGCCTCCGGTCTCGAACGGAACTATGTGGATTACCAGCTGGGCTTCGACGCCGTGTGGGAGCTGGACTTCTGGGGCAAGTACCGCCGGGGCGTGGAAGCGGAGACCGCCGGCCTGCTCGCGTCGGTCGCCGACTACTACAACGCGTTTGTCTCGGTCACCGCGGAGGTCGCCCGGACGTACGTCCTGGTCCGCACGTTCGAGGTGCGCCTGGCGCTGGCCCAGGAGAACGTCCGGGTCCAGGAGGAAGGGCTCCGCATCGCCGAGTCCCGCTTCCGCAACGGCGCGACCTCGGAGCTCGACGTGAGCCAGGCCACGACGCTGCTGGAGAGCACCCGGGCCACCATCCCCGGTCTCCAGACGGGCTTGCAGCAGGCGCGGAACGCCCTGAGCACGTTGCTGGGGCAGCCGCCGGGCGCGGTGGAGGCGTTGCTGGACGGGCCCGGGGAGATCCCGAAGGTGCCGGAGCAGGTCGCCGTCAGCGTGCCCGCCGAGCTGCTCCGGCGGCGCCCGGACATCCGCGGCGCGGAGCTCCAGGCCGCCGCGCAGTGCGCCCGCGTCGGCGTCGCCGAGGCGGACCTCTACCCCAGCTTCTCGCTCTTCGGCTCGCTCGGATGGCAGGCCAGCAACATCGGCTCCGCGGGCAGCAACCTCTTCTCGCTCGACAGCCTGTTCTATTCCGTCGGCCCCCGGGTCTCCTGGCCCTTCTTCAATTACGGGCGCCTGAAGAACGGCGTCCGGGTCCAGGACGCGCGGTTCCAGCAGCAGCTCGTCAACTACCGCGACACCGTGCTCAGGGCGGTCCGGGAAGTGGATGACTCGATGGTGGGCTTCCTCAACGCCCAGCAAACCATGGTGTTCCAGCAGAGCTCCGTGAAGGCCGCCCAGCGGTCGGCCACGCTGGCCATGGTGCAATACCGGGAGGGCGCCGTGGACTTCCAGCGGGTGCTGGACGCCCAGCGCTCGTTGCTCCAGGAACAGAACAACCTGGCCGAGACCCGCTCCTCCGTCACCACGAACCTGATCGCCCTGTACAAGGCGCTGGGCGGCGGCTGGGAGCCCCGCCAGGACCAACCGGTCATCCCTGCGCCGGTGCAACGGCAGATGGAAGAGCGCACCAACTGGGGCGACCTGCTGTCCCAGCCACGCGGGCCGGAAGCCGTACCGAACCCGCCGCCCCCTCCGCAGAAACTCTAGGAGTCCGTCATGGCGAAGCTCGTCTCCAAGCGATCCATCAAGTGGATCATCGTCTCGCTCGCCGTGGTGGCGATCGCCTTCCTCGGCTTCCGGTACCTGAAGGCGAGGAAGGCCAGGCTGCCGGAGGGAATCGTCTCCGGCAACGGCCGGCTCGAGGGGAAGCTCGTGGACGTCTCGGCCAAGGAGCCGCTGAGGGTCCTGAAGGTGCTGGTCGACGAAGGCGCGCTGGTCAAGCCGGACCAGGTGGTGGTGCAGCTGGACACCACCACCCTCAAGGCGGAGCTGGCGGAGGCCAACGCCGGCATCTCCGCCGCCGAGGAGCGCGTGGCGGTCGCCAGGTCCGCCATCGTCCGGAGCAAGAGCGAGATCGCGCTGGCCAGGGTCGAGATGGAACGCTCCCGGAAGCTCGTCGCCCAGGGCGCTGGCTCGCAGCGGGAGCTGGACGTGCGGAAGACGCGGGTGGAGACGACCCAGGCCGCCCTGGCGGAGGCCCAGGCGACGCTGCAGACCGCCGAGCAGCAGGTGGAGGTCGCGCGGGCGACCGCGAACACCGTCCAGACGCGCATCGACGACGCGACGCTCCGGTCCCCGGTCACCGGGAGGGTCCTGTACCGCCTGGCCGAGGCCGGCGAGGTGCTCCCCCCCGGCGGCAAGGCGCTGACGCTGGTGAACCTGGAGGACATCTACATGGAGATCTTCCTGCCGTCGAAGGACGCGGCCGCCGTGAAGATCGGCGCCGAGGGGCGGATCACGGTCGACTACGACTCCAAGCGCGCCGTCGCGGGAAACGTCAGCTTCGTGTCTCCGGAGGCGCAGTTCACGCCCAAGCAGGTGGAGACGAAGAGCGAGCGCGAGAAGCTGATGTTCCGCGTCAAGATCCAGCTTCCCAGGGAGCTGGCCAGCCAATACGTCGAGCAGATCAAGACGGGCATCCGGGGCGTCGGCTACGTCAAGTTGGATCCATCCGCGGCCTGGCCGGACCGGCTCCAGCACCTCGTCACGCCGCAACCGGAAGCCCGCAAGTGAGCGTCACGCCCGTCGTCTCCATCAAGGACGTGACCCACCGCTACGGCAAGAAGGTGGTGGCGCTCGACCGCCTCTCCCTGGACGTGCCCGGCGGCATCATGGTCGGCATCGTGGGCCCCGACGGCGTCGGCAAGTCGACGCTGATGGCGCTGGTGGCCGGCTCCAAGAAGATGCAGGAGGGGACCGTCGAAGTCCTGGGCGGCGACATCCGCGACATCCGGCACCGGCGCGCCGTGGGCCCGCGGATCGCGTACATGCCCCAGGGCCTGGGCAAGAACCTCTACCTGGAGCTCAGCGTCCGCGACAACGTCGATTTCATGGCCAAGCTCTTCGGCCTGTCCGCCGCGGAGCGCCGGACGCGGGTCCAGGAGCTGCTGGAGGCCACGGGGCTGGCGCCGTTCGCGGCCCGCCCGGCCGGCAAGCTGTCCGGAGGCATGAAGCAGAAGGTGGGGTTGTGCGGCGCGCTGGTCCACGACCCGGACCTCCTCA
>DATBSS010000074.1:0-7239 GCA_036559665.1 Myxococcaceae bacterium
GGGTGCACCTGTTGTTGACGGACGCGCCCCTCGACGAGCCCGGCGTGACCCGGGTGCTGGTCACCTTCACCTCCGTCGAGGTGTATTCCGAGGAGGACGGCGCGTGGCGGCCAGTGGTGGATTACGGGGCCACCGGACGCACATTCGACCTCCTCACCCTGACCGGCGGCAAGACCGAGGAGATGGGCGCGTTCAACCTGCCGCCCGGCCGGTACGACCAGGTCCGCCTCCACCTCTCCGCGGACAACCAGATCGAGGTCCTCCAGGACGGCACGCTGCAGCTGCTCCCGCTGAAGGTCCCCTCCGGGGAGCAGACCGGCATCAAGCTGGTGCACCCGTTCACGGTCACCGGCAAGGGGCCCACCGAGCTGACCGTCGACTTCGACGCGGCGAAATCGGTGAAAAAGGTGGGTCATGGCTGGCAGGTGAAGCCGACGATCCGGATCGCCGCCACCTCGACCGACGCGCTGGCCACCCGCATCGTCGGCCCGGAGGGGGCCACGGTCCGGCTGCTGAACGAGGGACAGGTGGAGATCCCACCCGGGGCGCTCTCCTCCGAGGTCGAGATCTCCATCCGGGCGCCGGTGCTGATCCCGGAGTACGCCGCCGAGCGCGGCCTCTACCGCAGCGGCGCCATCCAGCTCGGGCCCCACGGGTTGACGTTCGCCCAGCCGGTCCGCGTCACCGTCTGGTACGACCCCCACGAGTTCCCCGCCAATCCCGCGTCGCGGGTGAGCTTCGGAGCCGGTGACAACGGCGTCTGGGTCCAGAGCCCCGGCGAGTGGGACACGTCCCTGGGGACCCTCAGCGGGTACACCACCCACTTCAGCCACTTCGCGCCGATCAACACGCTCGACCACCTGCAAGTCGACCAGTGGTGCGGGGCGGCCGCCGGAGCGACCGCGGGATTCCCGATGTATCCGGGCGGCCATTGCGACATCTCCGTGAAGGCCTTCGACACCCTGAACAACGTGCTGAAGTACCAGGAGGTCCACTTCAAACAGCCCGTCCCCGGATTGGTGACCGTGCAGCCCGACTTCGGGTGCGAGGACCACGGGGCCGACGAGGCGGCCTGTAACTCGGACTCCCACTGTTTCTACAACAAGGCCGAGCAAGACTCGAACGGCAACGACGTCGGCAATGACCTCTGCTACAACGATCCGGACCAGGCCAGGATACACGCCGACCAGTACCCCGGCTCCCGGGTCGAGGCGAGCGCGACGTGCCCGGGCTCGAACGGCGTGCCCACCCACATCTGCAAGGCCGTTCAACCGATCAGCGTCTACGGGTTCGACGTCTGGTTCAAGCAGTTCCATGTGCTCGACGACGGCGACAACTGGCCCTGCGGTGGCGGTGAGCTGGACCTGTGCTTCGGAGCGAACGGCTTCGAGCGTTGCGACGGCCGTCAGGACCGGGACGACGGGTACTACGGCACCTTCGGCAACGACTCGAATCACCACTTCCTGGTGACGCCGACCTCGACCCAATCCTTCACCGTCAGCACCCACGTCATCGAGCACGACGACGACTGGCCCTGCGACAGCGGCGCCGACCGGAGCGAATTCATCCTGTCGTATTCAGCATCGTCGAACTGGGGCCAGGGGGGGCGCTGGAACGCCACCGGAGGGAGCCCCAACATCGACTTCGACTTCCAGATCACCGCATCACCGGGCTCGCCGTAACACACCGCCATGCGCCTGACCTGCCGACACGTGCTCCTCGCGCTGGGGCCGCTCGCGGCCGCCTGCCCCGCTCCCGCGCCGGAGCCGGCGCGCGCCGCCCCGCCGGCGAAGGCCAGCGCCGCGCCGGCCGACCACCCCAGCCAGGCATTCTGGTCCAACCGCAACAACAACACCGCGCGCAGCCTCCGCAGCCCGCCGCGGGCGCCGCTCCCGCCGTTCACGGTGCTGGCCCTGGAGCGCGTCGAGTTGGCCCATGGCGCATCCGTGCACGGCTCCGTCGCGGTCCGCACCCAGGTCGCGGGGAGCGGCGAGGAGCTGCAACTCGGTCCGGAGGCGCTGGTGGAGGGGGATGCCTTCGCCAACCGCGTCCGCCTGCAGCCGCGGGCCCACATCGCCGGAACGGTCCACGAGAACTACCTCACGCTGGCGCCGGGAGCGTCGGTCACCGCCTCGGTGTCACCGCTGGCGCTGCCGCTGGACGTAGACGTACCGGTAGTGTCGGTGGACACGGGCGGGGCCGACGTCGACGCGGCGGGCGAGGTGGTGCTCCCTTCCGGGCGTTACCGGGACGCGCGCGTCGCGCCCGGAGGCGTGCTCCGGCTCTCGGGCGGGAGCTACGCGTTCCGGTCGATCCACCTCCAGCCGGGGGCGCGCGTGGAGTGCGCCGCGCGCTGCCAGGCCGGCATCGCGGCGGACCTGGAGCTTGGCGCGCGGTCGTCATTCGGGCCCATGGCCGGCAGCGGGCTGGACGCCGCGGGCGTCGAGGTCGAGGTCATGGGCGCCTGCGTCCGGCTCGGTGAACGCGCCGCGCTCCGCGCCGTCTTCGCCGCGCCGGGCGCCGACCTGCATGCCGGTGCGCGGTCGTCGCTCGCGGGTCGCTTCATGGCCCGGAGCGTGGAACTGGACGAGGGGGCGACCGCCGCGGCGGAAGCCCCGGCCTCCGTGGCGCGACTCGAGGCCACCGTGCTCCCCCAGTCGCGCATGCCCGGAAAGGAGTGATCAGATGCGACGCAAGGCAGCGGTGGTGGCGGCGGCGATCGTGGGCGGGCTGGCCCTGGGGCAAGGGGCGGACGTGCTGGTCGGCACCCCGTTCATCGCCGAGGGCGATCCGCCGTACGACAACACCTTCTCCTCCGGCCCGATCCGCCTGGCGGCGCCGCTGGTCGACGCCGTGTGGCGGTTACCACCCCGATGAATCCGCCGCCGCTGCAGTAGCGGTCACCCCTGCCCGCTTCGGGGACGTGATCAGCGCCCCAGCAGCAACCCGGCCGAGAACAGAACCGAGAAGATGAGCTGGAGCCGCGCGGTCTCCCCCAGCGCCGGGTTGAGCGCCGCCCCACCCTCGCGCATCACGCGCCGGAGCGGACCGATGGCGGCGGGGATCGCCAGCCAGGCGGCCAGCACCGGCCAGCGCGCCCACCCGGCCGCCCAGAACGCCAGCGGCGTGGCGAACGAAAGCGCCAGCATCGTCACGTACTCCGCACGCCCGGCGGGAACGCCCAGCCTCACCACCAGCGTGCGCTTCCCCGCCTTCGCGTCCGTGCTCACGTCCCGCAGGTTGTTCACCGTCAGGATCGCCGCCCCCAGCGCGCCCACGGGCACCGCCGCCGCCAGCGCCGGCGCGGCCAGCACGCCCGACTCCACGAAGTACGTCCCGCCCACCGCCACCAGCCCGAAGAAGACGAACACGAACAGGTCCCCGAGCCCGTGGTACCCCAGCGGGTACGGGCCACCGGTGTACGCGTACCCGCACAGCACCGAGAGCACCCCCGCCACCAGGATCGGCCAGCCCGCGATCGCTACCAGGTACACGCCCACCGCCATCGCCAGGGCGAACGCCAGCACCGCCGCCCGCAGCACCGCGTCCGGCGCGATCAGCCCGCTCTGCGTCACCCGCGTAGGCCCCACCCGCTCCGCCGTGTCCGCGCCCTTCTTGAAGTCGTAGTAGTCGTTGGTGAGGTTGGTGCCGACCTGGATCAGCAGCGCCCCCACCAGCGCCGCCAGCGCCGGCAACACCCGCCCGCGCCCGTGCGCGTACGCGAGCGCCGTCCCCACCAGCACCGGCGCCACCGCCGCGCTCAGCGTCTTCGGCCGGAACGCCATCAGCCAGGTGGACACCGTCGGCCGCGCCGGCGCCCCGCCCGTGATCGCCGTGCTCATCGCGCCAGCTCCTTCAGCCGCGCTCCCCGCTCCGCCTCGCTCCAGGGGACGTCCAGGAACGCCCGCACCTCGGCCGCATACGCCGCCGCCGCTTCCAGGTGCGGCGCGTGATGACACCCCTCGAAGCTCCGGTGCCAGGCCATGGGCAGCTCCCGCAGCGCCCGCCGCGCCAGCTCCGTGAATTTCGCGTCGCGGCGTCCGGTCAGCAGCAGCACCGGGATCCGCAGCCGGTGCAGTTGCTCCCAGTAGCTCGGCTGCGACGCCAGCCCCAGGCTCCGGAGCGCGCCCGCCAACCCCTTCGCTGTCGCCGACGCGCGCCGCCGGCGGAGCCCCTCACGCGCCTCGGCCGGCAACCCGCGCAGCCCCTCGAACATGGGCAGCGCCTCCCACGTCTCCAGGAACCGCTCCACCCCACCCCGGACGATCTTCGTCGCCAGCGCCTCGTCGTCGCGCTGCCGCGTCCGCCGCTCCTTCACCTCGCTCAACCCCGGATTGACGCTCTCCAGGATCAACCGCCCCACCTTCTCCGGGGCCCGCAGCGCCAACCCCAGCGCCAGCCGCGCGCCCTGCGAATACCCCAGCACCGAGACCGGCCCCCCACCTGCCCGCTCCACGACCCGCTCCAGCGCCGCCAGGGACTCCTCGAACCCGTCCCGCCCCACGTTCGGCGGCAGCTCCGCGTCCCCGTGCCCCGGCAAGTCCACTGCGATGGCGTGGACCCCGCGCCCCAGCAGCGGCTCCAGATGGTGCCACGACGACCGGTTCCCGGTGAAGCCGTGGAGGAGCAACAGCGGAGGCGCGCCCTCCCGTCCCCAGCGCTCGAACGGCAGATCGAACGCGCGCGCCGGTGCCGCCCTGCTCGCCCGGCGCGGCCCCGCCTTCGCCCGGCGCATCGCCTTCACGGCACCCCCTCCAGCGCGCTCACGACCCGGTCGAACAACGTCCGGTGCTCGGCGACGTTCTGCGCGCGGTCTACCTTCACGTCGATCACGTGCAGCCCGCCCTCCACGCCCGAGCGCACCGCGGCCGCCAGCGCCTGCGCGTCCCCGGGCGCGTGGTAGCGCGCGCCGAACAGCTCGGCCGCCGGCTTCAGCTCCAGCCCGTGCGGTGTCCCGAACAGCGCCTCGAAGTGCGGCGTTCGGCCGGCGATGGGCAGGAAGGAGAAGATGCCGCCGCCGTCGTTGTTCACCACCACCACCACGAGCGAGATCCCGTGGCGGGCGGCGGTGAGCAGCCCGGACAGGTCGTGAAGGAACGCCAGGTCCCCGGTGAGCAGCGTCGTGGGCCGCCCGAGCGCCACCGCCGCCCCCAGCGCCGTGGAGGTCACTCCGTCGATCCCGTTGGCGCCCCGGTTGGCGAGCACCCGCAGCGGCCCCGCGCTCTCCAGCGCGAACGCGTCGGCGTCGCGGATGGGCATGCTGCTGGAGAGGAACAGCGCCGCCCCCGGCGGGAGCGCGGCCACCACCTCGCGCGCCACCCTCGGCTCGGTGAGGCGCAGGTCGCCGGCGAACGCGGCGGAGAGCACCTCGCGGGCCTTCGCCTCTGCGCGCTGGAAGTCCCGGAGCCACTCGCTGGAGCTGGGGCGAGGCCGGGGCACCCCGCGCGCCAGCGCCCGGCACGCCGCCACCGGGTCGCCCTGCACCACCAGCGACGCTGCGTGCTGCGGATCCACCAGCGCCCCACCCTCGCTGAGCTGCACCGTGAACGCGCCGCTCCGGTCCAGCCACGCCTGCGGCCCCTTCGGCGTCAGGCCCCCGCCCATACGGAGCACCACCTCGGGGCGGTGATCGCGCGCGAAGCGCTCGCTCCGGAGGACGGCGTCGTAGGCGCCCATGACCTCCGCCGAGTGCCCGTAGCGCACGCCCGACGCCGCCTCCGCCAGCACCGGGTACCCGAGCGCCTTCCCCAGCTCGATCGCCGCGTCCGCCAACCCGTCGTCCGGGTCCCGCGGGCCGCAGGCGATGACGCCGCGCTCCGTCCATGCCAGCCGGGCGGCCAGCTCCGAGATCACGGCCGGATCCGGCGCACTGGGCGACCAGGCGATGCGGGTGAGCGGCGCGCCGCCCTCGCGGCCGTGCCCGGCGAGCGCTCCCAGCTCCGGCGCCGGCGCGTCCGGCGAGGGCGCCAGCGGCTCGCGGAAGGGGACGTTCAGGTGGACCGCGCCGCGCGGGGGCCGGCGCGCGGTCGCCACCGCCCGCGCCACCTGGGCGCGGAGCTGGAGCATCACCGGCGACGACGCCTCGGGGATGCCCACGTCCAGCCAGAAGCGGACGTGCGCCCCGAACAGCGCGCGCTGGTCGATCGTCTGCGGCGCCCCCCAGCCCTGCAGCTCCGGCGGTCGGTCCGCGGTGACGAGGATCAGAGGGACGCCGGCCATCCCGGCCTCGATCGCCGCCGGGTAGAAGTGCGCGCCGGCGGTGCCGGAGGTGGCCACCACCATCGCCGGCCGCCCGGACGCCTTGCCGATACCGAGCGCGAAGAATGCCGCGCTCCGCTCGTCGATCACCGACCACGTCTTCAGGCCCGGCTGCTCCGCGCAGGCCAGCGCCAGCGGCGTGGAACGCGAGCCCGGACACACCACCGCGTGCTCCACGCCCCCGCGCACCAGCTCCTCCACCAGGGCACGCGCCCAGAGCTGGTTGAGCGTCTCAGACATGGGCGCCGTCCCCCAACGCCCGCAGGACGGTACGCGACTTGGCCGCGGTCTCGTCCCACTCGCCGTCCGCCGTGGATCCCTGGACCACGCCCGCCCCCACGAACAGCCGCGCCGACGCGTCGCGGATCAGCGCCGATCGCAGCCCCACGCGCAGCTCGCCGCCGTCCGGCCCCACCCTCCCCACCAGCCCCGCGTACCAACCCCGATCCAGCCCTTCCGCCTCGCGGATCAACTCCAGCGCCACCTGGCGCGGGGCACCGCCCACCGCCGGCGTCGGGTGCAGCGCGTCCACCACGTCCGCCACGCCCACGCCCGCCCTCAGCGTGGCGGCGATCGGCGTGCGGCGGTGCACCAGCGTGGGGACGCGCACCACCTCGCCCTTGCCGGAGATCTCCATCCACTCGCAGATCGGCGCCAGCGCGTCGCGGATCGCCTCCACCACCGCGCGGTGCTCGCGCGACTCCTTGTCCCGCCGGAGCAGCGCCGCGTCCTCCGGCGCCACGCTCCCGGCCAGCGCCTCGGTGGCCAGCGACCGCCCCTCGATGCGGCAGAGCGTCTCCGGCGTGGCGCCGGCGAATGCCGTCCCCTCGTCCCCCCGCAGGTAGAAGGTGAGCGCCGCGGGGCTGTCCCGCCGCAGGCGCGCCAGCAGGGCCACCAGGTCCGCCGGCCGGGAGAGCTCCACGTCGATCGCCCGCGCCATCACTACCTTCTGGACCTGCCCTCGCTGGATGGCCTGGAGCG
>DATBSS010000075.1:0-12947 GCA_036559665.1 Myxococcaceae bacterium
CCACGTTCAGGACTGCCGCGGTGAGGGCGAGCGGCGCGGCCCCGGCGGCGAACCACCCCAGCTTGCGGAGCGGTTCGCGCCACTGCTGCCCCAGCGCTCGGAGCTGGGCCATCCGGTCCGGGCCCGGGCACACCGCCTCCATCGCGAAGAAGATGCCCGTGAAGAGCAGCGGCGTCCGGGTGAGCACCGCCATCGAGTAGAAGAGCCCGGCCCAGAGCGGCTTGCGTGCGCCGGCGGCGTTCCGCAGGTACCAGCAGGTGAACGCCACCCCCATCACCTCGGCGGTGAACCAGACCTCGCCCCGGATGGAGCAATAGAAGAACACCGTGCCGAACCCCAGCAGCACCGTGAGCAGCGCGTTCTCCCACGGCTCCCGCGGCGACTCCCCGGTGGCGGAGAGCAACCGGAGCAGCGAGTAGAACGCCGCCAGCGCCAGGGCCGCGGCGAGCACCGTCAGCGAGGTGTCGTTGAGCTGGTAGCCATTGATGGCCACGAACGGCAGCATCACCACCGACGGGAACGCCGGGAAGCTCACGTACCAGCGGTCGGTGGGGCGGATCGGCCCTTCGCAGCGGACCTTCTGCCCGGCCACGTCGCGGACGCAGGCCCAGTCTTCCAGGTTGGGCAAGGTGCGCGGGTCCAGGTCCAGCCGCCCGTCCAGCCACGCCTTGGCCTGGTAGACGAAGTGCGGCGCCTCGCTCTGTCGCAGGAAGCGCTGCGAGCTGAAGGAGGCCAGCACCAGGAAGGCCGCCCCGAACAGCAACAGCTCCACCCGGTACGCCGAGGCCCACAGGCGGGCCGCCATCCCCATCGAGGAGCGCTTCGGGCCGCCGGCCCCGTCCGGAATGCTGGTGGCGGGCGGCTGTTCGGCGGCCTCGCCCGACGGCGGCATGGCGCTGTCGATCTTCTGGCCCCCGGAATCGGGCTTGCTCATCGCAGGGTGCGCCTTAGCAGATCCATCGCGGCATGGGCCGCGAACCTCCGGATCCGGTCGCGGTCTCCGAGGAAGACGCTCTTCTCCACCGCCGCGGCGCCGTCCGGACCGGCGAGCCCGCAGTACACGGTGCCCAGCTCGTCCTTCGGCGTCCCGGCGGTCGGCCCGGCGTACCCGGTCACCGAGAGCGCCCAGGTGGCGCCGGTCGCCTCGCGGACGCCAGCGGCCATCTGCCGGGCGATCTCCTCGGAGACCATGCCGCGCTGCTCCAGCGCCTCCGGGCTCACCTTCACCCAGCCCCGCGCGAGCGCCTCCGAGTAGGCGATCATCCCGCCCAGGAAGTAGTCGGACGCGCCCGCCACCGAGGTGAGCGCATGCCCCAGCATCCCGCCGGTGGCGCTCTCCGCCACCACCAGCGTCTGCCCGCGCTCGCGCAGGCGCGCGCCGACCACCGCGGCCATCTCGTCCCCGTCCGCGCCGAAGACGTGGTCCCCCAGCGCCGCCCGGCACTCCTCCTCCATCGCTGCCAGCGCGCGCTCCGCCTCCACCTCGGTGGGCGCTTCCGCCAGGAGCTTGAGGTGGTTCTCCGGCGCGTGGGTCCGGTAGCCCACCCGGATGCGCGGGTACTTCGCGGCGATGGGCGCCACCAGCGCGTCCAGGTGCGACTCCCAGATCCGCACCGTCTTGAGCACGCGCAGCTTCCGCACCGGCCGCTCCCCCTGCCGGCCGAGCATCGCCCCCAGCCTCGGCAGGACCTCCTTCTCCACCAGCGCCTGGTACTCGCGGGGGACACCGGGGACGAAGAACAGCGTGCAGCGCCCGAGGGTGAGGATGAACATCGGCGCCGACCCGACCGGGTTCAGCACCACCTCCGCCCCCCGCGGCACCATGGCCTGGCGCGCGTTGTTCGCGGTCAGCTCCGCGCTGCGCCGGGCGAAGCGGGCCCGGAGCGCCTCCAGCGCCCGCGCGTCCTCCACCAGCGGCACCCCGGCGGCGGCGGCGGCGCACTCGGCGGTGAGGTCGTCGGCGGTGGGGCCCAGCCCGCCGGAGACCAGCACCGCGTCCGCCCGGGCGCTCACCTCGCGCATCGACGAGACGAGCTCCTCCCGGTCGTCACCCACCACGGTGGTGCGCGTCACCAGCTCGCCCAGCTCGAAGAGCCGGTTCATGAACCAGGGGCTGTTGGTGTCGGCGATGGTGCCGTTGAGCAGTTCGTCGCCGGTGCAGAGGACCTCGATGCGCATAGCCGGGGGGACTTACCACCCCGCCCGCCTCGCGCGTCAGAGGTAGTCCTGCTCGTCCACGTCCTCGCCGCTCTCTTCTTCGTCCTCTTCGTCGCCGGACAGCTCGTCCTCGTCCTCGCGCGCGGCGGTGGGGGCGCCCGCCCCGGCGGTGGCCAGCTTGCGCGCCAGCATCACCGCCGACTCCACCAGGCCCATCACCAGGTAGATCGAGAAGTAGGCGGCCGGGACGAAGGCGGGGTGCAACTTGGTGGCGATCACCACGCCCGCGCCGCAGAAGAGCATGAACACCATGGCGGAGCGCCGGGAGAGGCGCAGGTCCTTGAAGGTGCGGTAGCGCACCGTGGACACCATCAGCAGCGCGAGCGCGACCACCAGGCCGGCGACCGGCATGCGCGCGGCGGGGGCGAGCGGCCCGCCCTGGGCGCCGTAGTGGGCGATCACCATGGCCACCACCACGCCCGCCGCCAGCGGGATGGGCAGGCCGACGAAGAAGCGCATGCCCCCCGGGTGGGGCCGCTGGGCGAGCACGTTGAAGCGCGCCAGGCGGAGCGCGCCGCAGGCGGCGAAGGCGAAGGAGATGAAGATGCCCGCAAACCCCAGCGGGGCCAGCGCCCAGCGGTAGACCAGCATCGCCGGCACCACGCCGAAGGACACCACGTCCGCCAGCGAGTCCAGCTCCACGCCGAACTGGCTCTGGGTCTTGGTCAGCCGCGCCACCCGCCCGTCGAACCCGTCGAAGAACATGGCGAAGATGATGGCGATCGAGGCCTGGTAGAGCTGGGCGGGCGTTGGCTCCCCGGCGCAGAGGGTCAGGGCATAGAAGCCACAGAAGATGGACGTGCACGTGAAGAGGTTCGGCAGCACGAACATGAGCTTCCGCAGCTTCATCGGCTTCTCGCTCCCTTTGGGCGGTGGACAGACCATAACAAGGTTTCGCCGGCCGGCGATCACCATGCCTGCACAATGGAGGGTGCCATGCACGTGACCCTCCTCACCGGGCTGCTGGCCGCCCTGGCGATCGCCTCCGCCTGGGTCGCCTGGCTCCTGCTGGTGACCTGGCGGTACCGGGCGCGCGGGGAGCCGGCGGAGCGGCTGTGGGCGGCCGCCGGGGACGGCTGGCGGATCGCCGTCTTCCATCGGCCGGCGGCGCGGCGCCGTTTCCGGGAGCCGGTGCTGCTCTGCCATGGCTTCGCGATCAACCGGCACACCTTCGAGTTCGACCCGCCCTACTCCCTGGCACACGCCCTGTCAGAGGCGGGCTTCGACTGCTTCACCGTGGAGTGGCGCGGCACCGGCGCCAGCCACCGCCCGCCGAGCGGCCTCTTCCGGTCCTTCACCGTGGACGACCACATCCGGCAGGACGCGCCCGCGCTGATTCGGCTGGCGCTGGAGCGGACCGGGGCGGAGCGCGCCCTGTGGGTGGGGCACTCCCTGGGAGGGATGATCGGCTACGCCGTCGCCCAGGGACCGGAGGTGGAGCGGCTGGGCGGGCTGGTGGTGCTCGGGTCGCCGGTGTTCTACCGGTTCCAGCCCTGGGTGGGACGCGCGCTGCAGCTGGGCGCGCTGGCCGCCTGGCCGTACGGCCTGCGCCACCGCTTCCTGACGCTGACCATGGCGCCATTCCTGGGCTACCTGCGCCTTCCGCAGGACGATCTGCTGCTCAACCCCATGCACGTTCCCGGCGCCATCCAGCGGCGGGTGGTGGCGCGCGCCATGTCCACCATCGGCCGCGGCGTGCTGCTCCAGCAGCGCGACTGGGTGGTGAACGACTGCTTCCGGTCGGCCGATCGGGCGGTGGACTACCGGGAGGGGATCCGCCACCTCCGCCTTCCGCTCCTGGTCGGCGGAGGGAGCCAGGACCGGCTCGCACCGCCCGCCGCGCTCCAGGCGCAGTTCGACCTGGCCGGCTCGAGCGACAAGACGCTGGTGGTGTTCGGGCGCGACCGTGGCGATCAGATGGACTACGGCCACGGCGACCTCGTCTATGGGCAGGGCGCGCCGGCCGAGGTCTACCCGCTCCTCCGGCGTTGGCTGGAAGCGCACGCGACGCCGCTCGACGCGGGGTGACGCCCGCGGCCCATGTCACGACCCACCTGCGCCGCGCTCGCGGCCCTGGCGCTGAGCTGCGAACGCGATCGTCGCGTTTGCGCTTCCGCGGGATTGACCCGCGCGTTCACGGCTCCAGGTGCACGCACCGCGGCCGCGGGCGAGGGGCGTCGTCGGTCAATCCTTTGAGGGTGACGCGCGCGCCCTCGGAGCATTCCGCCCAGACCGCGCCCTCCTGGTTGCGCACCGAGGTGAGCCCGGTGACCGACGCGCCCGCCTCGGTGGGCACCGCCAGCGCGGCCCCGCCGCCGTCGCGTACCGCGATGGTTCGGCCGAAGAAGCTGGAGAGCGTCTCCACCACCACGCCGCCCCAGCGGCAGCGCTCCAGCGCCAGCTCCGTCCCGTGGATGTCGCTCCCCTCCGCCACCAGCAGCCCACTGCCTCCCGCGCCGCGGACGGTCACCCGTTCGACCCTCCCCTTCGCGTCGCGCAGGTGGACCCCATCCCCCAGCGTGCCGTCGCGGTCCGACGTCACCTCCTCGATGGTCCCGTCAGAGATCGCCACACGGGCCGACCGCGCGTGCACTCCATAAGAGGCGGCGCGCTGGATCCGGAACCGCTGCAGGTCCAGCTCGCCGCCCACCACCTCCACCGCCCCCACCGGCCCGCTACCGCTCACCGTGAGGTCCGCCAGCGCGCTGCGGCTCTTCACCAGCGCAACGCCCCCCTGCTCCGCCCCCCGGCTCGTGATCCTCCGCGCGTGAAGGCGAGCCTCGCGGGCGAGCAGCGCATACTCCTGCCCGTCCACCTCCAGGCCTTCGACGACCACCTCCCCACCGCCCACGAACACCGCCGGTCCCCGGCCACCACGAACGGAGAGCCCGAGGAGGTGCCCGTTCACACCCACCAGTTGCACCGCGGTGACCGCCTCGACGAAGCGGGTGCGCTCCACCGTCACCTCCACCGCCGCGCCCTCCGCCTTGACGGCCCGCCGGAAGGGCCCGGTGAACGCGCTGTCCTGGACGCGCGCCCTCCCCTGGATGACGTTGACACCGAGGATCTCGGAGACGCTCGCGCGCACGTCCGCGCCCGACAGCTCCAGCGAGCCGCCGCGGACCTCCACCGCCGCCTGGCGCTGGCCGGAGCAGTGGATGCCCTCCGCCCGCACCGGTCCGGAGGCCGCCAACCCGACCGCCCCGCCCTGCAGCGAGACCCCCGCGACGCGGCCGTCTGCCACGGCCAGCACCGCGCCCCCGGCACCCTCGACGAACAGCACCGCCGACTCGGGCCCCTCGATCTCCCACTTCGCCGGCAGCTCGAACGGCCCGCGGTAGAGCCCGGTCCGCACGTGGACGCGGACCGGCACACCGGCCCGCTCCGGCGCCAGCGCCGCGCCGAGCGCCCGGAAGGGCCGCGCCTCCGTCCCCTCCCCGCCCTCCGGCGCGGACGCGTCCACCCAGCGCTCCGCCGGGACCACGAAGTCCGGGACCGGCGGCGGACCTCCCTCCACCTTCTTGACCTCGCGCGACGGGCACCCGGCGAGTGGCCCGATCAGCGCCGCCACCGCCGCCATCATCGCCAGCCGATGCGCTCCGTTCACCATTCAATTGTACCGATCAGGAGACCCGATCTGGCGAGCTTCGCAAACGATCGCAACCACAGCCGATTTCACGAAACTCCGATCATTTTCATGTATTGGTCGCTTACGTTTTGCCTCTGGCCGTTGACATCTGTCACATCCTCCTGTTACCTCCCGCCCGCCGCTTGTCGCTTGTTTCAATCCCTGGAGGGGGAACCGCATGACCAAGGCAGAGCTGGTGGCCGCCGTGGCGCAGCAGTCGCGGCTGACCAAGAAGTCCGCAGCGGAAATCCTGGAGATCGCCTTCGACCACATCGGCAAGGCGGTGAAGAAGGACAACCGCTTCAGCTACCCCGGCTTCGGCACCTGGTCCCTGCGCAGCCGCAAGGCGCGGAAGATCCGCAACCCCCAGACCAACGAGATGATGAAGCTGAAGGCCACCAAGACCATCGGCTTCCGGCCCGCCAAGGAGCTGAAGCAGACCCTGTAGTCAGTGGCCGTACCGCTCCACCATCTGCTCCAGGCTCAGGCCGCTGAGCCTGGACAGCTCCTCCACCATGTCGCCGGCGCGGACGAAGTAGAGCTGGTCCCCGGAGAAGATGGAGACGAAGACGCCGGCGCAGTTCGGCGGGCGCGCGCCCCGGCACTCCAGGAAGTACACCAGCCGCGGGAGCACCTGGTTGACGAGGTGCTCGGCCGCGCGCTCCGCCGGCAGCACCAGCTCGTAGGAGGTGGCCAGCCCGCTCAGGCCGCCCTCCTGCTCGCGGACCCGCGCCATCTCCACGTTCGCCTGGGGGGCGCCCACGCGGTGGAACGCGCGGGCCAGCAACGCCGCCACGCCTTCTTCCATCACCGCCCCCCTGGAGCGTCGTTGGACGCGGACGCGGACCCCGTGCGTGCGCCGTGCTCCATCTCCTCCAGCGGGTCGCACGGGCGCCCGTCGCGCCAGAGCTCGAAGTGGAGGTGGGGCCCGGTGGTGGCGCCGCTCTCGCCAGCCAGGCCGACGGCCTGACCCTGCTGCACCACCTCCCCGGGCGAGACCAGGAAGACGGAGAGGTGCTCGTAGCGGGTGGTGAGCAGCGGCCCGTGGGAGATCTCGAGGAGGTTCCCGCCGGTCGCCGTGAGCTCGGCGCGCAGCACGGTGCCCCGCGCGGCGGCGATCACCGTCTGGCCCACGTCGGCGGCCAGGTCCACGCCCGAGTGCTGCTTGTACACCTTGAGGATGGGGTGGAACCTCCGGCCGAAGAGGCTGGTGACGGTGACCGGCTCCACCGGCCACACCAGCTCCGGCCTCACCTCCCGGGCGCGCACGTGGAGCCGGCGGAGCTGGGCCATGCGCATCGACAGGTCGCCGATCCGCTCGGTGACGTCGTCCGCGAGCTGGGCCGGGATGTCGCCGTAGCGCCGCGCGTCCAGCTCCAGCTCCGCCTCCATGGTCACCCGCGCCCGGATGACGTCGTACGAGGACGTCTTGAGCGGCGAGCGGTCCAGGAACGCGTCCACCGCGGCCTCCAGCTCCAACCAGTTTTTCACCTGCATGGCCGGCATGGTGCCGCCCTCGGCCACCTCGCCGCGGTACTTCCGGGCCCGCGCGCCGAACGTCACCAGCGCCGACTGTAGCTCCAGCGACCCCAGCGCCTCCGGTCCGCGCGCCGCGGGCTTCGAGGCGGCGCCTCCCGCGGGGCCCGGCTGGCCGGGGGCGGGGGCGGGCGGCGGCGAGGGAAAGGCCTCCTCGAAGCGCATCTTCCCCTCGCGCGAGCCCGCGCAGGCGGAGGCGATCAACACGGTGACCCAGAGGAGCCTGGGGAAGGGGGCCACGGCGCGCTCCAGCGTATCAGATCGCGGCCCGCAGCCCTCCTCGACGCCCCGGAGGCTACTTCTCGAGGATGTCCGGCTTGAGGGGCCCCAGGAGCCCCAGCAGCTCCTTCTGCTCCGCCTCCGGCACCTTGTACTTGTTCAGCGTGTCCACCAGGTGGCCCACCGTCACGTTGAAGTCGGCCTCCTTCACGTGCCGGCCGTCGTGGGCGTCCTTCATGTCCATCCCGGTGTACTTGCAGGGGCCGCCGGCGGCCTGGCAGACGAAATCAGAGATCTGCCCCTTCAGGTACTTGGTGTCCGTCTTGGCGTAGAACTTGGCCAGCTTCGGGTCCGACGCCTGCGAGTCGATGAAGTCATTGATGACGGCCTTGATGGCGTCCATCCCGCCCAGGCGGTCGTAGAGCGACTTCCCGCCCGCCGCCGCCATCGGCTTCTCCTCCGAGGTGGTCGCGGACGAGGCGGTGGCGCACGACGAGAGGACGGCGAGGGACAGGTAAGCGCAACAGGCGACGAGGGTCTTCATAGGTACGGGAGCTCCCCTGGGAAGAAGGCGCGCCAGTTTAGACAGTCCACTTCTCAACTCGCCAGCGCTCTGCGGACACGGGAGAGCGCCTCGTCGATGTCCGAGGCGCGGACGTCGAGGTGCGTCACCATCCGCACGCTGTTGGGGCCCGGGCCCATCTCGGCGAGCACGCCGTGCGCCTTCAGCTTGAGCAACGCGTCCGCCGTCGGCATCGGGAAATCCGCGAACACGAGGTTCGTCTCCACCGCGGCCACGTCCACGGAGATGCCGGGGACCTCCGCCAGGCCTCGCGCCAGCCGCCGGGCGTTTTCGTGGTCCTCGGGGAGGCGGGCCAGGTTGTGGTCCAGCGCGTAGAGCCCACCGGCGGCGAGGATGCCCACCTGCCGCATGGCGCCGCCCAGCCGCTTCCGGAGGCGGTGCGCCTCGCGGATGACTTCGGCGCTGCCGCAGACCACCGAGCCCACCGGCGCACCCAGGCCCTTGGAGAGGCAGATGGTGGCGGTGTCGCACTGCCGCGCGTACTCCGCTGCGCGCGTGCCGGAGGCGGCCTGGGCGTTGAAGAGGCGGGCGCCGTCCAGGTGCACCAGCAGCCCCTTGGCCCGGGCGGCGGCCACCACGGCGCTGAAGCGGTCCAGCGGCCAGACCGAACCGCCGCCGCGGCTATGGGTGTTCTCCAGGCAGAGCAGGCGCGTGCGCGGGAAGTGCTCGCTCACGGGGCGGACGGCCGAGGCGACCTGCTGGGGCGAGAGCAGGCCGCGGTCGCCGTCCAGCGTGCGCGGCTGGACGCCCCACAGCGCGGAGACGGCGCCGCCCTCGAAGTTGAGGCAGTGGCTGCCCGCTTCGGCGAGCAGCTCATCCCCGGGCCGGACCTGCGCGCCGATGGCAACCTGGTTGGCCTGGGAGCCGGACGAGACGTAGAGCGCGGCAGGCAGGCCCAGCAATTCGGCCACCCGGTCCTGGAGCGTGCGGACGGTGGGGTCGTCGCCGAAGACGTCGTCGCCCACCTCGGCCTCGGCCATGGCCTTGCGCATCCCGGCCGAGGGTCGGGTGACCGTGTCGGAGCGGAGGTCGATTGGATTCATTTCGGGTCGCCTCTCCTCGCGCTTGGTAGAAGGCGAGGCACCGTGAAGCTTCGAGGCCGCGAAAGCAAGTCCGACAAGCGCCGGCGGGCGGCGGAGATCCTCGACCGCCTGGAGGCGCACATGCCGGAGGCGAAGATCGAGTTGGACTTCGGGACGCCGGTGCAGCTCCTGGTGTCGGTCATCCTCTCCGCGCAGTGCACGGACAAGCGGGTGAACATGGTGACGCCCGCGCTGTTCCGCCGCTTCCCGGACGCGCGCGCCTTCGCCCGCGCCGACGTGCGCGAGGTGGAGCGGCTGATCAAGACCTGCGGGCTGTACCGGGCCAAGGCGAAGAGCATCGTCGGCGCGGCCGGGGCCATCGTCCGCGACCACGATGGCCAGGTCCCCACCACGCGCGACGCGCTGGAGACGCTGCCCGGCGTCGGCCACAAGACCGCGGGCGTGGTGGCCATCCACCTGGGCACCGACGAGGCGTTCCCGGTGGACACGCACATCCTCCGGCTCTCGCGGCGCATGGGGCTGTCGCGCCAGACGCACCCGGACCGGGTGGAGGAGGACCTGCGGGACCTGCTCCCCCCGGAGCGGTGGGCGAAGGGTCACCAGCTGCTGATCTGGCACGGGCGGAGGACGTGCTTCGCGCGCGCGCCCGCGTGCGAGCAGTGCGTGGTGAATGCGCTCTGCCCGAGGATGGGCGTGAAGGTGGCGAAGGCGTCGCGCGCGGCCTGAAGCGCGCGTCTAGAGGCTGGCGGTGGAGCTCTTCTGGGCGGCCATGTCCGCCTTGAGGCGCTTCATCCGCTTGCGGATCAGCTCGCGCTTGAGGGACGAGACGTGGTCCGTGAACATGAGGCCGTGCAGGTGGTCCGTCTCGTGCTGCACCGCGATGGCCAGGAGCCCGTCGCAGTCGTACTCGTGCTGGGTGCCGTCGACGTCCTGGAACTTCACGCGAATGTTGGTGGCCCGCTCGACCTCCTCGGCCTCACCGGGCAGGGAGAGGCACCCCTCCATGTAGAGGGTGGAGCCTTCCTTCGTCAGGATGACGGGGTTGATCATCGCCACCGGCTTGGACTCCGGCTGCCGGGGGCGGGTGTCGAGGACGATCAGGTTCTTCAGCAGGCCGAGCTGCGGGGCGGCCAGGCCGACGCCGTCCGCCGAGTACATGGTCTCGAACATGTCGGCGACCAGGGTGCGGAGGGTTTCGTCGAACTGGGTGACGGGTGCCGCCGTCTGCTTCAGCACCGGGTCGGGCCAGATGATGATTTCGCGAACCATGCCCACAGTTGTAACCGCTGGGGGCGGGGGGCGGCAACCCAGGGTCAGTCCACGAGATTCCTGGCGTACTGAGCGCGGAGGCGGTCATCCCGGAGGACCAGGGCGGCCTCGGAGAGCGCCTCGTGGACGGACTGGGCGCGCCTCAGGATCTGCTGGTCGGGGTGCCCGGCGTAGCGCACGGGGTGGAACTCGGTGGAGAGGAGCTCGAACGCCCGCTCGACCTCGTCCCGGCCGGCCGAGCGGGGCAGCCCCAGCATGGAGAAGTAATCCGCGTCCTGGATCTCGTCGAACTTGGACTGGAGGCGGCGGGCGTCCAGCTCGATGGTGACGGCGGGCACCGGCTCGGCGGCGGGGAGCAGGTCGATCGCCCCCAGCACCTTGAGCACCGCGATGAACCGGATGGCCGCGTCCTGGCGCAGGCCGGAGCCCAGCACCAGCGCCTCCGCGGTCGACTCCCCATCCACCGAGCGGAGGAGGCGGCGCTCACGATCGGACAGCTCCAGCTTCTCGGCGTCCAGCTCCGAGCGGAGGCGGATGGGGGTGGCGCGCAGGCCCCCCGCTTCGGAGAGCGGCCTCTCCGGGTCCAGCCCGCGGCGCAGCGCCTCCAGCAGGAGTTGGGCGGGCGACCGGGTGGCGGCGGCGAGGACCACGTCGGGGGGCGGGCCGTCGGCCGAGAGGCGGTAGAGCGAGCCGGGCTCGCTGAGGGCGTCCAGGGCCACGCGTTCGGTGTAGCGCTGCACCAGCGGGACGACCTCCGACTCGCGCACGTAGCCGCGCTCCCGGAGCAGGGCGAGCTGCTCCGAGGGCGAATGCGGGTGGAGGACGCGGAGCTCGGCGGCCTGGCGTTCGTCGATCAATCCGTCCTGGCGGGCGCGGTCCAGCAGCGTCTCGCCGGGCGCGGTGGAGTGGGCGCCAGCGAGGGCGCCGCCGTTGAGCCAGAGGACGCGGAGCGACTCCTCCGCCTTGAGCTCCAGCCGCACATCGGCCTTGCCGGTGACGAGGGAGAGAAACACCGGGGCCAGCTTGTCGATGGGCGCGATGCCGGAGCGGGCGATCCGTTCCAGCGTGCCCTCGAGGCGGGGGATGACGAAGGTAGCCTGGTCGGCGCGCTTGTTGGCCTCCCTCGCCTCCGCGCGCGCCTTCTCGGCGGCGGTCTCGGCGTCCTTTCGAGCCCGCTCCTCCGCCTCGCGGCCCTTCCGCTCCGCCTCGGCCTCGCGCTGGGCGGCGTCCGCCTCCGCGCGCGCGTGCTCCGCCTGGGCGACGGCCTCCTCCAGCGCACGCGCCGACCGCGCCTTCTCGTCCCGGAGCGCGCGCTCCAGCCCCTCCTTCTCGGCCTGCATCTCGAGGGCCTGTCGCTGCTGGTCCTCGAGCTCACGCGCCAGCTTCTGGCGGCGGTCCAGCTCCTTCTTGAGGCGCTCGCGCTCCTGGACGACCTCGGTGGCGAGGCGGTCGCGTTCGCCCTCCAGCTCCAGCGCAAGCTTCTCGCGTTGCGCGCGTTCGCGTTCCTTCTCGGCCTGGAGCTGGCGGGCCAGCTTCTCGCGCTCGGCTCGTTCGCGCTGGGCCTGTAGCTCGGCCTCGGCGGCTTGCTCGCGTGTGGCGCGGAGCTCCTCCTCGGCCTGGCGGCGGGCGAGCGCCTGGGCTTCGGCCTTCTCCTGCTCGGCGCGGCGGGCGGCTTCGGCCGCTTCCTGGCGCGCCCGCTCTTCGGCCTCCGCTGCTTCGCGCTGGGCGCGCTGGGCGGCCTCGACGGCACGCTGCGCGGCGGCCTGGGCGGCGCGCTCGCGGGCGGCGAGGGCTTCGATGCGGGCCTCGGCTTCCTGGGCGGCGATCTCGTTGGCCGCGGCTTCCTCGGCGAGCTCGGCGGCGCGGCCGGCGGCGGCCTTCTGCTGCTCCGAGATGCGATCGATCTCGACCTGCGCCCGGAGCTCGGCCTCGGCGCGGAGCTCCGCTTCGTGGCGGGAGAGCTTTTGCTGTTGCTCGAGGCGGCGCTGCTCGCCGGACTTCTTCTTCTGCTCGGCGGCGTGGCGGGCGGCCTCCTCGGCGCGGAGTTTCGCCTCCAGGCGCGTTTCTTCGGCGAGCCGTTCTTCTTCGGCCTTCCGCTCCGCCTCCAGCCGCGCTTCTTCAGCGAGCCGTTCTTCTTCGGCCAGACGTTCGGCTTCCAGCCGTGCTTCTGCAGCGATCTCCTCCTCAGCCTTCCGCTCTGCCTCCAGCCGCGCTTCTTCAGCGAGCCGTTCTTCTTCGGCCTTCCGCTCCGCCTCCAGCCGCGCTTCTTCAGCGATCTCTTCCTCAGCCTTCCGCTCTGCCTCCAGCCGCGCTTCTTCAACGAGCCGTGCTTCTTCGGCCTTCCGCTCCGCCTCCAGCCGCGCTTCTTCGGCGAGCCGTTCTTCTTTGGCCTTCCGCTCCGCCTCCAGTCGCGCTTCTTCAGCGAGCCGTTCTTCTTCGGCCTTCCGCTCCG
>DATBSS010000076.1:0-9821 GCA_036559665.1 Myxococcaceae bacterium
GTGTCATTCGCCGCCGTGCATGCCACCGACCTGTCACGCGTCGTCAGCACCTTCGCTGAGGGGGGCGACCGATTCAGCGCGTCCATTGACTTGGGCCTGGAACGAACACAGCGCTTGGAGTCCATAGGCAGGGAACGGCACACCGGTCCGCCGGACTCCACCCTGGAGGTGGCGCCGGAGCTCCGCTACGCCAGCGTCGACTACCGGCTGAACCTCGATCTGCACATCGGCCTCTGGCACGACCTTGAGTTCCACTACGGCATCCCGCTGATCTTCGCCCGGACCGAGGAGTGGTGGCTCTCCAGCCTCACCACACCGTCACGGTCCGCGGTACTCAACAGCTGTGTTCGGGCGGACGGTTCGCTGGTCAACTCCAATTGCTCCACCACCGGCGTCGGTGCAGTGCCGATGTTCTCCGCGCCCATAGCCACCACCAACGGGGCGCCGCAGGTCTTCCGGGGCGGCTTCGGGAACATGCACTTTGGATTGTCTTGGGCTCCCTACAGCCACGTCCGTGATGGCGTTTGGGTAGTAGGCTTGGAGTACGAAGCTCCTACAGCCGACCGATTGGACCCGACTGACCCAGCTGATGACGCATTTCATGGCGCTATTGGAGATCGCATCCACCGGTATCAGTTGTGGACCGCGTTCTCTCGGCGGATCAACTCTATCACCCCGTATGCAAAGATTGACTGGACCATACCCTATCGTGGACCCGGCTGGTATTCGAACTGCGACCACCCAGACCCCACTTTGATGGGTAGGCCGGCCAACTGCAACTCGACCGCGTGGAATCGGGACGTGACCGGCGATCTGCCTCCGTATACCGCGGAAATCACCGCTGGGGCGGAACTGGTAGTCCTCGACCAACCGGCGCAGCATGAGAGGCTTACGATAGACGCACGCGCGCACATCGCCTACGTTTCATCGGGTCGTTATTACAACGAACTTTCAGGGCTGACCAAGAAACTGATGTACACGGGTGACTATGGTCAGTTGGGTGGAACCGTCGGCATACAATGGAGCATTCTCGAGAACCTGCAGCTTCGCGCTCGGGTCACGCTATCTCATGAATCGGATCGCGTGCTCTCGAACGAGCCACCGGGCCAGGATCTGAACAATAACGGCGTCATCGACTACCAGACCAACCAGGCCGAGGTAAACCCGAACTTCGACTATCGGTACGACATGGTGGCACGTCATTTCTATGCCACGGCCGTTTACGTGTCCGGGGTGCAAGTCTCCGTGTCTTACCACTACTAGGCCCACCAGGGCTCAGGTGGCCAGTACCAACCTAGTACCAACCAGCTCAACGGCTTTTGAGCGACAGGCCCAGCCGGTAGACGTCCTGCCCGGACCACCCGGCGCGGCGGGCGATCTCCGTGGACAGGCCCTTCAATTTCTCCCCGCCGGACAGCCCGTCCTCCAGCGCCCGCCGCACCTCCGCCTCCGTCCAGCGCGACTCCTCCTGGCGGCCCTCCACCAGCACCACCACCTCGCCCAGCACCTCCTGCCCAAGGTAGCGCCGGGCCAGGGCGCCCAGGGTGTCCCGCACCAGTTCCTCGTGTACCTTGGTCAGCTCGCGGGCCACGCAGGCGCGGCGGTCCGCCCCCAGGGCCGCGGCGAGGTCCTCCAGCGTCTCCGGGAGCCGCCGGGGCGCCTCGTAGAAGACGAGCGTGGCGCGCAGCGGGAAAAGCTCCTCCAGCAGCGCCCGCCGCTCCGGGCCCTTGCGCGGGAGGAAGCCTTCGAAGTGGAACCGCCGGGAGGGCAGCCCGGAGGCGGAGAGCGCGGCCACGGCGGCCGAGGGCCCCGGCACCGGCACCACGGCAACCCCGCGCTGGAGGGCTTCCGCGACCAGGAGCTCGCCCGGGTCGGAGATGCCGGGCGTCCCGGCGTCCGTCACCAGCGCGGCGTCCTCGCCGGCCTCCAGGCGGTCCAGGATGGGCCCCGAGCGCTCCCCTTCCGCGAACGCCGGGAGGCTGACCAGCGGCCGCTTCAGGCCGTGCCGGTCCAGGAGGACGCGCGAATGGCGGGTGTCCTCGCACACCACGAAGGCCACCTCGCCCAGCACCCGGAGCGCGCGCGCCGAGATGTCCTCCAGGTTGCCGATGGGCGTGGCCACCAGGTACAGCGTGCCTACACCCGGCGGCATCACATCCCCGCGTCGAAGGCGTCCGGGATGTGCTCCACCTGGGCCCCGGGGCCGCGCCCCAGCACCGAGACCACGTCGAAGCGCACCATCCGGTCCCGGCCGCCGCCGTGCTCGAACAGGTAGTGGAGCGCGGCCTTCGTCACCTTCCGCTGCTTGCTCCAGGACACGGTGTGCGACGGATCCCCCCACGCCGCGGACGACCGCGCCCGCACCTCCACGAAGCACAGGAGATCTCCGCGCTCCGCCACCACGTCCACTTCGCCGTAGGCGCAGCGGAAGTTCCGGGCCACCACGCGGTAGCCGCCCGCCTCCAGGAGGTCCACCGCGGCCTGCTCCCCGGCGTTCCCCAGCGCCTTCCGCCCGTCGCCGGACTCCGACGACTTCGTCGTCTTCATGGGGCTAGAGCGTACCGTTCAGGTCTGCCACGGCGGAGAAGGTGGGGTTGGCGGTGACGTGGATGACCTGGGTGAGCGTCCCCAGGTGCTTGAGCATGCGCGACAGCAGCCCCAGCTTGGCGTCCTCCACGCCCATCCCGTCATCCAGCAGCACCGGCACCTTGGCCTTGGCGGAGTACTTCTCCACCAGCGTGAGGCGGAGGGAGAGGAAGAGCAGGTCCATGTCCCTGGACGGGATGGCCCCCACCTTGAGCTTCTTCCCCTGGGAGACGGCGGTGATGGCGCCGATGTGGTCCTGCTCCAGCCCCGAGTAGCGGCGGTCGGTGAGCGCGCTGAAATACTGGTTGGAGCGGTCGCGGATCAGCCCCGCCAGCGTGGGGACGTCCGACTGGAAGAGGTCCGACGCCAGCCGCATCAGCGACGGCCCCGGGTCCTCCAACTCGCTGGTGGAGCCGGGCGCGGAGGGGAGCTGGGCGGGGACGGGGGTGCTCTTGCTGCCGCCGCCCTGCGCCATCTGGATGGACTCCCTGGTGCGCTGGAGCTCCCGCTCCACCTCGCGGAGATCGCGGATATAGCCGCCCTGCTCGGTGAGCTTCTGGTTGATGTCGTCCACCTGGCGCTTGAGCTTGGCGTGCTCGGCGGCCATCTGGCGGTTGGCGGGCTCCGCCTCCCACGCCTGGATCTGCTCCTCCAGCTCCTGCACCTTCTGCAGCAGCAGCGGCTTCTGCTCCAGGAGCCTCGCCACGTCGGCGGCGGCGTCCACGCCCAGGGCCTTCATGGCGGCCTTCACCGGGGCCACCTCGGCGTCGAAGCTGTCGTTGATCTTCTTCTCCCGCTGCGCCCGCATGTTCCCCTTCTTCGACGACCGGCTGGCCCCCTGCAACTCCTCCACGTGCTTGATCGCGGTCAGCGCGGCGAAGGCGAAGGCGGGGATGTCCAGCAGCGCGATGGCGCGGGCGTAGCCGGAGAGCAGCACGCCACCGATCATGAACAGCGCGCCCAGCCCGGTGCCGATCTGGAAGTGCTGGTTCTTCCACAACGGCTCCACCGAGGCCGGTGGAGCGGATCCGCCCGACTCGTCGGCGGGCTCGGTGCCCAGCTTGGCCATGGCCTCGTCGCGCCGCTGGACCGCGTCCGGGTAGCGCTGCGCGCGGTGGGCGATGTCCGCGGGCAACCCCAGCGCCACCTCGTCGGGCGCGGAGGCGGCGGCCTGCCGGGCCTCCTCCAGCGAGGCGCGCAGGCCCTCGCTCCCCTTCATCTTCGCCTCCAGGTCGTCCATCTGGCGGGTGAGGCCGTCCTGCTGGAACTGGAGCTGCTCGATGTCCTTGGAGAGCTTCAGCTCCTTCTCCAACTCCACCACCTTGGCCTGCGCGGCGGGGATGTCGGACGCGGCCTCCACGGGAATCTGGTGCGCCATGGAGGGGCGCGCCGGGGTGGCCCCCAGCGCCGCCGCCCCGCCCTTGACCGCCCGGGGCCGCTTGGAGGGCATCTGCGCGGCGGTGAAGGTGAAGATCTGCTCGTAGGCGGACCGGGACGGCAGGCCCACCGTGGCGCGCAGGTAGGTGCCAATGTCGGATGCGCTGTCGGTCACCGGTTCGAAGGTGGTGGTGGCCTTGTTGAGCTTCTGGAGGACGCCGGCGCCGCCCAGCTCCCGGAGGAGCCGGTAGGTGACCTGGTCGTTCCCGAGCATGGTGAAGCCGACCTTGCCCTTGGCGCCCTCGGTGGCGAAGGACGCGTCCTGGCCGCGGCCGTCCGCGTAGAAGATGGCCGGCACCAGCGCCAGCATCGGCGGCGGCGGGGATGCAGGGGGCTTCAGCACGACGAAGCCGGGCTTGAGAGGCGCCCGGAGCGTCGGCGAGCACCCCTTGACGCCCTGGGCCTGGAACTCGAGCAGGTACATGGCGGCGCGCAGTCTACCCCGCGCCGCGGTCGGAGCCGCCTACTCCTTCTTGGCGGTGGCGGGCCGGGCCTTCTTCTTCTTGTCCCCGGCCGCGGTGTGCTCGGCGTGGGCCTCCGCCTTGGCGGCCCTGGCGGCTTCGGAGATGTGGATCGGCGCGTCCGCGGCCACCACGTCCAGCTGCTCTTCCTGGCTCTCCACGCGGGACGCCTTGCCCTTGAGGTCGCGGAGGTAGAAGAGGCGGTTGCGGTTCACGTCGCCGCGCACCAGCACCTCGATCCGCTCGTAGCGGGGGCTGTGCAGCGGGAAGATGCGCTCCACGCCGACGCCGTAGGACATCTTCCGCACGGTGAAGGTGGCGCGGTTGTAGCCCTTGGTCTTCCGGATGACGATGCCTTCGAAGGGCTGGACGCGCTCCTTCTCGCCCTCCTTCACCTTCCAGAACACGCGGATGGTGTCCCCGGTGCGGAAGTCGGTGACGTCCTTCCGGATGTGCTTGGACTCGATGTACTCCAGGGCTGCGCGGCGCATGACGCACTCACTCCAAGGACGTGAAAAGAGCCGGGCTTCGTACCAGAGCCGCCCAGGTCGGACAAGTCCTTCGACGCCTTCTGGCGACTGCTACAGCTCCCCCTCCGGCATCGCGAGCAGCCGGCGGTCCGCGTCGGAGAGCTGGAGCCGGGCGAAGAGGTCCGGGCGCCGGTCCCGGGTGAGCGCCAGGGCGTGCCAGCGCCGCCAGCGGGCGATGCGCGCGTGGTCGCCGCCCTGGAGCACGGCGGGCACCTCCAGGCCCCGGAACGAGGGGGGCCGGGTGTACTGCGGGTATTCCAGCAGTCCCTCCTCGAAGCTCTCGCTGCCGGGCGACGCCTCGTTCCCCAGCACGCCGGGCACCAGCCGGGCCACCGCGTCCACCACCGCCAGGGCGGCCAGCTCCCCCCCGGTGAGGACGAAGTCGCCCACGGAGAGCTCGCCATCCACGCCGGCCATCACCCGTTCGTCCACGCCCTCGTAGCGGCCGCAGACCAGGATCAGCCCCGGCTCGTGCGCGGCCAGCTCGCGCGCCATCCGCTGCGTGAAGGCCGGCCCGCGCGGGGACATCAGCAGCGCGCGGGCGCCGGGGAGCTCGGCCCGCGCCGCCTCGATGGCGAGGGTGAGCGGCTCCACCTTCATCACCATCCCGGCGCCGCCCCCGTAGGGCGCGTCGTCCGTCACCTGGTGCTTGCCGGCGGCGTGGTCCCGGACGTTGCGCGCGGCGAGGTCCAGCAGGCCCCGCCCGGCGGCCTTGCCCAGGATGGAGAGGCCCGCGTAGGCGGTCACCATCTCGGGAAAGAGCGTGAGCACGCGGGCGCGGAAGGGCGGCATCAGTCGCCCAGCTCCGGGGGCCGGATGACGATCAGCCCCTCCGCCTCGTCCACGCGCACCACGAAGTCGGCGGCGAAGGGCACCATCAGCTCCTCGCGCCCTTCCGCCCGGATGACCAGGTTGGGCACCTCGCCGGAGTTCCACACCTCCACCACCTCGCCCAGCGGCTCGCCGGCCTCGGTCTGCGCCTGCAGGCCCACCAGGTCGCCCTGGAAGAGCTCTCCCTCGCCAGGCGGCTCCAGGTCCTCGCGGAAGACGAACACCGTGGCGCCCACCAGGCCGTCGGCGCGGGTGCGGTCCTCCACCCCCTCGAAGCCGATGAGGAGGTCCTTGCTGGCCTCGCGGGTGGAGTCGATCCGCAGCTCCAGCCCGGAGCCGTCCTTCAGGCGGAGCAGGGCGCGCTCGACGTCGAGGAGGGCGGTGGAGGCCGGGTCGAAGGTCTTCACACCCACCTCACCGGAGAGGCCGTGGGCGCGGGCGACGTAGCCGACCTCGAGGTGCGGCGGCCGGGGCACTGCCGTGGCTACGGCTCGCCCGCGGCGGGCGGGGCGACGGCGGCGGCCGGCGGGGCCGGGGCGGCGGGCGCCTGGGCCTGGCGGCGGTCGTCCAGGATCTCCAGCCGCGCCTTGACGCCCTTGCGCTGCGCGGTGACGGCCAGGAGGGTGCGGAGGGCGTTGATGGTGCGCCCGTCCCGGCCGATCACCTTGCCGACGTCCTCGGGGGCGACCTTGAGCTCGAAGGTCTTGCCGCCCTCGGCCTCGGTCACCTTCAGCTCCACCTGGTCGGGCCGGTCGACGAGTTGCTGGGCGATGTAGGTGATCAGCGGTTCCACGGCGGGCGCTACGCCTTGGCGGCCGGCGCGGGAGTGGCGGCCTTCTTGGCCTTCTTCATCAGCGTCGAGACCGTGTCGGACGGCCGGGCGCCGATCTTCAGCCAGTGCTGGAGGCGCTCGTCGTTGAAGACGATCTTAGGGGGGTCCAGGTTCGGGTCGTAGGCGCCGATCGCCTCGATGAACTTGCCGTCGCGCGGGTTGCGCGAGTCGGTGGCAACCACGTGGTAGTAGGGCTTCTTCTTGGCGCCCGCGCGGGCGAGACGGATCACGACAGCCATTGGTTCAGACGCTCCCTGCTCCTGCAATGCTCGAAAGTCGCGGCTTCTAGCCCTGCCTGTCGAAGGGTGTCAAGCAACGCTCCCGGGTTGGTCGAACCGCAGGCGTTCGCCCTCCCCGCCCTGGTTGGCGAGTTGCCCGCAGGCGGCGGCGATATCCCGGCCCCGGTTCTGGCGGATGAAGGCCGCCACGCCCTGGGACGCCAGGAGCTCCCGGAAGGCCTCCGCGCGGGCGTCCTGGGTGGTGTGGAAGCCGAGGCCGGGGTTCTCGTTGTAGGGGATGAGGTTCACCTTGGCGGGCACGCCGTGGAGGATGCTGGCCAGCCGCCGGGCGTCCTCGTCCGAGTCGTTCTCCCCCCGGAGGAGGACGTACTCGAAGGTGATGCGCCGGCCCTGGCGCAGGGGGAACTTCCGGCACGCCTCCATCAGCGCGGCGATGTTCCAGCGCCGGTTGACCGGCATGGTGCGGGAGCGCTGCTCGTCGGTGGTGGCGTTGAGGGAGATGGCCAGCTTCACGTCCGTCTCCTGGGCGAAGCGCTCGATCATGGGCACCAGGCCCACGGTGGAGACCGTGATGTGGCGGTGGGAGAAGTTGGGCCCCTCCACTGAGCGGAGGATGGAGAGGGCGCGCTTGACGCTCTCGAAGTTGTGGAGCGGTTCGCCCATTCCCATGAAGACCAGGTTGGTGAGCGGGCGCAGCAGCTCGCTGCCCTCGTTCTGCCGGACCTCCCGGTTCACCGCGTGGACCTGGGAGACGATCTCCCCTGGCGTCAGGTTGCGGAGCAGCCCCAGGGTGGCGGTCGCGCAGAAGGTGCAGCCCATGGCGCAGCCCACCTGGGTGGACACGCAGAGCGTCTTGCGGTCCGGGGCCGGCATGTAGACGGACTCGATCAGCCGGCCGTCCGCGGTGCGCCAGCGGTACTTGATGGTGCCGTCCGCCGAGCGCTGCTCCAGGTCCTTGTGCAGCGGCGCGATCTGCGCCGTCTCCTTGAGGCGGGCGCGGAAGGCCTTGGAGAGGTCGGTCATCCCGTCGAAGTCGGTCGCCCCGCGCTGGTGCAGCCAGCGGAAGAGCTGGCGGGCGCGGAAGGGGCGCTCGCCCAGCTGCTCCTCCACGAAGCGCGTCAGGTCCGGCAGCGGGAGCGAGAGGACGTCGACCATGGGTGCCCGGCGGGCCTGTAGGGAACCGGCGCCGGCGCGGGACACTTCCCACGCCGCCCGCCGTCAAGTCAAAAGAGCGATCGCCGGAGCGCTCAAAAGGGCCCCGTGCGATTGACGGGTCGTCCGGACGGTCGGAATACTCCTGGCGCTCCACGGCCGATTCCCGCGCTTTCCGGAGGCCTCACCCCATGTCCCCCCGCCTGGTCCAACTCACGCTCGTCACGAGCGTCTTCACCGCCGTCTGCTTCGTCGCCTGCGGGCAGCCACCGCCACCCGGAAACGAGTCCCTGGTGCTGGTCGCCAGTCCCCTGTCCATCGCGTCCAACGGGACCACCACGACGCTCACGCTCACCGCGAAGGACGCCGCCGGCGCGGCCGGCACCGGGACCGTGAGCCTCACCGCGCCGGCCGGTTCACTGGCTGGAGGTGGGGGGACGGCGACGGTGACCCTGGCCGGAGGGACCGGCACGGCGACGTTCAGCTGCGACCGGGGAGTGGACCCGGGGTGCAACGCCGCGAGGGTGAAGATCGACGCCACCTGGAGCACCGCCGGGAAGAACGTCACCTCCTTCACCAACGTGACGCTGACGGGCGGCAGCGGCGGGGACGGCGGCGGCGGCGGGGACGGCGGCAACACGTCCAACGGCGGCCTCTCGCTCTCCGCCAGCCGCAGCCCCATCTTCACCAACGTGGGCGACTTCTCCATCCTCACCGCCACCTTGAAGTCGCTGCCGGACGGCGGCGGAAGCCCGGTGGCGGGGACGGCGATCAACTTCTCCACCAACCTGGGCACCCTGGGGCCTTCTGACGGCGGCGCCTCCGCCGGCAGCACCTGGTCCGACGTGACCAACGGGTCCGGTCAGGCGTTCACCATGCTCCGCGCCGGGACCACCGCCGGGCCGGCCACGATCACCGCCGATAACGCGCCCGGGACAGCCACCGCCAGCAACACCGTGACCATCACGGACATCCGGAACATCGCCTACACCACGTCCACCTGCGGCACGCAGACCCCTTGCACGCTGATGGGGATCCGCGGGTCCGGCAAGAACGAGACGGCCTCTGTGACGTTCACGGTCACCGACACCAACAGCGCCCCGGCGCCGCGGGTGCCGGTCACCTTCTCGCTGGGCTCGGGGGCGCCGCTGGGCGCGACGGTGAGCCCGAACGGCGTCACCGACAACATGGGCAAGGTGCAGGCCACGGTGCAGTCGGGCTCCGGCATCGGCGTGCTCTCGGTCACCGCGGTGGTGTTCCCGCCCATCCAGGCGTCCAGCCCCGGCATCGGGATCACCGGCGCGCGCGTCTCCAACGCGGGCATCAGCATCCTCTGCTCGCCGGTGAACATCGCGGCGTACATCTCGCCCACGCCGCCGGCCGACATCACGGTGAACTGCAGCGTGCGCCTCACCGACCGCTACACCAACCCCATCGGCTTCCCCACCACGGTCAACTTCGTGGCGGAGGCGGGCACGGTGAGCACCAGCGTGACCACCACCCCCTTCAACTTCCAGAACCCCGCAGACCCGAACATCGGCAAGGCGGCCTTCACCTTCAGCACCCGCGGCGGCACCGGCCGGGCGTTCCCGGTAGACGTGGCGCCGCTGCCGGCCGCCCCCAACCAGGACCCCAACCCGCGGCTCGCCGAACCGAGCTACACCGCCGGCTCGCAGACCCTCAACCCGCGCGACGGACTGGTGACGATCGTCGCCTACGTCAACGGCGAGGAGTACTTCTACGACGCCAACGG
>DATBSS010000077.1:0-3111 GCA_036559665.1 Myxococcaceae bacterium
CCCGTCGTTGGTGCAGGCGTCGTCGAGCAAGCCGTTGTTGTCCTGCAGCGTGGAGTAGTCCGTGACCCCGGACCCGGTGCCGGGGTCGGCGTCGACGTAGAGGATGAGGGTGTTGCCGGTGGAGGGATCCAGTGTCCCGGCGACCCCGACGTAGAAGTTATCGGCGTCGTAGGCGGCGTAGAGCGCCTGGAGATCGGTGATCGGCCAACTGCTCGGCCCGGGGTTGGTGCCCACCTGGAATGCTGGCGTCCAGTCGGCGGAGCTGCCGTCCGGGTCGATCGTCCGCTCCAGGGTGTACGTGTAGTTCGCTCCGAGGGAGAGGTTGCTGTCGTTCGTCACCGAGATGGTGGCGGGTCCCTGGCCGCTCCCCGCCGGGGTGGTGAAGTCCAGGATGGTGCCGCCGCCGGAGACCGTCGCCGCCGCGGGCTGGCCGGCCATGGTGACGGTCGCCCCGAAGAAATTGGTGCCGGTGATGGTGACGCGCGTCCCGCCGGCGACCGTGCCGAAGCCGGGGCTCACGGAGTCGACGGTGGGGGTGCCCGGCAACACGATGATGACGCGCGAGGCGGTTGCCACGCGGCCGCCGGAGTCGGTCACCGTCACCGTGAGCGGATGCGTCCCGCGGGAGAGGGGGAGGGGCGTGCCGCTGAGGAGTCCCGCGGCGCTCGCGGAGAGACCGGAGGGCAACCCGGAGATCGCGTAGGAGAGGGGGGCCTTGCCATCGTGCGCCTGGATCGACACCGGCGAGTAGGGGGCGTACTCGGTCGCGTTCGCCAGCGAGGTGGTGTCGATGACCGGCGTCCGCCAGGCCGTCACCCCGAAGGTCCGGCTGGACTGGCGCCCGTTCGCGTCCGTGACGAGCACGTCGAAGCTCCAGGACTGTCCGTTGGAGGCGGCGACATCAACGGTCCCGGTGAGGGCGCCGGATGAAGCGTTGAGCGCGAGCCCGGTGGGGAGCGCGCCGGTGGACGTCCACGACAGCGGGGCCTTCCCGCCGCTGGCGGAGAAAGTGCCGGTCGCGGCGGCGCCGGCGGTCAGGTCGGGAAGCGGGGTCGCGGTGGCGATAGCCGGCAGGGCGTAGACGCCGAGCGCGCAGGTGCCGGTGTCGGAGACACCGTTGGCGTCCGTCACAGTGACGCCGGCGCTGGCCGGGCCTGTAGCCGCCGGAGTCCCGGAGATGGCACCGGTTGCGCTCCCCAGCGAGAGGCCTCCCGGGAGCGCCCCGGCGGAGACGGTCCACGACAGCGGGGCCTTCCCGCCGGTGGCCGTCCACTGCGCGGAGTACGCCTCCGTGAGGTATCCGTCGGGGCACGGCGAGGCGGCGATCGCGGTGGGCGCGAACACGGCCAGCGCCAACGGCTGCATCGCGCTGCGGCCGCCGCGGTCGATCACCTGCACCGTGACGGAGGCCGTGACCGGGGCGCCCGGCGTGCCGGAGATGGAGCCGTCCGCCGCGAGCGCCAGTCCGGAGGGCAGCGCGCCGGAGGCGACGGACCAGGTGAGGGGCGGCGCCCCGCCGGTGACGGCGAGCGTCGTGCCGTACGAGCGCCCCGCATACCCATCCGCCAGCGAGGTGGTGTTGATGACCGGCATCCGCCAGGCCGTCGCCGAGAAGGTCCGGCTGGACTGGCGCCCGTTCGCGTCCGTGACGAGCACGTCGAAGGTCCAGGTCTGCCCGTTGGAGGAAGCGGCGTCGGCGGTGCCCGAGTAGGCGCCGGACGAGGGGTTCAGCGTGAGCCCGGTGGGGAGCGCGCCGACGGCCGTCCACGACAGCGGGGCCTTGCCGCCGGTGGCGGAGAAGGTGCCGGTCGCGGCGGTGCCGGTGGTCAGGTCGGGCAGCGGGGTCGCGGTGGCGATCGCCGGAAGGGTGTAGACACCGAGCGCGCAGGTCCTGGTATCGGAGACACCGTTCGCGTCCGTCACCGTGACGTCGGCGCTGGCGGGGCCTGCAGCGGCCGGGGTGCCCGTGATGGCGCCGGTCGTGCCTCCCAGCCCAAGTCCTCCCGGGAGGGCGCCGGTGGACACGGCCCACGACAGCGGGGCCTTCCCGCCGGTGACCGCCCACTGCGCGGAGTACGCCTCGGTGAGGTACCCGTCCGGGCACGGCGAAGCGGCGATCGCCGTCGGCGCGAACACGGCCAGCGCGAGGACCTGCGTCGCGGTCCGGCCGTCGCGGTCACTCACCTGCACGGAGACGGAGGCGTTTCCCGGCGCGCCCGGCATGCCGGAGATGGAGCCGTCCGCTGCGAGTGAGAGCCCGGAGGGCAGCGCGCCGGAGGCGATGGACCAGGTGTAGGGCGCCGCTCCGCCGGCAACGGCAAGCGTCGCACCATACGAGCGCCCGGCATACCCGTCCGCCGGCGACCCGCTGCTGATGCTCAGCGGGTCCCTCACGTCCAGGGAGAGGTTGGCGCTGGCGCTCGCGCCGTTGGCGTCGTCCGCGGTGAGGGTGAGGTTCGCGATGCCGGACGCGGTGGGCGTCCCGGAGATGGCGCCGCTGGCCAGGGCGATGCCCGAGGGGAGGGTCCCGGACCCGAGCCGCACGATCACAGGCGGCTTGCCTCCGGTCACGGCCACCGCCGCCGCATACGCGGTCCCGGTGGTCCCGGGGGGCAGGGAAGTGGTGGTGATGGCGACCGCGGGGAAGATCTTGAGCGGGAACGTGGCCGAATCAGTCTCCCCGTTCGCATCCGTGACTGTGACCTGGAGGCTGAAGTCGCCGCCGCCGGTCGGGGTCCCCTGGAGCGCGCCGCCGGTGGAAAGCGTCAGACCCGACGGCACACCCTGGGCGGTGAACGCGTACGGCGGCGTCCCGTCCGTGGCGCTCAGGCTCGCTGAGTACGAGTGCTCGGCGGTGCCGTCCGCGAGTGCCGTCTCGACCAGCGCCGGGGACGTGGGCGGAGGGGGCTCGCACGAGCACCCGGAGAACGAGACCAGCGTGGCGGCGAGGGCAAGGGCGACGATGCGGGGCATCCGTCGCCTATATGACGATCAGCGCCTGGTGTCAGCGACCCTGCGGCTCCCGGTGGGCTGGCGCCCAGCCCGCGCCACCGCAACTAAGCTGACGTAGAAGCTTACAGCAACTACCTCAAAGCACCATCTGCAAGGTAC
>DATBSS010000078.1:0-7842 GCA_036559665.1 Myxococcaceae bacterium
GGAGAAGGTCACCGAGGAGGAGCTGGGCGGCTCGAAGGTGCACAACGAGCTCTCCGGGGTGGCGGACGCCGAATATCCCGACGACGCGGCGTGCCTCCAGGCCATCCGCGAATACCTCTCCTTCTTCCCCTCCCACTGCGAGGAGAAGCCGCCGCGCCGGCCCACCGAGGACCCGCCGGACCGGCGCGACGACGCGCTGCTGGACGCGGTGCCGGAGAGCCCGCGCCAGGCGTTCGACATGCACAAGGTCATCCTCTCGCTGGTGGATGACCGGAAGTTCTTCCCCATCAAGCCCCGCTTCGCGCGCAACCTGATCACCGGCCTGGCGCGGATCGACGGCTGGCCGCTGGGCATCGTCGCCAACAACTCCATGTTCTACGGCGGCGTGCTGGACGTGAACTCCGCCGACAAGGCGGCGCGCTTCATCAACCTCTGCGACGCCTTCCACATCCCCCTCCTCTTCCTCCAGGACGTGCCGGGCTTCATGGTGGGCACCAAGGTGGAGCAGCAGGGGATCATCCGGCACGGCGCCAAGATGCTCTACGCGGTCGCCTCCGCCACCGTGCCCAAGCTCACCGTGGTGGTCCGCAAGGGCTACGGCGCCGGCTACTACGTGATGAACGGCCGCGCCTACGAGCCGGACCTCCTGGTGGCCTGGCCCGGCGCGGAGATCGGCGTCATGGGCCCGGAGGGGATGGTGGCCATCGCCGCCCGGAAGCTGCTCCAGGGCGCCGAGTCGCCTGAAGCCGCCAAGGCGATGAAGGAGGAGCTGTCCGCCAACCTCCGCCAGCACATCTCCATCTACCGGACCGCGGCGCTGGCCATGGTGGACGACGTGATCGACCCGCGCGACACCCGGCGGGCGCTAGCGCGCGCGCTCAAGCGCACCCGGAACAAGAAGGTGGAGCGCCCCTACCGGCGACGCGAGGTGTCGCCGGTATGATCTTCGACGTGGTGGAGGACCTGCCGGACCGGCTCCTGGTCGCCACCTCGCGGCGCGCGCGGCGCGGGAGGGGCATCCTCTTCGCCACCGCCCCCCTGATCGTCTACCTGGCATTCGCGGCGGTGCTGCTGGTGCTGGCGGCGCGCGACATGACGCTCTGGACCCAGGTGAAGGAGGCGTGGATCACCGGCGCCCAGGCGGCCATCGCGCTCTCCCTGCTCTGCTTCCTGCTGGGCTTCCGGGTGCGCGACGAGCTGGCGGCCACCGCCCGCTCCCTCCAACTCGTGCACTCCCCTGCCCTCGGGACGGCTCGGGTGCTCAGCTTGTCCGTGTCCGACCTCGCCTCCCTGGCCGTGGACGCCAGCCTGCGCTCCCTGGGGGCGGACGTCCTGCTGGTCGCCGTCCGGCGGGACGGGGCCCGGGTCCCGCTCCTGGAGGGCGACCCCCACAGCGACCAGGTGCGATCGCTGGCCCAGCGCATCGCGGCCCTCGCCTCCCTTCCGATCGAATCGCCGAGGTTCACCTCGGGGAGCGTCACCGCGTAGGATCACTTCCCCCCATGGCGGACCAGCTCCCTGATGTCCTCCAGAGCGCCGGCATCACCCCCCACGAGGTGGGCTGGCTCCACCTCCACGCGGAGCCCGTCGTGCGCGGGGCGGACGGCCAGGCCGTGGCCGAGCTGTGGCTGCAGGCCGCCTTTCATCCGCCCGGGACCGGCCGGGTGGAGTTGGTGGACGCCGCCACCGGCACCACCCTGGTCGAGGTGCCGCTCCCGGCGGTCAGCGCCGGGGCAGCGGTGCGCTGGCGCATCCCGTTCCAGCTCGCGGCCGGCATCACGGTGGTCCGCTACCACGTGGAGGCGGGCGTGCCGGACGAGGCGGTGCGCATCCGGTCGCCCTGGAAGCTGCTCGACACCATCGAGCTGCGCATGCCGGAGGAACCCACCGGCAACCTGGAGCTGACCTCGACTGCGCCGGCCGCCTCCAACCCCTCTCAACAGCGCCCGAGCGGGATGAAGATCCACCCCGCGCGTGCCCACGTGCGCGAAATGGTGAGCTTCGTGCTGCCGGCGGGCCCCGAGGAGCAGTTCGCGCCCTCCATCGAGACGCTCTGGATGCGGGGAGACCCGCTGGACGGCGACGCGCTCCGGAAGCGCCTGCGCGCCACGCCGCCCTCCGGGCCCACCTGCCCCAACTGCTACGCGGCGCTGGTCCCCGGCGGCGAGTTCTGCCCGCGCTGCCTGGGCCCGGTGCCGGGCGCGGTGCCGCCCCCCCTGGACGTCCCGGTGTCCATGCTCCCGCCGCTGGCGGCCATGGCGCCCCACCTCAAGTCCTCGGAGGAGGAGGTGGCGCACTGCGCGCTCCACCCGGACCATCGCTCGACCGGGATCTGCAACAGCTGCGGAAAGCAGTTCTGCGACGACTGCGCCTCCACGGTCAGCCCATCCCGGTGCGCGGCGTGCGAGGCGAGTCCTTCCAGCCATCTGCTGATCAAGCCACAGCTCGCCTACCGGTATGCAGTCCTGGTCCAGGAGCTCGCGGCGGCCGTCCTGCTCATCCAGCCGCTGGTCGCCGCGCCTTTCGGCTACCGCGTGGAATGGCCGTACTGGTCCGCCATCATCTTCGCCGCGCTGGGGTTCATCGTTCGCGTCGCCCGCCGGCCGAGCGCGCTCCTGGCGGCCATGGCGGTCAACCTGAGCTTGCTGATCGAGGGCATTCAGCTCGGGCACTGGGTGCTGATACCGCTGTCCTTGCTGGCGTTCGCGCTCACTTTGACGTTGTGGGGAAATCTCCGGAGCCCGGATGCCCCGCCCGATGCCTCGGACCAGGAGCTCCTCCGCGCCAAGGCGGCGATCCTGGCGCCTCAGGTCTACCGGGACGCGGCGCTCGTCCACCTGGCGGCTTTCTTCCTCATGGTGCTCCGGCCATTCGTGGGCGTGGCGATGGAATACCGGCACGTCTTCACGGTGCTGGATGCCCTGCCCGCCGCCGGGATGGGGGTCCTGCTCTTCGGCCTCCGCAAGCCGTTCATGTTGCTCGCGGCGCTGGGGGTGGATCTCCTGGTCCTGATCGACGCCTACGCCGTCGACGACTGGTCGCGGCTCTTCGTCACCATCGCCGTGGCGCTGGTCACCGGAATGCTCTGGCTGCGGCTGCCCGACCCGAACGCGCTGCCGCAGTCGTAGCGGCGGTCACCCCAGCCGGAGGATCTCGCGCGCCTGCTGCGGGGTGGCGATCTCCCGTCCCTTGGCGCGGGCGCGCTTCGCCGCTTCGGCGACCAGCTCGTAGCTGCCCTTCGCCAGCACGCCCTTGGACAGGTAGATGTTGTCCTCCAGCCCCACCCGCCCGTTGCCGCCCTTCTCCGCGGCGTATTCGGCCATGGGGATCTGGTGCCGTCCCACACCCGCCACGGTGAAGGTGCTCCCCGGCGGGAGCTGGGAGGCCATGAAGTCCACGATCTCCGGGCGCGCGCCGATGGCGCCGGGCACGCCCACCACGAAGTCGTAGTGCGCGGGGAGGTCCACCAGCCCGTCCTTCTGGAGGGCCAGCGACTCGTCGATCATCCCCACCTCGAAGCACTCGATCTCCGGTCGCAGCCCGAGCGCCCGGATCCGCTTGGCGATGTCCCGCACCAGCGGCCGCGGGTTCCAGAACACGTCCTGTCCGAAGTTGACGGTGCCGGTGGTGAGCGTGGCCATGTCCGGCCGGTCCCCGCCTACGAGGGTGAGCGGCCCGCACCGCTCGTCCACGTTCATCCCCACCGCGCCACCGGTGGAGGTCTGCACCAGGATGTCGCAGCGCTTGCGGATCTCCCGGATGGCGGCGCGGAACAGCTCCGCGTCCTGCGAGGGCGACCCGTCCGGGTTGCGCACGTGCAGGTGCACCATGGCCGCGCCCGCCTCGCGGCACCTGGCCGCCTCCTCGCCCAGCTCCTGGGCGCTGATGGGCAGGTACGGCGTCTGCTCGCGGGTCGTCTCCGCCCCGACGATGGCCGCGGTGATCAGGTACGGAGCCGTCATCGCTTCACCCTCTGCTTCTCCTTGGGGACGACGCAGGTGCCGGAGGCGCGGCACACCACCACCGCCTGCTCCAGCTTCTCCGCCGCCGAGTCGGACAGGTCGGGCCGGGGGCGGATCACCTTCCGCGCCTCGAACTTCATCTTCCGGCTGGTGTTGCCGGCGGAGACGATCTCCCCCTCCGCCTCGATGAAGTCGCCGGCGTAGACCGGCGCCAGGAACTCCACGGTGTCGTAGGCGCGGAACAGGCCCTCGTCGCCGTCGTGGAGGACGCACAGCTCGGTGGCCACGTCGCCGAAGAGCGCCAGCATCCGCGCCCCGTCCACCAGGTTCCCACCGTAGTGGGCGTCGTGGCTCCCCATCCGCAGCCGGAGCAGCGATTTCACGCGGGCTCCCCCTCGTAGTGGAGCGACTGCGGCTCCTTCCCCATCTTCTTCAGCACCGCGTGGGCGATGTAGTTCGCCACGTCGGACGGCTTGGTGCCGGACCCGAAGCCGGCGTCGAACCCCAGCTCCAGCGCCAGCTTGTGGTCCACCCGCGGCCCGCCCAGGAGCAGCAGCGCCTTGCCGTGCGCGCCGAGCTTCTTGGCCGCCTCGATGAAGTGGGCGGAGTTGTCCTTGTGCACGTCGCGCTGGGTGACCACCTGGCTGACCAGGATGGCGTCCGCGCCCCTGGCCATGGCCTTCTGGATCAGCTCCTCGTTGGGGACCTGGGAGCCCAGGTTGTACGCCTCGAACCAGGGGTAGCGCTCCAGGCCGTAGTCGCCCGCGTACCCCTTCATGTTGAGGATGGCGTCGATGCCCACGGTGTGCGTGTCCGACCCGGTGCAGGCGCCCAGCACCACCAGCCGCCGGCCGATCCGCTGCTCGATCAGCGCGTTCAGGTCGTCGAAGCCCAGCTTCTTGACCACCACCTCCGGGACGTCGATCTCGGCGTAGTCGATGGACACCGGGCTGTGCGCGTAGACGATGAAGAAGGTGTAGTGGTCGGCGGCGCGCTCGGCGGCGGCCACCTTCACGTCGGTGAACCCCATCTTCCGGGCGAACTGCGCCGCCGCCTCCTTGGCCTTCTCCGAGAGCGGCACCGGCAGCGTGAAGGAGAGCTGCACCACGCCGTCGTCGCGGCGGTCTCCGTACGGGCGGATGAGCTGTTTTGGCGGCTTCTGGGCCATGGCCGTGGCTGGGGGCTACTTCTTCTCGTACGCGACGCTCTTGAACACCTGGTCTGCTACCGCGGCGTAGCGGTCGCGCCGCTCCGCCACCATGTGGAACTGGATCGACCAGGTGGTGGTCCCGTTGCACCCCACGTAGGTCCGCTCCACGAACTGCTTCCCCGTGTCGTCGGTGTCCACCCACTCCTTCGACGCCGCCGGTTGTCCGCCGACCTTCGTCTTGGAGAAGCCGGCCTTGCCGATCCCCGCGAGGATCTTCTTCAGGCACTCCTCCGCCTTCATCCCGCCCTTGCGCTGCACCTCTCCGACGTCCACCTCGAAGTACGCCTCCCCGCTGGGCGCGGCGAAGCGGGCGGTGCCCTCGTTGGCGCTTCGATTCCAGGCGGCGGGCGCCTTCAGCTTGATCGCGCCCAACTCGACCTCGGCCAGCTCGTCGGCGGAGCCGGCGGCCAGCGCCAGGGAGACGGAGCACAGCAGGGCGGCACGGGCGATCATCAGGAGGCCTCCAGGAAGTCGAGGAAGGGGTTGAAGTAGTCCGGCGCCTTCTCCACCACGCCCTCCAGCCCCTTGCCGCCGGTCTCGGCGCGCTTCACGTCCCCGAAGTGGCCGCGGCCGATGGCGGCGATCAGCCCGTCGCGCCGGCACTCCTCCAGCAGCTCCATGGACTTGCCGAAGACGAAGCGGGCGCGGTTGGCGATCTTCCCGTCCTCGCGCACGGTGATCTCCTCGTCGATGCCGCGGGCGGCCCGGTGGATGTACGAGGCGGACTTGAGGGCCACGTAGCGGTCGGCGAGCAGCGGGGTGTGCATCGCCTCGGTCATCATCCCCAGGAGCTGGATGCCCTGCCGCGTCCACACCGCCACCAGGTCCGCCATCACGTCGTAGGCGTGGGAGAAGAAGATGTCCGTCTCCTTGTGCTTGGTGGGCGGCATGTACTTCAGCGGCGCGTCCGGGAAGCAGCGGCGCACCAGCATGGCCTGGGAGAGCTCCAGCAGGAACGTCTCCGGCCGAGCGGGGTCGATCTCGTAGGAGTGGCCGATGCCCAGCTGCCAGTCCTTCAGGCCGGCGCGCTTGGCGAAGCACTCGTTGATGAACTGGCTGGCGATGACGGTGTGGGCGGCCTCGTAGGCGTCCGCGGTGGTGATGTAGTTGTCCTCGCCGGTGTTGATGATGATCCCGGCCAGCGCGCAGATCCGCCGCGAGAAGTACTGGTCGATGAAGGTGCGCCGGAGGTTGATGTCCCGGAAGAGGATCCCGTACATCGCGTCGTTGAGCAGCATGTCCAGCCGCTCGGCCGCCGCGCAGAACGCGATCTCCGCCATGCACAGGCCGGAGGAGTAGTTGGTGAGCTGGACGTAGCGCTTGAGCTTCCTGGACTCGTCGTCCAGGGCCTCGCGCATGATCCGGAAGTTCTCCTGGGTGGCGTAGGTGCCGCCGTAGCCCTCGGTGGTGGCGCCGTGGGGGACGTAGTCCAGCAGCGACTGGGCGGTGGAGCGGATGACGGCGATCACGTCCGCGCCGGCCTGCGCCGCCGCGCGCGCCTGGTCCACGTCGTCGTAGATGTTGCCGGTGGCGACGATGACGTACTTGTGCGGAGGCGGGGACATCCCAAGCTCCTTCCGCAACCCGTCTCGCAGGGCGATCCGGGCCTTCACCTCGTCCAGCGCCGCGCGGGCCTCGCCGCGGACCTCCTCCCGGAGCGCCTGCTCCTCGGCGGGCGGCAGCGGCGCCAGGGCCTGGGCCGGCAGCGCGGTGAGCTTCTCCACCGCCTCCAGCGGGCTGCGCGCGCCCATCCTCAGGGCCCGCCCGTACCAGTAGGCGGCGCCGCGGTTGAGCGCCCCGGCCGCGTGCAGCTTCTCCACCATGAGATTGACCAGCGGCACCCCGCCCGCGCCCGCCCCGGAGATGCCGAAGAAGCGGAGTACGGTGCGCTCGGTGGAGACGGTGGTGTTCCGCCGGATGAGGTCGAAGATGGGGTCGGTGATCTCGCGCGCCATCTCCCGCGCGCGGGCGATCTGCTCGTCGGTGATGAACGGCCCCGGCATGGACAGGGCTTATATCAGCGGCCGGTGTACTTCTCCTCGAACAGGCGCCATAGCGGCGCGTTCGAGCGCAGCAGCGCCAGGGTGAGATCGGCGTGCCCGGGCGCGTACCCGTTGCCGACGATCATGGTGACGTCCTTCCCCACCCCCTCGGCGCCCAGCGCGGCGGCGCTGAAGCTGGTGGCCATGGAGAAGAAGATGGCGGTCCCGCCGTCGCGGGCGGAGAGGATGGTGGCCATCTCGGTGCCGGGCACGGAGGCGCAGTTCACCACCAGGTCGCACAGCGTTCCGCCGGTGGCCGCCCGCACCCGCTCCATGACCTCCACCGCGGCGGTGGCGTCCACCATCAGCGCCTCGTCGCACAGGCCGATGTCCTGGAGCGTCGTCAGGGCCTTGGGGGAGACGTCCATGGCGATCAGCTTTCCGCCGCCGCCGAGCTGGGCGCGGGCCTGCGCCAGGCACAGCGCCCCGCTCTTCCCGGCGCCCAGCACCGCCACCGTCATCCCCGGCTTCACGTAGCGGGCCACCAGCGCCGGCGCGCCGCACACGTCCAGCGCCGCCAGCGCCAGGGTGTCCGGCATGTCAACCGGCAGCTTCGCGTAGATGCCGCTGGCGAAGAGGATGGCGTGCCCCCGGACGTCCACCCGGTCGATGGCGGGGTGCACGCCAT
>DATBSS010000079.1:0-6999 GCA_036559665.1 Myxococcaceae bacterium
ACTCCGCCGTCGATCTGGCAGTTCTGCGTCGCGTTGAATCGGAGGCGCCCCAGCCCGCCGCCGCCCCCGCCGCCTCCGCCCATGAAGGTCACCGGGCTCTGCGTCACGGTGGTCCCGACGGAGCCCGCCGTGGCTGTCTGGCCCGCCGCGCCCAGGCCGCCGTTGCCGCCCGCGGCCCAGGCTCCACCGTTGGCGCCGCCACCCGCGCGATTGGCGTCCAGGTTTCCGCCGCCGCCGCGGTCCCCATCCAGGGTGCCCCCGGCGCAGCACGCATCGCCCTCGCCGCCGCCCCCGCCGTTGGCGCTCACCCGGCCGGTGGTGCTGATGCGAATCGACTTTCCCTCCAGCAAGACCGCGCCACCCGCCCCGCCTCCGCTACCGCCGGTCTGGTGGCTCGCGCCGCCTGGACCGCCGCCGCCTGGCGAGCCCACCGAGCCGCGCACGGTGATGGTCTCGGTGGCGGAGATCTGGATCGCCCCGCCGCCGCCGCCGCCGCCCGGCCCACCGGTGTTTCCGCCACCGCCACCGGCGCAGCCGCCGATGAGCGGGTTCAGGTTGGTGTTGCCATACGTGTTGCCGACGTTCCCGCCGTTGCTCCCGATGCCGCCCCCGCCCTGCGCGCCCTGGCTGCCGTAGCTCCCGCCACCGCCGCCGCCCCCCGAGGTGCCGTTCCCGCCGACCTGGCCGATGCCGGTCCCGCCGGAGCACTGGCCGACGATGCCCGCGCCGTGGGACGTGGGGCCGGTGCCCGAGGAGAACACCAGCGTCCCGTCGATCTGCGCCTCGCCGAACACCGCGAAGATGACCGGTCGAGGACCAACGACCGACAGTTGCATGTTGGAGGCCACGGAGAGGCTCTCCACCGGGACGATGGCCACGTCCCCCCCGCCGCCGCTCTGGGTCTTGTTGATCAGGGCGGGGAAGAGGGTCTGGCCGCAGGTCGCGCCGCTGAAGGGGTTCGGGTTCGTGGGAGTGGTGTCCAGCTGCATGGTGCCGCCGCAATCGAGCTTCAGCGGCACGAAGGAGCCCGCGTCCGGCGGCGTGAAGTTGGTCGGCGCGTACGCGTAGAGCGGGCCGCAGCCGCCGTCGTGGTCGCAGATGCCGCTCGCGCAGGTCTGGCCCGCGATCACCGTGTACAGGCAGCCGCCGTCGGCCGGGTTGCAGGTGCCGGTGGAACCGAGGCAGGGGTTGCTGCCCGGCGAGTTGCAGATCACCGCGTTCCCCGAGCACCGCCCTGTCCCGGCCTGGCAACGGTCCGGGTTGGTGCAGGGATCTCCGTCGTCGCAGCCGACGTTGTCGCAGTCCGGGTCCAGGCAGTCGATCAAACCGTCCAGGTCATCGTCCTGCCCGTTGGTGCATTGGGCCTCCTGGCCCACGCAGGTGCCGGACTGGGTGCAGCTCCGCCCGCCGCCGCAGGCCTGGTTGAGGCACGAGGTCTGCTCGCAGTCGACTTGCCCGTTGCAGTCGTTGTCCATGGCGTCGCCGCACACCTCATCCGCGCCTGGGCCCGGGTGGATGGAGACGCGCCGGTCGTCGCAATCCGGCCCACCGGCGGCGGCCTGGCGATATCCGTCGCGGTCGGAGTCCACGGCGGGCGGCGGCGGCAGCAGCGCGAGCGCGGCGGATCCGCCCGAGCCCAGCTTGAACTCGGCGTCCACCGGGGCGCTCTCGTCGTTGAGGAGGAGGGGCTCGTTGCAGCCGTTGCCCACGTAGCCGCGGGCGACGGCGGTGACCGGGCGCTCCCGACCCTGCGGCTCGAAGATGGCGACCCGGAGCGGGTCGGCGCCAGCGGGGCGCTCGATCAGCTGGGAGGTGATCTCCGCGCCGTCCGCGAGCGCCACCACCCGGATGCAGGTGGACTTCACCTCCGCGGGGACCGTCACGTCGGCGACCAGCGACGCGCCGGTGCACCCTGATCCCAGCGCCATCGCGGCGGCGGCGGCCCCCAGCAGCCAGCTCCAGCGTCCCTTCAAGGCGGCACCTCCACGGCGAATGCGTTCCAGCGCGCGGACCCCTGGCCCACGGCGCGCGTCACCCGGACCAGCGAGGGCGAGTCGAAGGTGAACGCGCCGCTCGTCTCGCCCAGCACGTCGTCCACGGCGAAGGAACCCTCCCCTCCGGTCTGCCCGTCGGTGAACTGGCCGCCGGCGAAGAGGAGCGATCTCGTCCGGTCCACCGGGGAGATCGCCATGGTCCCGGTGAGGACGTTGGCGGCCAGCGACATCTCCAGCGGCTGGACGCGGACGCCGGGCGGGAGCTGCACGCGCTCCCAGCCGATGGCGTCCACCATGGCGGCGCCGTAGCAGGCCGGGTTGCCGTCACCGCGGTGGAAGCGGATGGCGGTGGGGGAGATCAGCTCCCCGCGAATCGAGCGGTTGCAGATGGTGCCGCCCCCGGTCAACGTCCGCCAGCCGTAGGTCAGGAAGGCGCGGGTGAGGTCGACTGGAGCCAGGCCGGTGACGTCCACCGTGTCCAGCTCCATGGGCGGCGTCACCCCCCGGGTCACCGAGCTGCCCGGCCACTCCACCACCTGCAGCGACGTCAGCCCCCCGCCGCCGCCCGAGATCGAGATCGCCACGGTGGTGGCCGAGGTGAGCTGGGCGAAGCGGAAGTCGTTGTCGCCCTGCTCGCTTCCCGAGGTCCACGTGCTGGTGAGCAGGAAGGTGGACGCGGGCTGGGCGACCGCCGGGATGGTGACGGTCGACGTGTAATTGCCGGGGGACGTCTGCAGGTGGTGGATGGTGAGCTCGCCGCGCTGGAGCACCTGCCAGGAGATGGCGGCGGTCTTGTTGTACTGGTCCCGGCTGCAGCGCACGTCGGTGCCGGAGGCAATGGAGCAGAGGATGTTGGTGTTGCTCGGGGTGTTGTCGTTGGTGGTGGCCTGGAAGATCAGGAGCGAGTGGGTCGGGTCGTACGCGGACGGCGTCGGGCAGCTCACCTGCGTCGACCAGACGGGGAAGGTGCAGGTGCCGGTCATCACCATCGGCCGGACGGTGAAGGACTGGGTGGCGGCGGTGAGGTCCGTGGCGGAGGCCTGGAGCGCGTCCGTCCCGCCGGTGAGCGCCTTGACGTAGAACTGAGCGGGCCGGGTGCCGGGCCCCAGGTGCACCTCGTCCAGCGGGACGGTGCAGGCGGGGTCGACGAAGAAGCGGAGCGAGTCCAGGGGCGTGAGCTGGAACTGAAGGGGGACTTCCTGGGGAATGCCGGCTGTGGTGCCCGACGCGGTCACCGCCCGGAGGATGACCGGCGCGGAGCAGTCGCCCGCGACCAGCGACTGTGGATTGGAGGCGAACTCGAGTTGGTCGGCGGCCGGGGCGCAGGGAGCGGTCGAGCAGTCGGAGTCGGCGCACCCCACCAGCGAGTCGCAGTCGGCATCCACGCCGGCCAGGCACACCTCCTTGGCACCGGGGTGGACGGAGGCATCGTCGTCGTCGCAGTCGGTGCCGCCGCCGGTGGTGGCGGCGAACCCGTCGCGGTCCTGGTCCGCGGCGAGCGGCGGCGGCGTGAGGTGGAGCACGACGTCGGTGTCCGGAGAGAGCGAAGTGGAGAAGGTCCCCTCCACCTGTGCCGTCCAGGCGGAGAACGCCAGCGGGTCGGTGCAGCCCTCGCTGACGCCGGCCCCCGCCTTCACCAGCACCTTCTCGGGGAGCGCGCCGCGGTCGATGGTGAAGTCGCGCTCGACGGTGCCGGCGCCGCGCACCTGCCGCTGCTCATCGCCGCCCTCGGCCTGGAGGACGATGCAGGTCGCTGCGACTCCTGGATCCACCAGCACGCGCACGCGGAGTACTGATGGGCCGGTGGGCCCACAGGAAACGGCGGCCATGGAGACGGCGACAGCAAGGGCGAGGGGTGCGCGCACACGCTCCTCGACGGGCGGGGGAGGACGCGGATCCTACCAAGACTTCCGTAGGCGTCAAAATTTTGAAGATTGGCGGTCCGGCGACGGTCACTGCGCCATCGGGATGCTGGCGAGCAGGATGCGGTCGTTGCCGTCGTTGCGCACGGCGGCCGGGTTGTGGAGCTTCATCCGGCGGTCGGCCCTCGGGTCCCAGAGGCCGGCGAAGACGTTCACCCCGCGGATCTGGATGTTCTGGGGGACGGCGAATCCGAACTCGTCGCGCACGGTCTCGCCCTTCTTCCACTCGGTGGTGGGGTAGTTGCCGCCCATGGGCCGGTGGTCGACGTTGATGCGTTCGATCTTCCCGTCCACGTCCTCCACGTGCACGAAGACGATGTAGTCCTCGGGGATGGTGTCCAGGACCTTGAAGGTGAGGACGATCTTCATCTGGTCGCCGGGGATGAGCTGCGGCGGCTGGAACTGCGCCGACTGCAGCTCCACCTTGTCCTCGACCTTGTCCGAGCCCACCGGGGCCCGCGCCAGCGTCGCCCCCACGCGCACCGTCACCGGCCCCAGGTTCGGCGTGGAGAGGCGCGGGCGGTCCGGCGTTGACTGGGACTGGCCCGTGGGCGCGTCGATGATGCAGGCGGACAGGCCCGCTCCCAGCAGGAGCATCGGCGCGAGTCGTCGGCTCATGACCGCGCGCTCATAGCACGCACTTGCCCGCAGGGCGCGCCTCCTCTATGGGGTCGCGACCCGTATGGAAGAAGTCCAGCCGCCACCCCCCGTCCCGGTCCCTGACCCCTTGCTCCCTGCCCTGCCGGGGACGTTCCTCCAGCAGGTCATCGCCCTCGGCGTGCTGGGGGTGCTGGCGCTGCTCCTGGTGGTGTGGCTGGTGGTCCGGGCGAGGGCCCGGGCGCGCGCCCGGGAGAAGGCGGCGGCGGAGGCTCGGGAGGCCGAGGCGAAGAAGCTCCCCGCCGAGACCCCTCAACTCAAGGTGGAACTGCCGCCGTCCGAGGCGGAGGTAGCTAAGCGGAAGGAGGCCGAGGAGGCGCACGCGAGGGCGGAGGCGCTCAAGGCGCAGCGGGCGCAGCTGGAGGAGAAGCAGGGCGCGGAGGCGAAGGCACTCAAGGAGCAGGAGGAGGCCGCCAAGAAGGACGAGTACCGCGCGAAGAAGGCGGCCGAGCAGGAGGCCAGGGAGCGGAAGCAGCGGGAGCGGGAGGAAGCGGACCGGCTCCGGAAAGAGGCGGACGCGCAGGCGCTGGCGGAGGAGCAGGCGCGCGTCGCGGCGGAGGCGGAGGCGGCGAAGAAGAAGGTCGCGGCGGAGGCGGGGCGGACGCTGGCGCAGGGCCTGGACAAGACGAAGCAGGGCTTCATGGCCCGGCTCAACGGGCTGTTCGGGCAGAAGAAGGTCGTCGACGAGTCGGTGCTGGCGGAGCTGGAGGAGATCCTCTTCACCGCGGACATCGGGGTGAAGACGGCGTCCAAGCTGGTGGAGCTGGCTCGGGAGAAGGCGAAGAGCAAGGAGTTGGCGGACGCGGAGAAGATGAAGGAGGTCATCCGGCAGGAGATCGCGAAGATCGTGGACCTGCCGTCGAACGGGTCGCTGCGGGGCGGCGGGCCGCCGCACGTGATGATGGTGGTGGGGGTGAACGGGGCGGGGAAGACCACGACCATCGGGAAGCTGGCGTCGCAGCTGACGGAGTCGGGGAAGAAGGTGGTGCTGGCGGCGGGGGACACCTTCCGCGCTGCGGCCACCGAGCAGCTCGACGTGTGGGCGGACCGGGCGCACGCGCAGTTGGTGAAGGGGCCGGAGAACGGGGACCCGGGGGCGGTGGTGTTCGACGCGATGAAGAAGGCGAAGGAGGGGGGCGCGGACGTCGTCATCGCGGACACGGCGGGGAGGCTCCATACCAAGGTGAACCTGATGGAGGAGCTGAAGAAGGTGCGGCGGGTGATGGACAAGGCGCAGCCCGGGGCGCCGCACGAGGTGCTGCTGGTGCTGGATGCGACGAATGGGCAGAACGCGATCGCGCAGGCGAAGCAGTTCCACGAGGCGGTGAACGTGAGCGGGATCGCGCTGACGAAGCTGGATGGGACGGCGAAGGGAGGGGTGGTGATTGGGATCTGCGACGAGCTGAAGATCCCGGTCATCTGGGTGGGGGTGGGAGAGAAAATCCAAGACCTGAGGCGGTTCGAGCCGAAGGAGTTCGTCTCCGCCCTGTTCGATTGAGCGGACTCCGGGTCCCGGGTCGCGGACGGCGCGCGAGGGGAGTTCTCCAGTTGATCCGGGCAGTTCGCCGCGGCATGGCGCTGGCTTACATGGCTTCCCGGGCCGGGCGGAGTGATGCAGGATGACATGCGGGCAGGCCGGAACCGGAGAAGCGGAAGGCAGGGGGATCGCCCGAGCTCCATGCAACGCCAACCGGGGTGGCCATGGGGAGGCTGCGTTGAGATCGACGATGAGGTGGGTGGCGCTGGCCGGGGCGGCGGCACTGCTGAGCACCGTGGCGGCGGTCGGGTGCGGAGGGCCGCAGCAGAAGTGCCAGTCGGATTCCGAGTGCGGTCCCGCCGCCCGATGCGAGCCTGAGTCGCACGTCTGCGTCGAGCGCAAAGAGGATACGACCTGCTCGCCCGCGTGCGCGGAGTGGCAGTTCTGCAGTGAGACGGTCTGCTACGAGCGGTACCAGACGATCGCGGTGCTGGAGCCGGCGGCGGGGACGGTGGATGGAGGGGCGACGGTCCGGGCACAGCTTCAACCGGTGGCCGCGTGGATCGATCTGAAGCAGCACGCGAAGCTCGAGTACCGGGTGAACAACGGGGCCACGGTCGCGAACTCCGGTGACCTGTTGCTGGCGAATGAGGCGGGCGTCTACGCGGGGCACCTCTCGGTCGCGGCAGGGAACTACACCCTGACGGCCGGGTTCCCTGGCTACCCGACGGGTGCACCGGTGAGTGGCGATGTGGCGATCACGGTCGATACGACGGCGCCGACGTTCACGGTGGATGCGGGGACGAGGAGCTTCGGGTCAGGGCCGGCGAACGAGCAGGATCCCCAGCTTAGTGGTGCGTTCAAGCGGAACGACGTGATCACGGTCTCGATCACGTCCACCGATCCTGACCTTGATGAAGACTCCGTCGCGTTGACGGTACAGGGCATT
>DATBSS010000080.1:0-17250 GCA_036559665.1 Myxococcaceae bacterium
GCCCGGTGTTCCCCAGCGCCTTCCAGAACAGCGGCGTCTGTAAGAGTCGCGCGTAGTTGTCGGCGCCGATGAAGCGGACGTTCTCCCGGCTGGCAACCGCGTAGATGTCGAAGTCGGTCAGGCTCAACCCGAACGCCGCCAGCACCGGCACGAAGAAGAACACCGCCAGCGCCAGCAGCGCGGGCCCCGCGAACACCCACCCGGCCAGGCGCGCCTTCATTTCCGCGCCTCCCGGTCCAGCATCCAGCGCCGCTTCTCGAGGATCCGGTCCGCGCGCGCGTCCAACTCCGCCGCGGCGGCCTCGACCGTCAGCTCCCCGTGCACCGCGTGCTCGCCGACCACCATCAGCTCGGTGGCGATGCGCTGCCACTCCGGTACTTGAGGTAGCGGCTTCACCCGTTCGAGCTGGGCGAGGAACGCGAGTGCGCGCGGATCGCCGGCCAGTCCCGGGTCCTCCCAGCTCGTCCTCCGCGGCGGCAGGTTCCCGGAGAGCGCGTAGAAGCGGCGCTGCGCCTCCGGCGAGGAGAGCATCTCGATCAGCTGCCAGGCCGCCTCGGGGTGCTTCGACCGCTGGAACACCACCAGGCTGGCGCCGCCCGCGCTGGAGGCGCCCGGCCCCTCCGGCCCGGGCATCGGCGCCGTCGCCCAGCTCCCCTGCAGCTCCGCCGGAAGCCGGCGCTTGAACTCGCCGATGTTCCAGGGACCCGTGATGTAGAAGGAGAAATACCCGCGGGTGAATTCGTTCCAGACGTTGGAGATCTGGGTGTTGGTGGCGCGCGGGGCCAGCCCCTCCTGGAAGACCTGGAGGTAGAACGCCAGCGCCCGCTGGAAGCCCGCGCTCCGGAAGTTGCCGCGCCGCCCGCCGTCCCGGAGGAGCGGCTCGTCCATCTGGAGTCCCAGCACCAGCAGCGGCTCGAACTCGTTCAGCGGGAGCAGGACGGAGTAGTGCTCCGGCCCGGGGAGCCGCTGGATCGCGTTCAGCATCCTCAGCCACTCGTCCCAGCGCTGCGGCGGGGCGTCATACCCGGCCTTCTTCAGCAGATCCGTCCGGTAGAAGAGCAGCCGGGTGTCCACGTACCAGGGGATGCCGTAGAGCGCCCCGCCGACCACGTTGGTCTGCCAGATGCCGGGGAAGTAGTCGTCGCGCGGCACGGCGCGCGAGCCCGAGGCGAATCCATCCAGGGGCCGGAGCGCGCCCAGCGCCGCCAGCTCCGGGATCCAGGTGTTCCCCAGCTGCGCCACGTCCGGCGTGGCGTCGCCCACGAACGCGGTGAGCAGCTTCTCGTGCGCGCTCTGCCAGGGGATCTGCTGCACGTGGACGCGGACGCCGGGGTGCGCCGCCTCGAAGTCGGCGGTCAGCTCGGCCACCACCTCGCCCTCGCGCCCCATGGCCCACAGCTCGAGCACGACCGGGCCCTGCGGCGCGGAGCACCCGTACGTCACTACCCCGAGCGCGATCGCCGCGGCCGCGCTCCTCATGGCGACAGCCAGCCCCCCGTGAAGCCGGCGCGCTGCAGGCCGGTGCGGAGGTACGGACTCTTCTTCATCACCTTCCAGACCAGCCCGGTCCGGTAGTTCTCCAGCATGGCCACGATGGGCCCCTGGTCGATGCCCAGGTAGTCGACGTCCACCCAGCCGAAACCCTGTGCCACCCGCCCGCCCGAGAGCGGCCCGGGGTACTCGTAGCTGGGGTTGAAGGCGTCGAGGAACCCGTAGGTCGAATAGATCTGCTCCCCGTAGCGCCGTCGCAGCTCGACGATGGCGGGGATGGCCAGCTCCGGCGCGAAGGCGATGGACGACGCGGCGGCGGTGGGCGCCAGCGTGCCGTCATCCAGCTGCCCCGGCCCGCGCGCCGCGTAGCTCTTGAACGTCCGCGCGCGCCCGGCGGCGTCGGTGAGCTGCCGGTCGGCCGGCCCATCGCACGCGGTGAGGCCCCACACGTCGCCGCCGTACCCCTTCCACCCCTCCGGGTTCTGGTTCGCGTAGGCGCGCTGCCAGGCGGTCGCGCGGCGGCTGTTCTCGAAGTAGTCGATGCCCTTGCCACGCATGTACTCGTCTTGAATGCCGCGGAAGTCGATCCACACGTGGCTGTACTGGTGGCCGAAGAGGGGCGGGAAGCGGAGGTGCTCGGGGCCGCCAAAGGAGGCGCCCCAGCTCTGGTGCTTCTCATAGCCGGCGGTGAAGGTCTTCCAGGTGCCCGCGTCCGCCGGGAAGGTGGGCGACCCCAGCGCCAGCACCAGGACCAGCATCGCCTCGTTGTAGCCGACCCAGTCGTAATCGTGCAGCCCGCCCTCCGGCGTCCAGCCCATGGAGATCGCGGGCGGCCGGGCCTGCACCCACGTCCAGTCGGCGCGCCGGTAGAGCTCGTCCGCCAGGTCCCGGATCTCCACCTCCTCCGGGTCCGCGCGGTCGAAGTACGACTGCGCGAAGAGCGCGCCGCCCAGCAGCAACGCGGTGTCCACGGTGGACAGCTCCACCGTCTTGAACCGCTGCCCGGTCTTCATGTCGAGGAAGTGGTAGTAGAAGCCGCGGTACCCGGTCATCCCGGCGGCGTCCGGACCCTGCGGCGCGCCGTGGAAGAAGCGCAACGTGGCCAGCGTCCGGGCCCGCGCCGCCTCGCGGGTGACGTAGCCGCGCTCCACGCCAACGCCGTACGCGGTCAGCCCGAAGCCGACCGCGGCGATGCTGCTGAACGACGGAGTGGGCCAGCGGTCCGGCACCAGCCCGTTCTCCGGGTTGGTGGTCTCCCAGAAGAAGCGGAAGGTCCGCTCCTCCAGGTCATCCAGCGCCGCCGTCTCCTCGGACGACGGCGCCCGGATCCTTCCCTCCGCGCAGCCGCACGCCGCCGCCAGTACCAGGAGCGCGATCCGCCGGTCCACCCGCTGGCCTCAGAACTTGTAGCTGACGCCGAACTGGAAGCTCCGCGGCGGGCCGAGCGTCTGGCGCGGCTTGCCGAAGTTGGCGTTCGGCGTGTCGGTGAGCGGCGGGATGAAGCCGTCGTAGTCCTTGAAGTTGACCGCGTTGAAGAGGTTGAAGCACTCCGCGAAGGCGACCGCCTTCTCGCCCGTGGAGGTGGGGAGCGTGAACTCCTTGGTGAAGCGGAAGTCCACCTGGGAGTAGTTGAGCAACCCCGGCGCCCTCCCCCCGTTCTTCTTGAACACGAAGCTCGCCCAGCCCGCCGACGCGTCCGAGACGTCATACGGCAGGCCGCTGCCCAGGGTGATCAGCGTGGAGCCCTTCACGCTCCACGGCAGGCCCACGGTCGCGGCCAGCACCAGGTGGTGCGTCTCGTCGTCGACGGTGGGGGTCTCCGGGCTGCTCTTCACGTCCGGGAAGTCGAAGTTGAAGAGCAGGCCGCGCTCGGTCGCGCTCCCCAGGGTGTACGAGATGGTGCCGCCCCATTGCACGCCGCCGCCGGAGAGGTCGGCGGAGAACGGCTTCTCCACCAGGATCTGGAAGCTCTTGTACCAGCTCTCCCGGTTGTTGTCGGAGACGAGCACGTTGCCGAAACCGAGCACGGGGATGAAGTCGCGCGGGGAGTCCTTCTTGCGGTTGGCGGGGTAGAAACCGACGCCGTTCTCGCCGTGGACGTACGTCCCGGTCACCGACACGTTCATCGGCCCCAGCACGCGGCGAAGGCCGCCCGAGAACTGGTCGGTGTGCATGGGCTTGAGGTCGTTCTGGATGAGGAAGATCTCCGGGGACGGAGCGGTGCCGTTGGCGATCAGCCCGTCCAGGCCATCCTTGCTCAGGTAGCTGTCCCGCCAGGGGATGGTGGGCAGCCCATCGCGCATCGCGCCGTTCGAGGAGAACCGGAAGGTGCGGACCCGGTACCGGAGGCGGTACGGCTCGTCGACCACGGTGTTGTACAGGGTGCGGTCGTAGTAGCGGCCGGCGCCGCCGAACAGCATGGTGCTCCCGTCGCCCAGCACGTCGAACGCCAGGCCGAGGCGCGGCTGGATGGCGCCCAGGAACGGCGGGCGCTGCTTCCCGTCGGTGAGGTACCGGTCGGCCTGGAACCAGTCCGCGCCGTTGAAGAACGTGATGTCCCTCTGGAGCCGCAGCACCGAGAACCGCACGTCGGACGGCGTGACGTACCCGTTGTTCAGCGGCGCGGTCTCCACGTCCCAGCGCACGCCCGCGTTGACGGTGAGGCGCTGGACCGGCTGCCAGTCGTCCTGCACGTAGAGGCCGAGCTGGGTGTTGTCGGTGGAGATCAGCGGGCTTCCGGTGCCGTAGCTGGCCTCGAACGGGAAGCTGAAGTCGAGGCCGTTGGCGGAGTCGATCCGGTAGCGGAACAGGGGGTTGCCGTTGAGCCGCTTGAACTCCTGGTAGTGCTGGAAGGAGAGCTTGGCGCCGGCCTTCACCACGTGCGGACCGAGCGCGTCGATGGTGGGCAGCGTGGCGTCGTCCCGCAGCGTGAACGCGCGCTGGGAGATGTCCTGGTTGGTGTCGCGCCCGCCGATGCGGATCACGCCCTGGAAGTCCTGGCCGACCAGCTTGTCGTTCTGCACCACCGGGTTGAAGTGCGACACCAGGAACTGGGCGGTGGCCTCGTTGGTGAGCTGCGGCAGGTGCCACTCGTGGCGGGCGGACGCGGTGAAGGTGTTGTTCTTCACGTTCTCCGAGGCCTGGTAGCTGGTGGTGCCGCCGAAGCTGCGGATGTCCGTCTCGGTGCGGTAGCTGGTGGTGAGATCCAGGGTCTGGCCGTCCGCGGGCAGCCAGGTCAGCTTCCCGAAGGCGAGGTGCTCGCGGAATGGGCTGGGGAACGCGCCCTCGTAGGCGCCGAACCGGGCCTGGTTCTCCGGCGTCGGGTTGCCCATGCTCACCCGGTTGTCGCGCTGCTCGTAGTTGCCCTCGTAGGTGGCGAAGAAGAAGAGCCGGTCCTTGAGCAGCGGGATCGGCCCGCTCAGCGCGGCGGCGAGCTGGGCGCGTCCCAGCTCCGCGGGCGCCTCGCCGCGCTGGAGCGAGAAGTAGTCCTGCTCCAGCAGGTACTGGTTCTGGCCGGTGGCCAGGAGCTCGCCGTGCAGCTCCTTGCCGCCGGACCTGGTGGTGGCGACCACCACCGCGCCGCCGGCCTGCTCGTACTCCGCCTTGTAGTTCTGGGTGATGAGGCGGAAGCCGCTCAGCGCCAGCTGCGGGAACGGGTTGCCGCGGCTGGAGTCCTGCCCCACCAGTCCGCCGTCGATGACGTTCTGCTTCAGGCTCACCCCGTCCACGAACACGTTGATGGCGGTGGCGTCCGTGGCGCCGGAGCTGAACACCTTCTTGAAGGGGTCCGCGGACTGGTGGACGCCCGGCGCCAGCGCGGTGAAGTTGATGAAGTTGCGGCTGCTCTGCGGCAGGTTGTCCATCTGCTCGCGGCTGACGTTCATCGCCACCTCGGACGTGGCGTTGTCCACCAGGTGGCCCCTGACCACCACCGTCTCGCCCTGGGCCTCAGTGGCCATGTCCATCTTCACCCGCAGCGTCTGACCCACGCCGGCGGTGACCTCCTGGTAGACCTCCTTGCCGTCCGAGCTCGCGGTGAGGAGGTAGCTGCCCGGCTCGAGGGCGGTGAGGATGTAGGAGCCGTCCCGGCGCGGCACGGCCCTCGTCACCTCGCCGCTGTCGAGGCTGGTGGCGGTGACCCCGGCGCTTCCCATGGCAGCGGGCGCGGCAGGAGCGGCCGGGGCAGGAGTCGCCTCGGCGGGGGCGGCGGGGGCGACAGGAACCTCGGGCGCGGCCTTCTCAGCGGGAGCGGCGGGCGCCTCGGGCGCGGCCCCTTCCGCGGGAACGGCGGCCGGGGTCGCGGCGGCCTCCGCGGCCGGCGTCTCCGGAACCACGGCCTTCGGGGCCTCCGGGGCGGGGGTCGGCACGGCCGGGGCCTGCTGGAGGCGGACCACGTCCACGACGATGGTGGCGGTGCGGTTCTGCGCCAGGGCCGGCGCCGCCGCGACGAGCGCCCACGCCGCCAGCAGCCGGCCACTCCAGACGAGCTGTCTCTTCATTCGCCTCACCTCGGGTTGATCGGGCGCTTGGAGCGCCCTGTGGAATTCGTCGGCGCGCCGCTGGAGTCGCGGACCACCACCTCCGGGACCAGCCGGCGCGCGATGGGCCGGGTGCCCTTGGGGTCCTCCAGGCAGGCCATCATGTGCTCCAGCGCGGACCGCCCCAGCTCGGCGATGTGCACGCGCATGGTGGTGAGCGCGGGCGAGACCAGCGAGGAGAGCGGGATGTCGTCGAAGCCCGCCACCGCCACGTCCTCCGGCACCCGCACCCCCGCCTCCCGGAACGCCACCAGGCAGCCGATGGCGAGGACGTCGTTGGCGGCGAACACCGCGTCCGGCCGGTCGCTGGAGGCCGCCAGGAGGCGCCCGGCCTCATAGCCGGCGCGCTGGGTGAAATCCCCGGGCAGCACGTGCAACGGCACGCCCGGCCGCGCCCGCCGCATCTCGTCCCGGTACCCGCGCAGGCGCTGTTCGGCGTCCCAGTTGCCGGGCGGCCCGGCCAGGTGGGCGATCCGCCGGTGCCCGCGGCTGGCCAGGTGGCGCGTCATCGCCCGCGCGCCGCGGTAGCTGTCGATGGTGAAGGAGGAGCACCCGGACCCGCGGATGGGGCTGTTGAGCAGCACGATGGGCAGCGCGCTGGGCAGGTTCCGCTGCAGCAGGTCCGAATCCACGTGGGGGGACATCACCACCAGCCCGTCCACCTTCCCGCGCAAAGCGCGCAGCGCGGCGGCCACCTCCTCCGCCTCGCCGTGGACGCTGGAGAGCAGCAGCTGCCGCTTCCGGTCCCGCGCCAGCCCGTCCAGCCCGCGGATCAGCTCGGAGAAGAACTCGCCGTGGAGGTCCGGGAGCAGCACCCCCACCACGTTGGTCTTCTGGGTGATCAGGCTGCGGGCGCCGACGTGGGGGACGTAGTTGAGCGACTGCACCGCCGCCAGCACCCGGTTGCGCGTCTCCTCGCGCACGGTGGGCTGGCCGTTCATCACCCGCGACACCGAGGCGATGGACACCCGCGCCTGGCGCGCCACGTCCTTGATGCTCGCCTCCGCTCGCTCGCCTCGCGCCGTCGCCATGGGCAGGGAGTGCACTGTAAACGTTTTCTTGCGAAAGTAAACGTTTTCCGTAAGTCCCTGGACCTTCTGGGATGCCGCGGCGCGTCCGGGGCGGGCCCGGCGAGGCGGGGGGTTACGTTCCCTGGAGGCCGAAGGGGATGGTGCCGGGGTTGGCGATCTGCCCGCTGAGGTCGGCGGCGGAGAAGAAGACCAGGTCCGGGTTGCGGACGCCGTCGACGACCAGGTCGAAGTAGACGGGCTCGAAGCCCGCGCCCGTGACGGCCACGTCGAAGCCGTCGACGCCGTCGGCGGTCTGGGCGTCGAAGTCCACCCGCTGTCCGCCGGTCACGGTGACCGGCTGCTTCACCACGTCGTCGCTCTCCACCGGGCAGACGGCGCCGATGCAGCCGGCGGTGACCTGCTGGAAGGTGCCGTGCGTCCACACCGACCCCCAGAACTGGCGGTGGACGCCGCTGGTGGACTGGTCGCCGCTCCATACCACCCGGTAGACGCCGCCGGTGTTGGCGGTGATGCCGAAGCCCGCGTTGCCGCCCGACCCGATGAGGACCGAGGCGCCGGGGGTGATGTTGTAGACCTCCGTGGTGGCTGGGGGAATTGCACCCCCGGTGTATGAGCCGCACGCGGCAGTCCCCACGGCGAGCGCCACCACCACGACGGCCGACAGTGTCCTGCGCATGTTGCCTCCTGGCGAGATCCCGAGCGGCGCGCAGCGTCGCGAGCTCCCGACCCGGCCGTCAACGGGAAAGGATGGTGACGGCCGGGTGGAAGACTACGCCGCTCTCCGGGCGGGCCCTCCGGGCTCGCGGAGGTCCAGCAGCTCGTTCTGGTAGTCCTGCCGGTTCCCGACCAGGCCCGGTCCGCCGATGAGGTTCATCATCGCCACGGCGGCGGCCAGCGGCGCGGTCATGGTGTTGAGGCCGGGGACGAGGCCCGCGACGTCCACGCCCACCTGGAGCGACTGGAGGAACAGGGTGGTCGCGTCGGGGTTGTCCCGCAGCATCTCCTTCACCAGCGCCGCGGCGTCCATGCCCAGGTTGGCGAGGTTGACGAGGTTCCCGAGGAACGGGACCGACCGGAGGCCGAGGCTGGCGGCCATCTGCGCCATCTTCGCCTCGAGCTTGTGCTTGACCCCGCTGGGCAGCGCGTCCCAGAAGCGGTCCATCAGCCGGAGCATGTTCTCCATGCCCTGCTTGCCGATGGGCAGCTCCCCGATCCCCCGGATGTTGAAGTGCTCGCCGTCCGTGATCAGCTTCTGGCCGGCCGAGGCCAGGTGCCCCAGCGCGCCCCGGAGGTCGGCGTTGGAGAGGCTGGCCATGGCGTCGAGCAGGTGATCGAACGCGCCGGACCGGACGATGGCCTCGTTGAGCTTCGGGTCCTTGAAGAGCTTGCCGAGGCTGCCGGGCAGGTGCTGGAGCGAATTGAGGAAGGAGACGGCGAGCTCCGGCTTCGACTTGGCGATGAGCTTGCCGGCCTCGGCCAGGGCGTTGCCCAGGGCGCCGACGTCACCCTTCTTGACCGCCTCCAGGGCCTTGCCGAGCGCATCCGCCACTCCCGGCGTGCCCAGGACCTCGGCACCGAGCTTCAGCGCGTCCCTGACGCCGGGCGGGAGCTTGAGGTGGTCGGCGAGCCCGGAGATCAGGTCGGCCTTCTGCTGGGCGGAGAGGCCGCCCCAGGCCTTCCCCAGCGCCTGCATGGCGCCGCGGATGTCGCCCTGGCCGATCTTCTGGACGGCGTCCATCACGTCGCCCGCGGCCTTGCCCATGGCGGCCAGCGCCTCGGGGGTCTTGATGCCCAGGTTCTCGAAGAGCTTCTTCGTCGCGGGGTCGCGGAAGAGCGCCTCCGCCGTCGCCTGCCGCATCTCGGGGTTGTTGAGCAGCTCCCGGGCGGCGTCCATCGGGTTGCCCGCCATCAGCTTGTCGAGGGCGGACCTGGCGGCGGGGTTGTTCAACAGCTCGCCCATGAACTTGGGGTCGGTGAGGAGCGCCTTGAGCGGCCCGGGCAGGTTGGGGATGTTCCCTGCGATCTTGCCGAGCATCTTGGCGGCGACCGCCGGATCGATGTTGCCCAGCGCGGTCTTCAGGCTCTGGAGCGCGCCCTTCCAGTCCCCGTCCTTGAGCTTCGACGCGGCGTCGAGGACGTCCGGGAGCGCCTGGGCCAACGACTTGAGGTCCTTCGGCTCCAGCCCGACCCTGGCGAGCAGGTCCTTCACCTTGGGGCTTTCGCCCAGCGCGTCGATGACGGCCTGGCCGCCCTGGGAGTTGACCAGGTCGCGCAGCGCCGACATGTCCCCGGCCCCGAGCCGGCCCAGGGCCTCCATGGCCTTCGGGTCGTGGAGGAGCTGCCCCATCGCCTTCTCGTTGGCGAGGATGGGCTGCGCCCAGCCGAGCGGGCCGTTGGGGTCGATCTTCGACGCCATCTGCTTGATGAGCTTGGCGGCGACGTCCGGCGCCTTGGACATCGCGCTCATCATGGACTTGAACGCGTCGCCCAGCTTGCCGTCGGCGGCGTGCATGATCGCGTCCAGCGCGTCCGGCCCGGCCTTGACGAGCTGGGCCACGTCGTCGCCGGTCAGCCCCATCTTCTTGAGCTGGTCGGCGATCCCCGGCTCCTTCGCCAGGGCCTTGACCACCTTCTCCGCGGCTTCGGAGCCGGCCAGGTCGCGCAGGCCGCGGAGGTCACCGTTGAGCAGTTTCCCGAGGCCGGCGTGCGCCTTCGAGTCGGTGAGCATCGACTTCACGGCGTCCTTGTCGCCGAAGATGGCCCGGAGGTACTTGGCGCCCGGGACGGAGTCCGGGATCTTCTTGGCGTAGTTGGAGATGATCTCGGACATGACGTCCGGGGCCTTCTTGCCGGCCTCCACCAGCGACTTCAGCGCGCCGGGGATGTCGCCCCTGGACGCCTTCATCGCCGCGTCCACCAGGTCCGGCGCCGCGGCCAGGTTCTGCTTCAGGGTCTCGGGCTTGACTCCCAGCGCGTCGAGGCCCTTCTTGAACGCCGGGTTGGTGGCGTAGAGCGTGTCGACGGCGGCGCCCAGCGCCTTCTCGTTGCCGGCGAGCGCCTTGAGCCCCTCGCCGAAGTTGCCGTTCATGAAGTGATCGAGCGCCTGGGCGGAGGTGTCGCTGGTGGCGAGCGCCTTCACGAAGTCGCCGTTCTTCAGCAGCGCCTTGACGGTCGGATCGGAGAACTTGTCGGCGAGCTTGGAGGCGGCCTTGGCCACCAGGTCCGGCGCCGCCCTCCCCGCCGCGAGCAGCGAACGGGCGGCGTCCTTGTAGTTGCCCTTGCCGGCGTGCTCGGCGGCCTCGAGGAGCTTCAGGCCCGCGTCGCCGGCCTGGCGGATCTCGTCCTCGGAGAGGCCGAGTTGCTGCATGCCGCGGCGGACCTCAGGCTTGGCGAGGAGCCGGTCCATCTCCTCCTTGCGGCGCTTCTCGGCCTCTTCCTTGGCCTTCGCTTCGTCGGCCGCCTTCTTCTCCTCGGCCGCCTTCTTGTCCTCCTCGGTCTTCTTCTGCTCGTCGGTCTTCTGAGCCTCGTTCTTGAGGTCCTCGGGCTTCTTGTCGGCGTCCGCCTTCGGCGTCTCCTTGTCCGCGAGGGCCTTGGGCGCGTCCTTGCCAGCGTCGGCCTTCAGCGCGTCCTTGTCAGCGTCGCCCTTCGGCGTGTCCTTCCCAGCGTCACCCTTCGGAGTGTCCTTCCCAGCGTCACCCTTCGGAGTGTCCTTGCCGGCGTCGCCCTTCGGCGTCTCCTTCCCAGCGTCACCCTTCGGAGTGTCCTTGCCGGCGTCGCCCTTCGGCGTCTCCTTGCCGGCGTCGCCCTTCGGCGTCTCCTTGCCGGCGTCACCCTTCGGCGTCTCCTTCCCAGCGTCCGCCTTCGGCGTCTCCTTCCCAGCGTCGCCCTTCGGCGTCTCCTTCCCAGCGTCGCCCTTCGGCGTCTCCTTCCCAGCGTCGCCCTTCGGCGTCTCCTTCCCAGCGTCCGCCTTCGGCGTCTCCTTCCCAGCGTCCGCCTTCGGCGTCTCCTTCCCAGCGTCCGCCTTCGGCGGCGTCACCTTGGGGGCATTCGGGACGACCTTCAGCGCCCGCTGCGGCGCGGGCTCAAACCCATCCTGGAAGCGATCCTTCAGCGCGCTCTGCACGCGCGAGGCCGCGGGGGCCCTCGTGGATTGAACGTTGCTGTTGGCCGCCGTGAAACCGTCCGCGTTCCACCGCCGTACGAACTCGGGCGCAGGTTTGGCGGCTGCAGCCGCCCCGGCATTTCCACTCGACCCGCTCGAGCCGGACGTGCCGCTCGCGTCCTTCGGCTTCGAGTCCCCCGAGGCCGTCGAGGAAGAGCCATCTCCATTCGAGTCGGCCTTCTTGGGCGGCTCAGGCGGGGGCTGTGGCGGCGTTACCGGCCGCGAATCGACGTCATCAACGGGCATGGTCCTGGCTCCCGGTACGGACCGGCTGGTTCGGATCAGGCGGGAGAAACCGACCGCCAACACTGCCAAAGACACAGGGTTATCGGGCTCAGTCTCTTCTTGTGAGAACGGCCCCGAATTTCACGAGCGGATCCGCCCCATTGCGCGGCTCTCACCACGCGAATGCAATGGACACTGACAGCCACCTGTCCACCGGAAATCCGCCGTGACAATGATCCTGGCTTCACGCCCGCGGACACACCCCGATCGCCGCAGTCGCGCGACGCTCAGATGATCAGACGTACCCGAAGCGCCGGCGCAGGAACCACTCGGTACCGAGCAGCGCGACCAGCGCTACCAGGTAGTACCAGCGGTCCCAGAGCGGCTGATCCTTGCTGCGCCCGACCTCCACCACCGGCGGATCGAGCAGCGGCACGTCCGGCAACCCGGACATGGGCAACCGGTACGACTTGCCGCCGGTGACGCTGGCGATCCGCTCCATCAGGTCCGAATGGACCGAGGCGTCGGACAGCTCTGGACCCACGGCGCGCACCGCCACCGCGTCCTCTCCCTCGCCCAACTCGCGCTCGCCCTTCTTCGCGGTGCCCACCACGCGATACGGCCCCGGCTCCGGCGGCGGGAACTCCACGCGCGCCATCCCATCCGGCCCGGTCAACGCCACCTGCGTGGCGATCACCTTCTGCGTGCCCACGCTCACCAGGTCCACCTTCACCTCGGCCTCGGCGGCCGGCTGGTAATCCGGCATCCGCGCCACCACCACCACGCCCACCGGCTTCCCCGGCTCCAGCGCCGGCGGATCGGCCGTAACCTTGAGCGTGGTGAGGTCCGGGTCCCGCACCAGCCACCTCAGCGCGTTGCCCCAGAACCGGTCGTAATGGCGCGTGGGCGATCCGGACCGGTGCGAGGTGAAAGCCCAGTACCAGCTCGAGTCCACCGTGAGCGCCGCCGCGCGCCCGCGCCCGTACTCCCAGACCGCCAGCACCGGGGCCGGCTTCCCGTCCACCTGGAGGACCGGGTGGTCCAGGAGCACCGTCGCGCCCGGCCGCGCGCGGGTGAGGTTGGCGCCCGGCAGCTCCGGCATCGACGCCCAGGAGCTCTCGCTGGCGGAGACGCCACCACTCTGCACGGCGGTGACCGGGTGGCGGGCGCCTTCCGGGGTCAGCCGCGGCTTGAACGGCTCCACCGAAGCGGGCAACCCGGTGGGCTCCAGCGGCATCGCGCGCCCGAGGGTGTTGAAGCTGACCCGACCCTCCCCGAACGAGCGATCGCCGCCGATCATCAAGAACGCGCCGCCGTCGTTGATGTAGCGCTCGAGGTTGTCCTCGTACTGCGTGATGGTGAGCGCCGGGTCCGTGTACCCGAAGTTCTGGAAGATGACGACGTCGAAGGTCCGCAGCTTCTTGTCGAAGATCTCGTCCATGGGGAACGGGATCAGCGACAGCTCCCGGTCCGGGTTCACGGTGTTCACGTCGTCCGACATGGTCCGGAGGATGTAGAAGCTGATCAGGTCGACGTTGGGGTCCTGGCGCAGGAGCCCGCGCAGGAAGCGTTCGTCCCAGGTCGGCCGGCCCACCACCAACAGCACGCGCACCCGGTCGCGGATCACCTTCAGCACGAAGGAGCGCGAGTTGTTCTCCGCCACCGCCTCCTCCGGGAACACCGGCACCGCCACCGTGTAGACGAACCGCCCGGTCTGGTCGGGGGTGAGCTGGAAGGACACCGGCACCATCTCGTCGGAGCTGTTGAGCTGCACGCTCTTGCTGGCCACCACCTGGCCCTCGCGGCGCAGCACCACCGGGATGGTCTGGCCGGAGAAGCCTCGCCCCCGGACCTCCACCTCCACGGTGATCATGTTCCGGACGAACGCGAAGTCGTCCACCTTCACCGTCTCCACCGCCAGGTCCTTGAGCGCGTCCCGGCCCACCACGAAGGTGGAGATCGGCACCTCCAGGTCGGAGAGCGCGGCGCGCGCGCGGCCCGCCACGCCCTGCTGCAGCTCCGCGTTGTCGGCGCCGTCCGAGAACAGGAGGATGCCGGAGAGGCGCTTCTGCGCCCCGGACTGCTCCTGCGCCTTCACCGCCCGGAGCGCGGAGAGCAGGTCGGTGCGGCCGCCGCGGGGCGGTTCGGCGTTGAGGGCCTGGGTGGACAGCGGCGCCAGCGCCGGGTCGAACCCGTCGATCTCCAGCGAGAAGCGCTCCGAGAGCGCGGCCAGCTCCGGGGCCACCGACTCCAGGTACCGCGCCACCACCTGCGAGCGGGTGTGACCGTCCCCGTCCGCCGGGAAGGCCATGGAGGCGGAGCGGTCCACCAGGATGGCCAGCCGGTTCTTCACCGTGGCCACCTGCATGTTGCGGACGCCCGGCTCGAGCAGGAAGAACAGCGCCGCCACCCCGGCCAGGATGCGCAGCGTCCACAGCACCGCGCGGCGCGCGCGCAGCGCCTCCTTGCGCAGCCCCACCACCGCCAGCGCCACCCCCAAGGCCAGCGCCACGCCCAGCCCCACCAGCGCCCAGGGAGGCAGCGGCGAGAGGCTGACCAGCTTCCAGGCGTTGTAGGTGGAGCTCGTCACGCTCAGCTCATCGCCGCTTCTGCATGATCAGCGGCAGGTGCACCGCGTCGTCCTTGTAGTCGAGGCAGAGCGAGTACATGCAGAGGTTGATGCCCAGCCGGATGGCGATCTCCCGCTGCGACTCGCCGCCCGGCGTGACCTCCAGCTCGTAGTCCCCGCTCTCGTCGCGGCTCCAGGCGCCGGCCAGGTCGTTCTGCGTGTAGACGACGGCGGCGCGCTTGCCCAGGTTGCAGGATTCGATCTGCGGCTTGCGGAGCAGCCGGCCCGGCACCGATTCGAGCAGGTAGAAGGACTTGAAGATGACGTGCTCGGAAGGGACCGGGGTGAGCGGCGACTGCGGGAGGAGCCGCTGCATCTCGCGCCGGAAGTCGGCGTCGAAGCCGGTGCCTTCCGAGCCGTCGTTGGCGTCCGCGAGCAGGAAGCCGCCGAAGGTGAGGTAGCGGCGCAGGTTCTCCACCTCGTCCTCGGAGAGCGCCGGCAGCCCGCCGTCGCCGCCCAGGTAGACGAAGGGGTACTCGAACAGCTTGGGGCTGTTGAGGGCCAGCGGGCGGGCGTCCGGCACCATCTCCACCGAGGTGCGCCGCCCCAGCTCCCAGGCCAGCCGCCGCAGGCCGGACAGGCGGGCGTCCCAGCGGCCCTTGTGCTGGAGGACGGCGGGGACGAAGCGCGCGCCGTCGCCGAAGGCGCGGGCCGGCCGCGGCCAGACGGCCGAGGCCACAGCGCCACACAACCCGGCGAGGGCCGCTCGTCGGGAGGGCATCCAGCGAGCCATCCAGGGACCTATATACCCTCGGCGGGCCTTTGCATTCCTGGGCTATAGAGCGCGCATGGCGAAGTCCGCACATCGCGGCGACAAAGACAAAGGCGAGAAGGGTGGCAAGGACAAAGGTGACGGGCCGCTCCAGGAGGCATGGAAGCGGTACGAGGCCGGCGACCACGTGGGGGCGCGCCGCGAGGCGCAGGGCGTGCTGGACGGGCAGCCGAGCGACGCCGAGCGGGCGGAGGCCCAGGCGCTGATCGCCCGCACCGGCCCGCCCACCTGGACATGGCCGTACGCCGCCGCGGCGGCCGTGCTGCTGGCGCTGATGCTCGCGCTGGCCATCACTCGAGGCTAAAGGTACAAGTCCGCGCCCATCCATGGCCCAGGTGAAGCGCAAAGAGAAGGAGCGTGCAGCGGACGCGCCCGCTCCCGCCGGCGAGGCGCCAGAGGCCGCCCCGAGCGACCCCACACCCTGGCAGCCGCCCCAGCCGCTCTCGCGGGGCGCGCGGTTCGTGCTCCTGGGCATCGTGGCGCTGGCGAACCTTCCGCTCATCCACTACGCGCTGCGCGGCGAGCAGGAGGCGACGCTGCAGCTGCCGTACCAGGACGACTTCTCGGACCGCACCACGGTGGAGCGGAACTACTGGGCCAACGGCAGCTTCTGGCGGACGGTGAACGGGCAGCTGCTGGCGCCGGGCGCGAAGAACAACCCGCTCTGGCTGAAGGCGAAGCTGCCGCACGACGTGGCGATCGAGTTCGACGTGCGCTCCGATTCGCCCGAGGGCGACATCAAGTGCGAGATCTTCGGCGACGGGCTGAACCACGCCTCGGGCTACGTGCTCGTCCACGGCGGCTGGAACAACTCCGTCTCCATCATCGCCCGGCGCGACGAGCACGGGCCTTCGATGGCGGCCCTGCAGCAGGAGGCGCGGAAGGTGGCCTCCGCACAGGGCCTCCCGCAGGCGAACCTGGTGGACACCGGCGTGTTCCGCGCCGACACCCGCATGCGCGTGGAGGCGAACCCCTACCCGGTGCAGATCGGCAGGATGTACCACTGGCGCATCGAGCGCCGGGGCACCCTCCTCCGCTGGAGCATCGACGGCAAGCCGTTCATGGAGTTCGACGACCCGTTCCCGCTGGAGGGGAAAGGGCATGACCGGTTCGGGTTCTCCAGCTGGGAAGCGTCGCTCTACTTCGACAACCTGACCATCACACCCATATGATTCCTGGGTGTTCCCGCCTTCCGGCTTTGCTTTGATGGTGGTCTGGGCTTCCGGACTGGTGGCCTGCTCGGCGGCAAGGGGCGTGCGCCTGCGGGCGGGAGTCGACTATGGGGAGGACGGTGGGAAAGTCTGGGTCCGCGGGCCCTGGGAGGCGATCGCCCCGGCGAAGAACCCAGATGAGGTGATCGACCAACTCTGCCCGGCGGTCGAGCGATTGGAGCGCGCCAGGGATGGTGACGATGGAGTGGAGTACTGCGGCTTGCTCTATTCCCGCGCGGATGGGCTGAACTACGCGAGCGTGCCGTCGCCGTTGGGCCTTCCTCGACACCAGAAGCCCGGTCCGAACAAATCCTGCCGCGTCCCGGCGACCCTACGCGACGATCGAGAATCACCCGACGTCGTCGCGGACTTCCATAGCCACCCATGGCCGGACACGCCCTTCTCGAGGGGCGATCTCAGTTCTCGGCAGCAGCGGTGGTCGTTCCGGATCCAGTTCGATACGACCTGCCGGGTCTACAAGTACGTTCCGCACATGGGTGAGCCTCGACCAGGGGAGGTCTTCCTCCGGGTCGGCAAGAATTGGCAACCCCAGTCGATCGTGCGCACCGACGACAAACGGACCGGAGTGGCAACCCCGCCGCTCGAGGTGCTCCCGTGACACAACCCAGAGCGTGGTTGCTCGGCACGGTCCTGGCATTCGGGTGCGGGTGGCTGCCGTTCCTCCGGTATGCGCAGCCCATCGAAAGGAAGGTGACCGTTCCCTTCGGGGAGCCCGGGCGCGTTTCGCTGGTCACCTTGCGAGGGGACTGGCTACGGGCGGCCCAGATCGCATCCGACGACTTCTTTCGAGATTGGGAGATTCCTCCCAATGCAACGCCGCTGGAGGTTTGCGTCTCGCGCCGCGAAAGCTACGACGTAGAAGTGTGGGCGCAGACGGACCCAGCCGACGGAGGCGAGCCTGACGAAGATGCCGGCACCCCGGACTCCGGCAACCCCTTCGGCACGACAGTCCCTCGCATCCTGTTCGTCTCCATCGCCCTGAACGACACCTGCGATCTCGGGGAATCCCCTCCGACCGACATGAGCGGCCAGTACGCGATCGACACCACGACGTGGCAAATCGTTGGTTGGCGACTGTGAGCCATCGATTCCCATTCATGGTCGGAGCGGGTCACTCCCCCGACGCACGAAGACGACATCCTCGTCATCCTTGAGAGATTTCGTCACCGA
>DATBSS010000081.1:0-12121 GCA_036559665.1 Myxococcaceae bacterium
CTCCCGCCGCCGCTGGCGCCCACCCTCCCCACGCGTTACGCCCCGGAGGCTCCGGGGGCGCGCGGCGCGCCGTCGTACTCGCCGGTGTTCAGCCCGGAGGGGGCGATGGACGACGCCCGGCTGTTCGTGGGCGGGCTGACCACGGCGGACAAGCTGGCGCTGGTGGGCGGCGCCTTGTGCATCATCTGCTCGTTCTTCCCCTGGAAGGAGACCGCCGCCGAGGGCGAGGTGATCGGCCTGCAGTCGCTGGGCGTGGTGGCCACCGGGCTGATGGCGCTGGCGATGGCGGCGGTGGTGGGGCGCGCGCGGCGGAGCATCCGCATCCACCCGGCCGCGGCGTGGCTGGTGCAACTGGGGTGCACCGGGGCGACCGTCGTCTGGTGCCTGGTGTTCATCAAGCTCTCCTGGGACCCGACGCAGGCGCACTCGGTGGACGGGAACATGCTGGTCCCGGTGTCCAAGCCGGCGCTGGGCGCGTACCTGGGGGTGGTGAGCGGGATCCTCGCGGCGGCGGGCACGCTGCTGGGGCTCAAGGGCAGCAAGCCGTGAGCGGCGGCGCGCCGCTGGAGCGGCTCACCTCGGCGCTGCACGGGGCGGTGCTGGGGCAGACGAAGCCCATCGCCGACCTGGTCACCGCGTTCCTGGCGCGCGGGCACGTGCTGCTGGAGGGCGTCCCCGGCGTGGCCAAGACGCTGATCGCGCGATCGCTGGCGTCGGCGCTGGGGCTCTCCTTCGCGCGGGTGCAGTTCACGCCGGACCTGATGCCGGCGGACATCCTGGGCACCTCGGTGTTCCGGCCGGACGAGGAGTCCTTCCGGCTGGTGAAGGGGCCCATCTTCACCGAGGTGCTGGTGGCGGACGAGATCAACCGCACCCCGCCCAAGACGCAGGCCGCGCTGCTGGAGGCGATGGAGGAGCGGCAGGTCACCATCGACGGGACGTCGCGCCCGCTGGACGAGCGCTTCTTCGTGGTGGCCACCCAGAACCCGCTGGAGCTGGAGGGGACCTACCCGCTGCCGGAGGCGCAGCTGGACCGGTTCATGATGCGGGTGAAGGTCGGCTACCCGGAGTTGGAGGCGGAGCAGGCCATGGTGCGGCTCTACCACCAGCGGCAGGGCGCGCCCCCGAAGGTGGAGCGCGTGCTCCAGGCCGGGGAGCTGGATGCGCTCCAGCGCGAGGCCGCCGCCGTCCGCTGCGACGAGTCGGTGCTGGCCTACGTGGTGGCGGTGGTGCGGAAGACGCGGCAGAGCGCGCCGCTGCGGCTGGGGGCGTCCCCGCGCGCGTCGCAGATGCTGCTGGGGGCGGCCAAGGCGCGCGCGGCGCTGCGCGGCCAGGCGTTCGTCACCCCGGACGAGGTGAAGGAGGTGGCGCCGAGCGTGCTCAACCACCGGCTGGTGCTGCGCGCGGAGGCGGAGGTGGAGGGGCTGACCGCCGAGGACGTGCTGCGGCAGGTGCTGGACGAGGTGCCGGTCCCACGGTGAGCGGGCGCCCCGTCCCCACCGCGCGCGCGGCCGCGCTCGCCGCCTTCGCGCTGATCCCGGCGGTGCTGGCGCTGCTGGCGCCCGGCTTCGCGCTGGTGGCGGCGGCGGTGGACGTGGCGGCGGCGGCGCTGTGCGCGCTGGACTACGCGCTGGCGCCGGGCGTCTCGGCGCTCTCGGTGCGGCGGCGGGTGGAGGCGGTGCTCTCCTCGGGGGTGGGCAACCCGGTGGCGCTGGCGCTGGAGTGGCGCGGGGCGCGTCCGGTGCGGGGCGAACTGCGCGACGTGCCGCCGGCGGGGATGGCGTCCACCGGGCACCGGCTGCGCTTCGAGCTGTCGCCGGTGGAGCGGAACCGGACGCTGGCCTACCGGCTCACGCCGCCGTCGCGCGGGGACGCGGCGTTCGGCGACGTGCACGTGCGGCTGGAGGGGCCGCTGGGGTTGTGCGCGCGGCAGTGGGCGGTGCCGGCGGCGGAGGCGGTGAAGGTGTACCCGGACCTGACGGCGCTGAGCCGGAGCGCGCTGGAGCTGGCGCGGGCGGCGCAGGAGGCGGCGGCGCGGCCCATCCGGCGCAAGGCGGAGGGGCGCGAGTTCGAATCGCTGCGCGAGTACCGGCCGGGGGACGACGCACGGACCATCGACTGGAAGGCGTCCGCGCGGCGGGCCCGGACGATGGTGCGGATGCACCAGCCGGAGCGGGACCAGCCGGTGATGCTGGTGCTGGATTGCGGGCGCCACATGGCCGGGCGGGTGGAGGGCCGGCGGAAGCTGGACCACGCGGTGGACGCGGCGCTGCGGCTGGCGCGGGTGTCGCTGGACCAGGGGGACCACGTGGGGGTGGTGGCCTTCGCGCGGGAGGTGCAGGCGCACGTGCCGCCGCGCAAGGGGGCTGCGCACCTGCGCGAGCTGACGCGGGCGCTGTACCGGCTGGAGGCTTCGCTGGAGGAGAGCGACTACGGGCGGGCGCTGGACACCTGCTTCGCGCGGCACCACAAGCGGACGCTGGTGGTGGTGCTGTCGGACCTGCTGGACCTCGAGACGTCGGCGGCGCTGGTGCGGCGGGCGCTGGCCCTTTCACCCCGGCACCTGCCGCTGGTGGCGTCCCTGCACGACCGCGCGCTGGCGGAGCTGGCCGAACGGGTGCCCGAGTCCGCCCAGGAGGCCTACGAGCGCCAGGTGGCCGCGCGGCTGGAGGACGAGTACCGGCTCACCGCCGCCCGCCTGCGCGACGCGGGCGCGCTGGTGGTGCGCGCGCCGGCCACGACGTTCTCGGCCGAGGCAGTGAACGCGTACCTGCGGGTCAAGCGCGAGGGGCGGCTTTAGGCCAAGGGCGGCCCAGTCAGCACCACTTGAGCCTGATGGGTAAATCCCCATATTGTCTTTGCCATGCCGAAGACGCTCGACGACCTTCTTCCAATCCTGGAGCGGCGACTCCGGAAGGAGGGACTGACGGACTTCATGGAGAAGGTCGACGAGTACTTCTCCTCGGTGGCCGCCGAGCTGGAGGTGCGGCGCAAGAAGGCGCGCGTGACGCAGCGCGAGCTGGCGTCGCGCAGCGGCATCGACCAGGCGGAAGTCAGCCGGATCCTCTCGGGTCGCACGCAACCCCGGGTAGGGACCGCGGAACGACTGGCGCACGCCCTCGGCGCCGAGCTCCGCGTGGTGTCCACCTCCGGTCGCACCCGCCGGCGCTCCAGCAAGAAGTGACCTAGCGCAGCATCCCGGCCTTCACCTCTTCCCGCACGAGGTGGGCCCACTCGAAGGCGACCTTCAGCTCCATCTCCCGCAGCCCGAGGAGCTTGGAGTCGCCGGAGGCGGCGGCGGAGGCGACGTTGGCCTGCGCCTCCTCCACCACGACGTCCGCGGCCAGAAGCATCTCCTGCTCGGCCTCGTTCAGGTCGGCGTCTGGCACCGAGGAGACCGTACCAATCGGACCGCCCGTCGCCCACTCCATCCTACCGACTGTCGAACGGACGCCGCTGGCCGGGCGCCGCACCGGGCACGCTCGGGCCGATTTACCGGCCCCCGGATCAACCCCCTTTACAGGATCGATCCGCCCCCCATGATGGCGCGCCCCGTGTCGAAACCCGCCGCCGCCGCCGCCGAAGCCCGCGCCGAGCTCCCCGAGCCGGAAGGCCCCGCCCGCCCCCTCACCCGCTTCCACGAACGCCTGCTGGCGGAGGAGCTCTCCACCCGCCCGGGGGACGGCGCCTCCCGGCTGGCCTCCGCCCTCTCCGAGGCACGGGTGGACCTCAACCCGCACCAGGTGGAGGCCGCCGCCTTCGCCCTCGAGTCGCTCTCCCGCGGGGGCTGTATGCTCGCGGACGAGGTGGGCCTGGGGAAGACCATCGAGGCCGGCATCGTCCTCGCCCAGCTCCTCGCCGAGGGGAAGCGCCGCCTCCTCGTCCTCTGCCCCGCCACCCTGCGCGCCCAGTGGCAGCAGGAGCTGCGCGACAAGTTCGACCTCGACGCCGTCGTGGTCGACGGCCGCACCGTGCGCGCCACCGGCAACCCGTTCGACCAGGACGCGGTGGTCATCTGCTCCCACCCCTTCGCCGCCTCCCGCTCCGAGCTGGTCTCCCAGCTCCGCTGGGACGTCGCCGTCATCGACGAGGCCCACCGCCTCCGCAACGCCTACAAGGCGTCCCACAAGACCGGCCGCGCCCTCAAGCAGGGCCTCAAGGACTGCCCCAAGCTCCTCCTCACCGCCACCCCGCTCCAGAACGACCTCCTGGAGCTGTTCGGGCTCCTCTCGCTCCTCGATGAACAGATCCTCGGCCCGGAGCACGCCTTCCGCGCCCGCTACGAGGTCGACAAGGACGCGGGGACGCTGCCCGACTCCGGGACGGAGGAGCTGAAGGACCGGCTGGCCGGCGTGGTGCAGCGCACCCTGCGCCGCCAGGTCCGCGAGTACGTCCGCTTCACCGACCGCCGCAGCATCGTGGAGGACTTCGCGCCCTCCGCCGAGGAGCAGGACCTCTACGACAAGGTCTCGGAGTACCTGCGGCGGTCCGAGGCGGCGCTGGAGCCGGGGAAGCGGACGCTGCTCACGCTCGTCTACCGGAAGCTGCTGGCCAGCTCCACCTACGCCATCGCCCCCACGCTCCGGAAGCTGGCCGAGACGCTGCGGAACCGGCTGGAGGCCGCCCGGCGCGGCGCCCAGGCCCAGGGCCTGCTCTTCACCGCCGAGCCCGAGGAGGCGCGCCAGTTCTCCGAGGAGGCGGAGGAGTGGTGCGACGACGGCGCCGGCCCCGCCTCGCCGAACCGGGGCAGCGGCCTCAAGGCGCTGGAGGACGAGCTGTGGGAGCTGGAGCGGTACGCGGAGCAGGCGGCGCGCATCGGCGTCAACGCCAAGGGTGAAGCCCTCAAGCGCGCGCTGGACCGCACCTTCACCGTGGCCCGCGCGCACCAGTGGCCGGAGAAGGCGGTCATCTTCACCGAATCCCGCCGCACGCAGGAGTACCTGCTCCGCCTCCTCTCCGAGCACGGCTACCGCGGGCGCATCTCCCTCCTCTCCGGCGACGCCGGCACGCCGGAGGAGCGCGCCCGGCTGGTAGAGGAGTTCCGCGACCGGACGCAGATCCTCCTCTCCACCGAGGCCGGCGCTGAAGGCCTCAACCTCCAGTTCTGCAACCTGGTGGTGAACTACGACCTGCCCTGGAACCCCCAGCGCATCGAACAGCGCATCGGCCGCTGCCACCGCTACGGCCAGCAGCGCGACGTGCTGGTGCTCAACTTCCTCAACCGCCAGAACGCCGCCGACGCGCGCCTGTACGACCTGCTGGAGAAGAAGCTCAACCTCTTCGACGGCGTGTTCGGCGCCTCCGACGAGATCCTGGGCGCGCTGGAGAGCGGGGTGGACTTCGAGCGGCGGGTGCTGGACATCTACCAGTCCTGCCGCCAGCCGGAGGAGATCGACCGCGCCTTCGACGCCCTCCGCGCCGATCTCGAGAAGCGGATCGACAAGCGGATGACCTCCGCCCGCTCGCTCATCCTGGAGCGCTTCGACGGCGAGGTCCGGCGGCGGCTGCGGCTCACCGGCGAACAGGCCCGGGAGGTGGTGCAGAGCCGGCGGCAGCGGGCGCGCGCGCTCACCGGGTCGGTGCTCGGCCCGGGCGAGGCGGCGGATCCCTCCGGCCCCGGCGCCGAACGGCGGCGGCTCTCCCGCGCCACCGGCCAGGTGCGCGAGCGGACCGTGGACGCGGTGAGCTACCTGTCGCTGGACGCGGCCGCCCTCCCCGCCCGGCTCTCCCGCCTCGCCGGCGCCGAGGGCTGGTGGTTCGCCTACCGGGTGGACGTCTCGGGGCTCAAGCCGGAGGAGAAGCTGCTGCACCTGGTGCTGGTCCGCGACGGGGACGCCTTCCGCGCGCTGCCGGTCCAGGACGGCGAGCTGTTCTTCCGCCTCCCGGCGCGCGACGAGCCGCTGCGCCAGCCGCAACCGGTCTCGGTCACCGCCGCCCAGGAGCGGGCGCTGGCCCAGGCCCGCGAGGAGCTGGTCCGGACGGCGGAGCGGCGGAGCACGCTGGAGCTGGACCGGCAGCGCGAGCGCGCCGACCGCTACGCCGAGGACTGCCTGCTGGAGCCACGCGAGGCGGTGGAGCGGGTGCGCGCCGAGTGGGAGGCCGCCCGCCACGCCGTCACCGAGCAGGACGAGCCGGCGGACCGGGTGAAGGCCCGTGCCTTCGCCGAAAGGTTGGAGCGCGACTACCGGCGCCGCCTCCAGTCCCTGCGGATGGAGGAGGAGAAGCGGTACGCGCAGAAGGACCGGGGCCTGGCGCAGCTGGCCCAGCAAGCGAAGGTGGTGGAGAAGCGAGCGCTGATCGCCTCCGCGTACTTCTGGCTAGGGTAGGCGCCATGAAGACGCCGCGCTTCTGTCCAAGCTGCGCCCGCCCGCTGGAGATGAAGGCCCACGGCGGGCGCGATCGGCTGTCCTGCCCCGACCCGGAATGCAGCTACGTGTTCTGGGACAACCCGCTCCCGGTGGTGGCCGCCCTGGTGGAGCTGGACGGCCAGGTGATCCTCATCCAGAACAAGGGCTGGCCGGAGTCCTGGTTTGGGCTGGTGACCGGCTTCCTGGAGCGGGGCGAGACGCCGGAGGCCGCCGTGCTGCGCGAGCTGAAGGAGGAGCTCTCGCTCGACGGTGAGGTGGTGCGGCTGATCGGCGTCTACGACTTCCCTCAGCGCAACGAGGTGATCGCCGCCTACCACGTGCGCGCGCGCGGGACGATCGCCCTGGGCGACGAGCTGGCGGCGTTCAAGCCGGTGCCGCCGGAGAAGCTGAGGCCCTGGCCCTTCGGCACCGGCCACGCGGTGCGCGACTGGCTGGCGGCGCGGAACGCCTGACGGCCAGGCGGCGGCGACCCACTACTTCTTCTTGTCGTCGTCCAGGCCCTTGTCCACGGCGTTGAGCTGCGCCTGGATCTGCTCGATCAGCGCGGGCAGCGCCTTCGCCTCGGGGCTGCCGGCGCCGACGATCTGTGCCTGGATCTGCATGATCAGCATCGGCAGGTGGACCACGATCTGCCCCACCGCGGCCCGGATCTGCTTCTTCAGCGCCGGGTTGCCGCCCCGCACCTTGGCCAGCGCCTTCATCATCTGGTCCAGCTCGGTGACGATGCCCTGGAGCTGGATCAGCAGCGGCGCGAGCTGCTCGCGCGGGATCTTCGAGACCATCGCCGCCGCGGCTTGCATCCCCGCCTGCGCCAGCGTGCCGCCCGCCGGCTTCATCCCGGGGAGCGGTTTGATCGGCGGCAGCGGCCTGGACGGCATCATCCCCGGCAGCGCCGTGTTGGGCTTGTTGGACCCGGCCGGCCCTGCAGCAGGCCCCGCCGGGGTCCCGGGGGCCGGGGCCTTGGTCTTGGCGACCTCGCCCTTCGTCCCGAAGGACCCGGAGCCCATCAGGGACCGCATCACCGGGTTGTTGAGGACGCCGGACAGCTGATGCATCAGCTGCTGCGCCTTGGCCGCGTCGTCCTTGTCGTCCGCCATCGCGCGAGGAGGTTAGCCGAAAATAACAGCGGGGTCTGCGCCTGGAGTTCGCAGACCCCGCCCGGGGAGAGCCTCAAACGTGAACCCGGTCGTGCCCTTCAACTACCCCGGGCGCACGGAGGCGCATGTGTGAAGTCGATCTACCGGGCCAGCACGCCACCGGGGGCGCCACCGCCGCCCGGATTGTTGAGGACGTTGCCGGCGGCCTGGGCCGCGGCATCGGCCTGCGGGTTGCCCTGCAGCTGCGCCGCGATCTGCTGAATCATGGGGCCGAGGAGCTGGATGAGCGAGGTCAGGATCTGCATGACCGCCTGGTTCAGCTTCTCCATCGCCGCCTGCTGGCCGACCTTGCTGTTCGGCGCGGCGTTCTCCTTGGCCTTTTCGCTGGCGTTGGTGCCGCCGGCGCCTTCCTTGGCGTGAGCGCCTTCCTTGCCGCCGGCCTGGTGCTTGCCACCAGCCTGGTGCTTGCCGTGGGCGCCGTGCTTGCCACCCTTGCCACCAGCGGCCTTGGCCTCCTCCTCCTTCTTCTTGGCCTCTTCCGCCTCCACCAGAGCCTGGATGATCGCCATCAGCGACTGGAGCAGCGGAGCCAGCTGGCTCATGATGTCCGCCGCGCCGCCAGCGCCGCCCGCCGCGCCCGCGTTCTGGGCGCCGCCACCAGCGGCCGCCTGGTTGTTCGGCTCGCCCTTGGCGATCTCGTTCTGGCCGCCAGCCGCCGGCTTCTCCTCAGTCTTGGCCGCGTCGTTGCCGCCGCCGCCGGCCTCGGTCTTGGGCGCCTCGGTCTTGGCCTGCTCGCCACCCGCCTCGGGCTGCTTGGCCGCGTTCTCCGCGCCGCTGCCCTTGAGGGCCGACACGAGCGCGCCGAGCGCCTTCACGATCTCGGTCAGCGCGCCGACGATCTGGGTGAGCGCCTCGAGGCTGCTGCCGCCCACCGCATCCGGGCTGCCCAGGGCCTTGAAGTTCGCCGCGCCGGTGCCAAAGGAGTTCTGGGCGCTGAAGCCCACCTGCGGAAGGTTGGCCGTGGCCGCGGTGCTGCCGAAGTCCACGCGGGTGGTCGGGACGAAGGCGGGGGTATTGATCGTAGGAATGGTCGACATGGGGGATATCTCCTCGGGCTCGAAAGCCGCGTCGGAGAACCCCATCAGCAAAAAGCGATCCCGCGGGACGGAATCGCTCCGCCCCACGGGATCCAGGATCTTACGTTCTTGATGGCCAAGAATCTGGGGCCAAGGAGCGCGCGCGGAGTGCGCGCGCGCAGTCCACTTGTCCCAACTTCAGACAGGTGCCGACCTATTTGCGGACACCTGGTGCTTCTAGGCTCCTGACACCCACGTTGGGGTGCCGGGTAACGACTAGGCCGCCTGGGCCCCACCCGCCGGGGCCGCGCCGCCCTGCTGGCCGCCCGCCGCGCCAGCGCCCGCGCCCTGCAGGGACTGGATCAGCTGCTGGATCATCTGGACGATCTGGCCGAGGGCCTTCACGATCTCCTGCATCGGGTCGCCCTTGCCGGCTTCCTGCGCGCCACCGGCCTGCTGAGCCGCGTTCGGGTCCTGCGCACCAGCCGCCTGCTGCGCGCCACCGGCCGGCTGAGCGCCGCCCGCCGCCGGCTGAGCGCCGCCCGCCGCCGGCTGAGCGCCACCGGCCGCCGGCTGAGCGCCGCCCGCCGGCTGCTGCCCCGCCGCCTGCTGAGCGCCACCGGCCGGAGCCGCGCCGCCAGCCGGAGCCGCACCGCCGGCCGGAGCCGCGCCGCCGGCCGGAGCCGCGCCGCCGCCCAGGCCCTTCAGCATCTCCCCGATCGACTTCACCACGTCACCGATCTGCGAGATCAGCTGGCCCAGCTGCTGGGCAGGATTCTGCTGCCCGGCCTGACCCGCCTGCTGCGCGCCGGCAGCCTGGCCAGCCGCGCCAGTCTGACCAGCCGCGCCGGTGCCGGCCGCCTGGAAGTTGCTCTGCCCAGCCAGGTTGGCAAGGTTCGCGTTCTGAGCGCCACCGGCGGCAGCGCCGCCACCCGCGGTCTGAACGTTCCCGTTGACGTTGGTCTGCGCAACCGGACCACCCGCACCACCGACAGAGGCGAAAGCGGAAGCGAAGTTCTGAACGCCAGCAGCCTGAATGCCCATGCCCATTGTGTAGCTCCTTGAGGTATTCTGAGTGAAGGTATCGAGGGACGTGTGCGCATAGAGCAACACTCATGCCCACATGTCAGGACAACATGACACCTGATCTTTCGCGTATTTGTGGGGTGTGAGAATACCAGTAAGTGCAAGTAGATATGCGCGCGCGCACTCCAATGTGTACAAAAATCGGACATCATGGAGTCTGGGGGCGCTGACAGGCCTATGAACGAGGGTTTGACGGCGGATCAGGCGGCGGCGCGACTGGAGCAGTTTGGCTCCAACGAGCTTCAGCGGGAGAAGGCCACCCCGCCCTGGCGGGTCTTCCTGGGCCAGTTCAAGGGGGCGCTGATCTGGCTCCTCTTGGGAGCCTGCGTCATCTCCGCGGCCCTTGGGGAGGTCGGGGACGCGATCGCGATCGGGGCCATCCTCCTCATCAATGCCGTCGTCGGCTTCCTTCAGGAGTACCGGGCGGAGCGGGCGGTGCTGGCGCTCCGCTCCATGACCGCGCCCCATGCCCGGGTGCGTCGCGATGGCCATGCCCAGGTCATCCCCTCGACCCAGGTGGTGCCTGGGGATGTCCTCCTCCTGGAGGCCGGGGACCTGGTGGCGGCGGACGCCAGGCTGCTGGAGGCCCACGCCCTCTCCACCCTGGAGGCGGCCCTCACCGGGGAGAGCGTTCCAGCCGAGAAGCGCGTCGATCCGGCGGCGCCGGACGCTCCCCTGGCGGAACGGCACGACCGGGTGTTCCTGGGCACCGCGGTGGCCACCGGCACCGGGCTGGCGGAGGTGACAGGCACCGGGATGCGGACCGAGCTGGGCCGCATCGCCCACCTGCTCGCCACCGCCGAGGAGGAGGCGACGCCGCTCCAGCGCCGCCTCGACCAGGTGGGCCGCCTCCTCTTGTACCTCTGCGCCGGCCTGGTGGTGGTGGTCGCCGCCGCCAACCTGGCCCGCGGGCACGGCTGGTTGGAGGTGCTGATGTCCTCCGTCTCGCTGGCGGTGGCGGCGGTGCCGGAGGGGCTGGCCGCGGTGGTCACCATTGCCCTGGCGGTGGGCGTACAACGCATGGCCGCGCGGAACGTGCTGGTGCGCAAACTGCCGGCGGTGGAGACGCTGGGCAGCACCACCGTCATCTGCACGGACAAGACGGGGACGCTGACGACCGGGACGATGGCGGCCCGCGAGCTGTGGGGCCAGGACCACCAGGCGCTGCTCTTCGCCGCCGCAGCCAACTGCGACGCAGAGCTCGACGCGGGAGGTCCGGGGACCGGCGACCCCACGGAGCTGGCCATCCTCGAGGCCGCCGCGCTCCGGGGCATCCAGCGCCCGGACATCGAGCGAGACCTCCCCCGCCGCGAGGTCCACCCGTTCGACTCCGAACGCAAGCGGATGTCCATCCTCCGCTCCGACGGCGTGCTCTACGTCAAGGGCGCCCCGGAGATGGTGCTCCCACTGACCCGCGGGAACGACGGCAAGGCGGTGGCCGCCGCGGCGGAGCTGTCCGCGCGTGGCCTGCGCGTGCTGGCGGTGGCGGTCGGGCAAGGCGATGGAGAGAAGGACCTGGAGCTCCGGGGATTGATCGGCCTGTCGGACCCGCCTCGCACCGAGGCGATCGAGGCGGTGCGGCAGGCCCGCGGCGCCGGCATCCGCACGGTCATGATCACCGGCGATCACCCCAAGACGGCGGAGGCCATTGCCCGCGAGATGGGCCTGCTCCTGCCGGGCGAGGACCCCGCCGAGGTGGTGCACGCCCGGGCCACCCCGGAGGACAAGCTGAAGATCGTGCGCGCCTGGAAGGCGAAGGGCGCGGTGGTGGCGATGACCGGCGACGGCGTCAATGACGCGCCCGCGCTCAAGGAGGCGCACATCGGCATCGCCATGGGGAAGGGCGGGACGGAGGTGACGCGGGAGGCGTCAGACATGGTCCTGGCGGACGACAACTACGCCAGCATCGTGGCCGCGGTGCGCGAGGGCCGCGGCATCTACGAGAACATCCAGAAGACGCTGGTGTACCTGCTGGCCGGCAACGCCGGCGAGCTGATGCTGATGCTGGGCGCGTCCGCCTTCGGCCTCCCCATCCCGTTGCTGCCGCTCCATCTCCTGTGGATCAACCTGGTCACCGACGGGCTGCCGGCGCTGGCGCTGGTCATGGACCCGGCGGACCCGGAGCTGCTCCAGCGTCCGCCGCGGCCCCTCCAGGAGCCCATCCTGGGGCGCCCGCAATGGTGGACCATCGCCTGGATCGGGGCGCTGGAAGCCACGCTGAGCCTGGGGGTGTTCGCCTGGGCGCTGCGGACGCGGGACCTCCCGCACGCCCGGAACCTGGCCTTCACGGTGGTGGTGTTCGCCGAGCTGTTCCGCGCCTTGGCGTCCCGGAGCGCCACCCGCACGTACCTGGAGGTCGGCCTCTGGAACAACGCGCGACTGATCGCGGTGGTGCTGATCAGCGCGGGCCTTCAGCTCGCCATCCACTGGGTGCCGGCGCTCCACCCGCTGTTCGACATCTCGCCCATGTCGGCGGGGGAGATCGGCGTCTCCA
>DATBSS010000082.1:0-11093 GCA_036559665.1 Myxococcaceae bacterium
TGCACCCGCCCGCCAGCAGCGCCAACACCAGGGCCGCCGCGGAGAGCGCGTTCTTCCCGTTCATCGCCACCTCCCGCCTTCTGCCAAAAGTAGGCCCGGCAGAGCGCGCGGCCAGCCAGGTACACTGCGCCCCGCTCCCCTGGAGGTCCCGGTGGCGACACGGCTGACCCTCGCAGTTCCCCTCGTTCTCCTGACCGCCGCCGCCTGTGGCCGCGACCCCCCCGGCCACCACGACGGTGGCTCGGACGCCGGCCCGGACGGCGGGACCGTGGGTCCGGCCGACGACGGCGGCGGCCTCCGGCTGGCCAACTGGAACCTGGAGTTCTTCGGCGACACCACGCAGAACCCGGCCAACGAGGACCTCCAGCAGCGCAACGTGACCGCCATCCTGGGTGACGCGGGCTTCGACATCGCCGCGCTGGAGGAGGTGGTGGACGTCAACCGCTTCAACGCGGTGCTGGCGGCGCTGCCGGGCTATGACGGCGTCGTCTCCAGCGACGGCAACCGCGTCGCCGGCACCACCAGCTGCGTGAGCTTCGGCGGCTCCGCCTGCTACGGCACCTCCGAACAGAAGCTGGCCCTCATCTACCGGACCCAGGTCGCGACCCTCCGCTCGGCGCAGCTGATCCTCACCGGCAACTCGAGCACCGAGTACGACTTCGCCTACCGCCCGCCGCTGCGGGTCGACCTCGACGTCAACCTCCCGGACGGCGGGACGGACCCGCTGGTGGTCATCGTGGTCCACCTCAAGGCGTACACGGACACCACCAGCTGGGGCCGCCGGCTGGCCTCCTCCGCCGAGCTGAAGGGCTACCTGGACGGAACGCTCCCTACGCAGAAGGTGGCGGTGGTGGGCGACTGGAACGACGACCTGGACCACTCCACCGCCGGCACCTCCGTCGCCACGCCGTTCCAGAACTTCCTCGACGACCCCGCTCGCTACCGGTTCGTCACCAGCGTGCTCACCGAGAAGAACATCGGGACGCAGACCTTCGGTTCACCCATCGACCACCAGCTCGTCACCAACGAGCTGGTGCCTCAGCTCCGGCCCGGCTCGGTGGAGGTCATCCACCCCGAGCTGTGGGGCGATCCGAGCTACGACGTCGCCGGCCCTACCGCGTACACGACCACCACGTCCGACCACTGGCCGGTGTGCTCGCGATGGGAACCGTGAACGGACCTCAGGGCCCGCCGTCTTCCGCGGTGTCGTCCTGGGACGACGACTGGTGTAACCCATGCGCCGCGGCGGCCACCTGCGGCGCGGCGAACCTCCCGAACAGCAACAGCGCCGCCACCGCCGCTACCGCATAGAGCGCGGGCCGGGACGGCTTCGCGCGCCACGCCCAGAAGCGCTCGGCGCGGCGGTGGAACGCCGGCGCGCCCACGTACTCGCGCCACGCCTCCACGCGCATCAGGGCCCCGGCGCCGTCGTCGCCACCCGCCTCCAGCGCCTTGGCCAGGAGCACCCGCGCCTCGATGGAGCTGATGCGGAAGGTGAGCGCCTTGCGCAAGGCCTCCTCCGCCCCCTTGGCATCCCCGCGCCGCAGCCGCCACCGGCCGCGCTCCAGTTCGATGGCGCCCAGCCGGAACCCGGCGTCCTTCTCCGCCGCGTGGTCGAGGAGCTTCTCGCCCTGCTGGACGTGCCCGGCGCCCAGGCAAGCCACGCCCATGGTGTAGACGGAGGGCACGTCGTCGTCCCCCGCCTCGAGGTTCGGCCGCAACAGCGCCACCGCCTGCCCGTACCGCCGCCGCGCCACCATGAGCTCCGCCAGCTCGTAGCGGGCGCGCCGGTCGTGCGGGTTGCCCACCAGGTCGCGCCGCAGCTTCCCGGCGCGCATCCACTTGCGGAAGAGCGTCACCGGGTCCGGGAGGATCCGCAGCGTGAAGCGGTCCACCCCCCAGTAGAAGACGAGCAGGAAGATGGCCGACCCCACCGGGCTCCCGGTCAGCGAGCTGAGGATGATCCACAGGAGCCACTTGCTCATCGACCGCTCATCCCCGCCTAGAAGAGGTCCGCGCTGACGGCACTGTGGAGGTCGGCGCCCTCGTCGGTCAAGGCGAGCCGCCGCCCGTCCCACCTGGCCAGCCCCCTCGCCTGGTACCGCGCGGCCTTCTCCGCCCGAGGCGCGAAGGGTTCGCCGAAGGCCCGGCAGGTCTCCTCCAGGTCCAGGCCGGCGGAGAGCCGCAGCCCCATGGCCAGCCGCTCCTCGAACAGCTCGCGCCGCCCCAGCGACTCCGCCGAGGCGATCGGCCGCTCCCCCGACTCGACCCGCTTCAGGTACCGCTCCGCGCTCCGGTCGTTGGACCAGCGCTCACCGCCCACGGTGCCGGTGGCGCCCACGCCCAGCGCGAGGTACTCGCCGCCGGTCCAGTAGAGCGCGTTGTGTCGCGAGTGCCGGCCGGGCCGGGCGTAGTTGGAGATCTCGTAGCGCCGCAGCCCGCGCCGCGCGAAGCGCTCCGCCGCCGCCCGCCCCATCCCCACCACCTCGCCGTCCTCCGGGAGCCGGACCTCCCCGCGCGCAAGCTGCTTCGCCAGCGGCACCTCCTCCGCCAGCGCTTCCTTCTCCAGGGTCAGCGCGTAGGCGGAGAGGTGGTCCGGCCCCAGCGCCGCGGCGCGCTCGGCGTCCCGCTCCACCTGCTCCAGCGTCTGCCCGTGGACGCCGTAGATGAGGTCCAGCGAGACGTTGTCGAAGCCGGCCTCGCGCGCGGCGGCGTAGGCGCGCTCGGCGGCCGGGCCGTCGTGCTCGCGCCCCAGCGCCTTCAGCGTCTCCGGCTGGAAGGACTGCACGCCGATGGAGAGCCGGTTGATCCCCGCCTCCCGGTACCCGCGGAAGCGCGAGGCGTCCGAGGCGCCGGGGTTGGCCTCCAGCGTCACCTCCGCGCCCGCCTCCAGCCCCACCCGGCCGGCCAGCGCCTCCAGCACTCCCGCCACGTGGCGGACGCTCCACAGCGAGGGCGTGCCGCCGCCGAAGTAGAGCGACTGGGCGCGCCGACCGCGCAGCCCGGGGCTCGCCTCCAGGATCAGCTCCAGCTCCCGCAGCACGGCGCGCGCGTACCGCTCCTCCGGCACCTCGCGGGCGGCGGTGGAGGCGAAGTCGCAGTACGGGCACTTGGAGAGGCAGTAGGGGAAGTGGACGTAGACCCCGAAGCGCGCCGCCTCGATGCCCGTGAGCGCGTCGACCGGGGCCACCGGATCGCCCTGCGCGCCCATCACTTCTTGAGCTTCTTCAGCTCCGCCTCCAGCTTCGCCACCTTCGACTTCAGGCTGGCGGCGGCCTCGCGCGCCGACTCCGCCGCGGCCAGCTTCTTCTTCATCGAGGCCACGTCGTCGCGGAGCTTGTCGCGCTCGGCGACGAGCTCCGGGCTCGCCGCGGCGGGGGCGCTGGCGGCGGCGCCAGCGGTGGCGGCGGCCTCCTTCGCCTCCTCCACCCGCTTCTCCAGCTCGGCGGCGCGCCTCTCCGCCTCCTGGAGCCGTTGCTCGGTCTCCTGGACGCGAGCCTCGGCCTCCTGGGCGCGCTGGTCGACGGCCTCGCGCTCCCGCCGCTCGTTCTGGAGCTGCACCTGCCCGTCGATGGCCTTCTTGTTCGCCTGGGCCAGCTCGTCGCGCATCTTCTTCATCTGCTGCGCGCCGCCCACCGACCGTTCGGTGTCCAGCTCGGACTCCATCTGCTTCACCTGGTCCGACAGCGCCTCGGCCCGGCCCTCCGCCTCAGCGGCGCGCCGCTCCACCTCCAGGCGCTTCTGGCGTTCGGCGCCGGTGGCGGCCTGCGCCTCCTTCACCTTGGCGGTCTCCTTCGCCATCTCCTCCCTGGCCCTGGCGGTCTCGTCCTTCGTCCGGGCGGCCTCCTCGCGGGCCTGGCCCTGGAGCTGGGTGACGGATTGGCGGAGCAGGTCCACCTGCGCGTTCGCGGTGGCGGCTTCGGCGGCGGCGCGGGCGCGCTCCTGGTTGAGGTGTTCGATCTCCCCCTGCAGCTCGCCCTGGGAGGACTGGGCGCGGGCCTTGAAGTCGCCTGCCTCCTGGGCGAGCAGGTCCTTCTCCGTCCGGAAGCTCTCGCGCTCGCGCACCACCTCGTCCAGCTCGTGCTGGCCGATGGCGATCTCCCCGCGGAGCCGCTCCATCTCGCCCTCCGCCTCCTCCTTGGCGGCCCGGATACCGGCGTGCTTCTCCCGGGCCATGGCGTCGCGCTCGTTGAGCGCCGTCTCGAGATTCCCGCGCACCTCCGCCAGCTCCGCCTCCAGTGCGGCCACCCGCTGCTGGAGCTCCGTCTCCAGGGCGGAGACCTTTCCGCGCTCCTCCGCCAGGTCCGACTCCAGCTGGTTGACCCGGGGACCCAACTCCTCCGCCTCGGCCTTGAACGCGTCCCGCGACGAGGTGGCGGCGCCCAGCTCCGTCTCCAGCCCGGAGATCTTCCCCAGCGCCTCGGCCTGGTCCGACTCCAGCTGGTTGACCTTGGGCCCCAGCTCCTCCGCCTCGGCCTTGAACGCGTCCCGCGACGAGGTAGCGGCCTCGAGGTCCGACGACAGCGCCTGGACCTTCTGCTCCAGCGCGACCTTCTCCCCCTCCAGCGCCTGCACCCGGGACTGCGACTCCTGGAGCGACGAGGACTGCCACTCGTGCTCGCTCTCCAGGGCGGAGGCCTTCCCCCGCGCCTCGGCCAGGTCCGACTCCAGCAGGTTGAGCTTGGGCCCCAGCTCTTCGGCCTCGGCCTTGAACGCGTCCCGCTCCGCGGAGGCGGCGTTGAGCTCCGCCTGGAGCGTCTTCACCTCCTCGGAGACGCGCTCCAGATCGCCACCCAGGCGCGCCACTTCGCCCTGCGCGGTCTCCATCTCCTGGACGACGTGCTGGTACTGCTCGTTGAGGGCTTCCGCGTTGCCCTCCGCCTCCGACTTCTGGGCCGCCACCTCGGAGACGCGGTCCTGCGCGATCGCGAGCGCCTGCTTGATGCCGTCCAGCTCCTCCTGCACCTCGACCTTGGCGGCGATCTCCTTCTGCAGCTTCTCGTTGAGCAGCGGGAGCTGCGCCTCCACGTCGAACAGCGCGCGGGCGGCGTCCTTGCGGTCCGCCTCCACCGCCGACAGCTCCTCCTTCAGCGAGCTGAGCTCCCCCTCCGCCTTGTCGGCGCGGGCGCGCTCCGCCTCCAGCTGGGCGGCGGCCTGGTTGTAGCGCTCAGGCAGGTCGCGCAGCGGGGCGATCTGCGCCAGCGCGGACTCCAGCTGGGCGCGGAGCTGGGTGGAGAGGGTGCGCAGCTGCTCCGCCTCGGCGTCGCGCTCGGCGTAGACCTGCCGCGCGCGGGTCAGCGTCTCCGACTTCTGCTTCACCACCTGCCGGAAGAACTCCACCTTCTCGTCCGGGGAGCCGGAGCGGGGCGGGCGGGCTTCCGGGGGCTCGCTGAACGGGTCGTTGCCCTCCGGCTTGGGGATGGCAATGGGGACCGCCGGCAGCGAGGTCGGCAGGTTGGCCACCGGGGCGGCGAGCGGGGCCGCGGCGGGCGAGCGCGGCGGGGTGGCGCGCGGGGGCGCCGCCGCGGCGGGGCGGGCGGCCGGGCGCGGCGGGAGCTTGGGCGGCAAAGGTGGCGGAGCGCCCGCCTTGGGCATCGGTGGCGGCGCGGCCGGCTCCGGGGGGACGATGGAGGACGGCCCCGGCTCGAGGAGCGGTTCGTCGCCATCCATGCTGACGCGGAGATCCGAGAACGGATCCGGCTCGGGAGCGGCCACGGGGGTCCGACACTAACACCCATTGGGCCGGGTCCGGGCATCACCTATCGTGCCCCCGCATGGCCACACGCTTCGCGCTGGACAATGGGCTCACCGTCGTCTTCGAGGAACAGCACGCCGCCCCGGTGGCGGCCTTCCAGGTCTGGGTGAAGGCGGGGAGCGCCGACGAACGGCCGGATCAAGCGGGGCTGGCCCACCTGCACGAGCACATGCTCTTCAAGGGGACGGAGCGGCGCGGGCCGGGGGAGATCGCCCGCGACATCGAGTCCCACGGCGGGGAGATCAACGCCTGGACGTCGTTCGACCAGACCGTCTACCACATCGTCCTCGCCAGCCAGTTCGCGCGGATGGGGATGGACGTGCTGGCGGACGCCATCCGCCGCTCGGCGTTCGACCGGGAGGAGCTGGCGCGGGAGATCGAGGTGGTCTGCGAGGAGATCAAGCGCGCGGACGACATGCCCATGCGGCGCGCCTCCAAGGACCTCTTCTCCACGCTCTACCAGGCCCACCCCTACCAGCGGCCGGTCATCGGCTGGCCGGAGACCGTCCGCAGCTTCACGCGCGAGAAGGTGCTCGAGTTCTACACGCGACACTACGCGCCCCAGAACATGGTCCTGGCGGTGGTGGGCGACCTGCGCGAGGGCCAGGTGCGCGACTGGGCGGGAGAGCTGTTCGGAGGCGACTGGGGCCGCCCGTACGCGGGCCCGGTGGAGCGCCCCCGTGAGCCGGCGCTCGCCGGCCACCGGACCCGGTTCCGCCATGACGACACCAAGGAGGCCATCATCAACCTGGCCTTCTCAATCCCGGACAGCCTGCACCTGGACACCCCGGCGCTGGACACGCTGGCCATGCTCGCCGGCCAGGGCGAGTCGTCGCGCCTGGGGCTGGAGATCAAGCGCCGGCTCGGCCTGACCAACGAGGTCCACATGTACGCGTACACGCCCAAGAACCCGGGCGTGCTCAACACCACCCTCATGCTCCAGCCGGAGCAGGCCGCCGCCGCGCTGGAGCAGACGATCAAGTGCCTGCAGCAGCTCGCCCGCGTCCCGGTGCCGTCCGACGAGCTGGAGACGGTGAAGAAGGTGATCGAGTCGGACGCCATCTACCAGCGGGAGACGGTGGAGGGCGTGGCCCGGAAGATGGGCTACTACGAGACCGGGATGGGCGGGCTGGAGGCGGAGGCCGTCTACTACGAGCGGATCGCCGCCCTCACCCCGGAGCGCATCCAGGAGGTGGCCGCCCGCTACCTGCGCTGGGACGCCTGCGTGCTCACCGCGCTGTGGCCGGAGGGGTCCGGGTTCACCGAGGCGCAGGGCCTGGAGATCGTCCAGCGCGCCGCCGCCGCGCCCAGCGCCGCCCCCGAGCGCAAGGTGCCGAAGGCGGAGGCGCCCCAGCCCATCTCGGTCGCGGTGCGCGGCGCCGGCGGGAAGACCGGCATCGTGGTGGAGCGGCTGCCCTCCGGCGCGCAGATCGTCATCCGCGAGGAGTCCTCGGTGCCGCTGTTCGCGATGCGGGCGGCCTTCCAGGGCAGCGTGCGCTACGAGAACGACGCGCTCAACGGCCGCACCGCGCTGCTGTCGCGGATGATGACCCGCGGCACCCCCTCGCACGACGCCGAGGAGATCTCCCACCTGCTCGACCGCTACTCGGGCGGGATGGGCACCCAGGCCGGCCGCAGCTCCATCAGCCTGCACGCGGAGTTCCTCTCGCGGCATTTCCGGAACGCCTTCGACCTCTTCGGCGAGGTCATCAACGCGCCCACCTTCCCGGAGAAGGAGCTGGACCGGGAGCGGAAGCTGCTGCTCCAGGACATCGCCACCCGCGACGACAAGCCCTCGGCGGTGGCGTTCGACCTGTTCTGCAAGGCGCTCTTCCGCCGGCACCCCTACCGGCTGCCGCAGCTCGGCGAGGAGGGGGTGGTGGAGAAACTGACCGCGGACGCGCTGCGCGACTACCACCGCAAGTACATGGACCCCTCGCAGCTCACCCTGGCGGTGGTGGGCGACGTGAAGGTGGACCAGGTGATGGCGGCTGCGGAGAAGCACTTCGGGCGGGCGCGGGAGGGCGCCGCCCCGCCGCCGGAGGTGCCGCAGGAGAGCCCCACCGAACCCTCGCGCACCATGAAGAAGACCCTGGTCAAGCAGCAGACGCACGCGGTGCTGGGCTTCCTGGGGCTGACCCTGCGGGACCCGCGCCGGCGCACGCAGGAGGTGCTCTCCACGGTGCTCTCCGGGCAGGGCGGGCGCCTGTTCGTGGAGCTGCGCGACAAGCGCTCCATGGCGTACAGCGTGACGGGCCTGGCCGCGGAGGGCGTGGACCCTGGCTACTTCGGGGTCTACATCGGCACCAGCCCGGAGAAGGCGGAGCAGGCCATCGACGGCATCAAGGCCGAGCTGCGGCGCGTTCGCGAGGAGCCGATCACCACCGCCGAGCTGGAGCGCGCTCAGCAGCACATGGTGGGGACGCACGCCATCAGCCTGCAGCGGAACGCGTCGCGCGCGGCGCTCTTCGGGCTGGACTACCTGTACGGGATGAACGACGAGAACTTCACCCACTACGCCGACCAGGTGTGGGCGGTGACGCCGGAGAAGGTGCAGCAGCTCGCCCGGGAGCTGATCGACTTCGAGCGCTGCGTCACGGCCATCGTGGGTCCCTGAGCGGCGGGCGCCGGGAACCACCGGGCCAGGGTCAGACGCGTTCGGAGAGGAAGGCCGCCATCCGCCCGTGCTCGTCGTGGGTGAGCAGGTTCCCCACGAACGCCTTCACCTCGAAGGGGTCGCGGAAGCACTTGCGGGCCGGGTTGTTCGCCTGGGAGATCAGCCGCTCCAGCTGGATGCTGAAGATGGCGCTGGCGCTGACCAGGATGCCGCTGCGTTCGATCTTCGGGTTGTCGTGCTTGAAGGTCTCCAGCACCCGTGTCGCCACGTCCGGCAGGAAGACGTCCGCGCGGCTGAAGTCGCCGCAGGCCACCAGCTTGCCGGGGAAGGTGCGGAAGAAGAGGCCCAGCCGCTCGCGGGTGATGTCGATGTCCACCACGGAGACCGGGGCGACGAGCCGGACCTCGAGGAGCCGCCCTACCTTCACGTCGCAGGAGAACATGGCCGCTCCCCGCGCGCGGCGGCGCGGGCCCTAGAACCCGAAGAAGTGTTTCACCGCCGACCCGGCGTCTTCCAGCTTGTGGACCGCAGAGGACCCCAGGTTCTTCACGTCCTTGACCACCTCGGACGGGTTCACGCTCACGTTCATGTTGACGTTGAACCCGACGCCCAGGGTCAGCCCGCCCTTGAGCTGGAAGCCGATCTTGTCCTTGGTGAAGCTGGCGTTGGCGGTGCCCTGCGCGCCGATGCCCACCGAGAGCCCGCCGCCCACGCCCGCGTCCAGCGGCCCCAGGTGGGTGCTCGCCGCGCCGTTGATCTCCGCGCCCGCGAAGGCCCGGCCCATGGCGCCGACCTTCACGCCGTCCGCCCCCACCTGCGCCGAGGCGATGCCGGTGGCGTTGGCGCCCGCGGTGGCCTGGACGCGGCCCGCGGCGTTGAACTGGTCGTTGCCGAGGCGGCCGTTGGCGGTGGCGTCAACCGATGCGCCCACGTTGCCGACGGCCACCGCCTTGAGGTGCCCGTCCCTGGTGACGCCCGCACCCGCGAAGCCGTCCGCGCCGACCCGGGCGCCGACCGAGGCGCCATTGTTCTTGTCACCGACGCCGGCGCGCTCCTCCACCCCGATGCTTCCCTGCGTGCGGGCGCCCCTCACCGTCCTCGACGCGTCGGTGATCTGCGGCCCGGATTCGCGCGTCCCCTCCCTCACCGTAGGCCCGAGGTTGCGGTTCGCGTGCGAAATACCGATGTCGGTGGGCATCTGGGGGGACCTCCAACCTTGGATTGTCGGAGGTGTAGGTCTTTCGGTTGCTAAGAAGGTTGGAATCAGCTGATGTCGTACCGTTCGTGCGACAGCTCGCGCACCATCTGGTCCGCAACCTCCCGAATTCTCTTGTCCGGGCTGGCCTGGGCGGACTTGGCGTGCCCGAGCGCTGCGCCCGGCTGGGTGTCCCGGAACGCCACCGCCAGGTTGTAATGAGTCGCCGAGTCGTGCGGATTGGCGTCGACGACGCGCCGCAGCAACTCGATCGCCCGCGGCTTCCCGCCGGGCTGCTTCATCAGCAGGAGTGACAAGTCGTTCACCGGGCCCACCGCGAGCGGGTCCAGCGCCACCGCCTCCTCCAGGAGCTCCTGCGCCCGGACCATGTCGCCCAGCCCGCGGAAGCTGTCGGAGAGGGCGTGCCGGACGTCCGGGGAGCGGGATTCGGCGGAGAGGAGCGGCTCCAGCAGCGCGCGGGCGTCCGGGTAGCGACCGGAGCGGTTGAGCGCCACTGCGTGCAGGTACTGGTACTGGTGGTTCGCCGGCTCCCGCGCGTGGAGCTTCTCCACCGCGGCCAGCGCGTCCGGCCAGTGCCCCTGCGCCCACCGCACCAGGTACAGCTCCTCCAGCAGCGTGGGGTGTTCGCCGGTCTTCGCCAGCCCGCGGACCAGCGCCTGCGCCGCCGCCTCCAGGTCACCCTTCTGCTGGTGCGCCTTGGAGAGAGCGGCGTGGAGGAACGCCTCGCCCGGCGCCAGCGCCACCGCCGGGATCAGGTGCGACAGCGCGGCCAACGGGTCGCCCCGGCGCAGCGCCGCCTCCCCGGCCTTCATCAAGACGAAGGGGTTCTTCGGCTCCCCGGCGATCGCCTTCTTGTACTCGCGCTCCTCCCCGTCCCCGTCGCCCTGCTTTCCCAGCGCCCACGCCAGGTTCATGTGCTCCATGGGCCCGGCGCCCGGCGCGTAGGCAGCGGCGAAGAGGGCCTCCACCGCCCCCGCTTCACCCGCGGTGAAGCGCAGCAGCGCGAGCTGGCTCTGCGCCTCGGTGTGCTGCGGCTGGACGGCGAGGATCTGCTCGAAGGCCGCCTTCGCCTCGGCGCTCCTCCCCTGCTGGAGGCGCGCGCGGCCCAGCCCGACCAGGCAGTCCACGTCCCGCCCGTCGGCGTTCACGCCAAGCTCGTACTGGGTCACTGCCTCGTCGATCTTCCCGAGCTGAATGAGGCGAAGCGCCTCCTGGGCGAAGGCCGACGGCTCCGCCATCTCACCCGCCCTGCACGCAGGGCGGCGCGGGGTCGCGGTCAGCCACCAGCAACAGCCCGTGCGGCTTGGGGCGCGTTCCGCCATCCGTATCGGACTTGCAGATGCACGGCGCTTCCTCGAGGCCCGAAAGGGCGTGGTCGCGGGTGTGCGTCTTCTGCGGGCCAGCTGCCAGGGCCAGCGCGCCGGCAAGGACTGAGGCGGTCAGCAGCAGTCGCGTCATGGAAGGGACCTCTTCGTCGGGGGCTTTTGTACCACGTTCCGGCGCGC
>DATBSS010000083.1:0-7565 GCA_036559665.1 Myxococcaceae bacterium
AAGGGATGGGCGACGACTACGACCTCATCGCCCACCAGGTGTTCCCGCTCTACCAGCGCTCGCTGCGCGCCCAGGGCGCGGTGGACTTCGACGACCTGCTCGTCCTCCCCGCGCAGCTGCTGCGCGAGCACCCGGAGGTGAAGGAGAAGTACACCCGCCGCTTCCGCTACCTCCTGGTGGACGAGTTCCAGGACACCAACCGCGCCCAGATGGAACTGCTGGAGCTGCTGGCCGGCGAGCGCCACAACGTGTGCGCGGTGGGCGACGACGACCAGTGCATCTACAGCTGGCGCGGCGCCGAGGTCCGCAACGTCCTCGACTTCGAGAAGGCCTTCCCCGGCGGCTCCGAGGTGCGGCTGGAGCAGAACTACCGCTCCTCCCAGGTGGTGCTGGACGCCGCCAACGCGGTGATCGCCCAGAACCCGAACCGCAAGCCCAAGCGGATGTGGACGGACCGCGCGGGCGGCGAACGGATCAAGGTGGTGACCGCGCCCTCGGAGGACGAGGAGGCGCGCTACGTGGTCCGGGAGATCGGCAAGCACCTCGCGCTCGGCTTCCCGCCGGACGAGATCGCCGTCCTCTACCGCACCAACGGCCAGGCGCACCCGGTGGAGGAGGGGCTGCGCGAACAGCGCATCGCCTTCGAGGTGGTGGGCGGCTCCGAGCTGTTCGACCGCCGCGAGGTGAAGGACGTGGTGGCGTACTTCAAGGTGATCGCCAACCCGCGCGACGAGGTCTCCCTCCTGCGCATCGTCAACGTCCCCGCCCGCGGCATCGGCGACGTCACCATGGAGCGCCTGCTGGCCCACGCGCGCGCCCACCAGCTCCCGCTCTGGGAGGCGATGGCCCAGGCGGAGTCCGTGCCGGACCTGCCCCAGGGCGCGGCGCCGAAGGTCGCGGAGTTCCTCTCCCTCATCGACCGCTACCGCACCCTCTTCACCCGCGGGAACCTGGCGGAGGTGACCACCCGCCTCCTCTCGGAGATCGGCTTCGCGGACGCGGCGCGCTCCTACACCCGGTCCGCCGAGGCGGCCGACCGGAAGATCCGCTCCGTCGAGCAGGTGCTCTCCTCGCTGGCCGCCTTCGAGAAGCGGGAAGGCCCCAAGGCCAATCTCATGTCCTACCTCAACCGCCTCTCCCTGGACTCACGGGAGGAGGAGGACGGCCCGGCGGCCCGGCGGGTCACCCTGATGACGCTCCACGGGGCCAAGGGCCTGGAGTACCGGGTCGTCTTCCTGATGGGGGTGGAGGAGGACCTGCTGCCCCACTCCGGGATGCAGGGGGAGCCGCAGAACCTGGAGGAGGAGCGCCGCCTCTGCTACGTGGGCGTCACCCGCGCTCGGGAGATCCTCTACCTCACCCGCGCCGCCACCCGGATCCGCCGCGGCAAGGAGGTCCCCCGGACGCCGTCGCGCTTCCTCGCCGACATCCCGGCCGAGCTCACGGAACCGCTCGACCTCACCGTCCCGCCCCCTGGACCACCCACCGAGAAGGAGAAGCGCTTCTTCGCCGACCTGAAGGCCAGGTTCGCCCAGCAAGCACCTCCACTTGACAGGAGTGGGAGGTCCCCGTAGATCCGCGCGCTTTCTCAGCTTTCGCCCCCAAGACCAATGGGGGACGCGGAAGGTCTCATCAGATGGCAACCAGGACGTACAGCGCGAAGGCCAAGGACATCACCCGCCAGTGGCACGTGGTGGACGTGTCCGACAAGGTGCTCGGCCGCGCGGCCAGCCAGATCGCCACCCTGCTCAAGGGCAAGCACAAGGTGATCTACACCCCGTCGATCGACACCGGCGACCACGTGATCGTGATCAACGCCGCCAAGGTGAAGGTCACCGGCACCAAGGAGGCGGACAAGAAGTACTACCGCCAGCCACGGGCCGGCTTCCCCGGCGCGCTGAAGACGGCCACCCTGGCCCAGCTCCGCGAGCGCCACCCCGAAGACATCATCACCAACGCCGTGCGCCGGATGTTGCCGCGCAACGCCCTGGGCCGGAAGATGATGACCAAGCTGAAGGTCTACCCGGGCGCCGAGCACCCGCACAAGGCGCAGCAGCCCGTCGCCAAGGAAGTCGAGGCTTAAACCAGACATGGCTACCACTCCTCCGCACGAAGGTTCGTACGCCACCGGCCGCCGCAAGGAGGCCACCGCCCGGGTCTGGCTCAAGACCGGCGAGGGCAAGGTCCTCGTCAACGGCCGCACCATGGACGACTACTTCGGCCGCGAGACCTCCAAGATGGTCATCCACCAGCCGCTCCAACTCGTGGAGCAGATGGGCAAGGTGGACATCACCATCAACGTCGTGGGCGGCGGGCTCTCCGGCCAGGCCGGCGCCATCCGCCACGGCATCTCCCGCGCGCTCTGCGTCTTCAACCCCGAGCTGCGCCCGGCCCTGAAGAAGGCCGGCTTCCTCACCCGCGACAGCCGCGTCGTGGAGCGCAAGAAGTACGGGCAGCCGGGCGCACGTCGCCGCTTCCAGTTCAGCAAGCGCTAGGCGAGGATTCGGGTTCCGGGGGTCCTGGCCGCGCCCCCCTGGCGCCCGAATGCCTTCACAGCCCCGACGGTCTCCTCCCCCAGGTCGCGCGGCGGTCGCCGCCCTGGCGGCTCTCGCTGCGGGGTGTCCGGCGGGCTTCGTGGACCCCAACCCACCGGTCCTGCAGCGGCTGGATCGGACCTGGTCCCCGCCCATCGAGAACGCGCCGGTCGTCTACGCGCTGATGCTCGACCTCCACCTGTCCCTCGGCTCGGACTGCGCGGGGACCAAGGCGCAGGTCGCCAGCCGGGTGCGCTCCACCCTCATCACCCCCACCACTCCCGGCCTCGAGCTGCCGCTTTTGGACATCAGCCCCGGCTGCCGGCAGGCGCCTGACCGGCACTTCGACCCCAACGCCCTGGACGTGGCCATCCAGGGCGCGGAGCGGACGTACGGGAGCCGGCACGTGCGGGTGCTCCTCGTCTACGTCAACAACATCAACCTGACGGTCCCGGAGACCCTGCAGTCCGACTTCGCCGGGCTGCGCATCCTGATGGCCGGCCGCGGCGCGCCGCTGCCGATCGGGTGGGCCATGGCCGTGGGGGTGGGGCAGGACAACACGCTCTTCGCGCGGTTCGTGGACTGGAGGTACGCGGGCGACCCGGCGATGTTCTCGGCGCTGGCTGGCGTGGCCGCCGTCGAGCTGCCCTTCCAGGCCCTGGGCCAGAGCCCGCCCAACGGGGTGCCGCTGTTCACCCCGCAGGAAGCGGCGCCGATCCTCGAGTTCAAGGTGTGCACCTCGGGAGACACCCGGATCACCCCGACCGGGTTCCAGTTCGACGGCAAGGCCCGCCGCCTCGACCCGGCCCACCTCCCGACCTTCTCCTTCGCCGCGCCGGACGCTCCGCCGGTGATGCGCAGCGCCTTCGTCACCCAGCCCATCCGCTTCTCCGTGGAGGCGTGCACGGCGAACTGCGACCACTTCGCGCGGCTGCAAGACGGGACGGTGGCGATCTGGGACCGCAGGGTTGGCTGCATCCTGACGGAAGGGAGCGTGCCGTGAGCGCGCTCGTGCTGGCCGCCGCGCTCCTGGCCGCCGCGCCCGGGCCCGCCGCCGCCCCCGCGCCCCCGCCGCCACCTTTGTCCCCGGGACTGGACGGGGTCCCCGTGCGGGTGGAGCGGCGGCTGCTGGTGAAGTCCGGCCACTTCTTCTTCACCCTCGGCGCGGACTACTTCATCCGGGGGGACTACTACGTCAGCCCGGGGCTGCTGGCCTCCGCCTCGTACTATCTCGACGAGTCGAACGGCTTCGACCTCAAGCTGGGCGCCTTCCTCTCCTTCCTGAGCCCGGCCGCCTCCTCGGTGTTCGAGTCGGTGGGCCTGATCCCGGACGCCCAGCGCCCGGTGGGGCTGCTGGTGGCCGGTTACCGGCGCTCGGTCGGGTACGGGAAGGTGATGCTGAACGGCACGCCCGGGTCGCTGGTGCACTTCGACCTCCAGCTCGCCGCCCATGCCGGCGGGGTGATCACCGACCGGATGTTCTCGCCGGCCCTCGCGGTGGCGCCGGCGGTGCTGGTCCGCTTCTCGGAGCGCTGGTTCGTCCAGCTGGACGTGGAGGTGTACGCCTCCTTCGAGACGCGGCAGTCCAGCCCGCTGGCGGTGGGCATCCTGCCGACGCTCCTCGCGGGGGTCACGCTTTGATGGCCCCCGCGCTGCTCACCATGGCCATGGCCGCTTCCCCGGCGGAACCGTTCGCGGAGGCCTTCTGGCACAAGGACCTGGGGCTCCTGGTGGCGCTGCTGGCCGAGCCGGGCGACGCGAGCGAGGACCAGGCGCGGGCGCTCTTCGGCGACCTGGTCCGGCTGGTCAACTGCGAGCCGCTCCCGCCCATCCCGGGCTCGGACACCAGCCCCCTGCGCGAGCTGCGGCAGCTGGTGCGCCTGGAGCGCGCCCGCCGCTCGCGCCTGGGAGCCGCCGCCGCCACCGCGCCCACGCTCTGGCGGGACATCCTCTCGCCGAAGTTCTTCAATCGCTCGCTGGGGGCGGGCCCGGACGGGACGCTGCTCTTCTGGCCGGTGGAGTCCGAATACTGGAGCGCCGAGGCGCTGCGCGCCCGCGTCCGCGCCTCCGGCTGCGCCGCACCGCCTGGAGCGCCCAAGCCGGCGGAGCTGGAGCTGGCGAACGAGGTGCTGCTGCTCAACCTCCGCCGCCAGGCCGCCCCGGCCAAGGCGCTGCGGCCGGCGGCGGCGCGGCTGGCGTACCAGCGCGCGGTGCTCCTGTCGCGCGCGGGGCAGCTGGAGCCCGCGAAGGAAGCCGCCGCCCAGGTGTTGCCCCCGGACCTGCTGGGCCCGGACCTGGCCCACTACGGCATCCTGCTCCGCCTCGAGATGGGCGTGGACCCGCCCGAGGGGTACGCGGCGCTGATGGGCAGGTCGTTCGGCGCCAACCAGTCCGCGGTGGACTCGCGGCTGGCCTACGGCCTCCACCGGAGCGGGAGCTGGGACAAGCTGGTCCAGGTGACCGCCGCCGCCCGCGCGCTCGACCCCGCCGCGGTCTGCGGCCCGGCCGGCAGCCCGGTCTCGCGCGACCTCGTCTACCGGCACGCGGTGGCGCTGGAGAAGCTGGGCGCCTCCGGGGAGCTGGACGCGCTGCTCGCCGCCGAGTTCCCCGCCTGCGCCAAGGTCACCGAGCCGGCGGTGGACGCGCTCAAGGACCTGGCGATCGCCTCCTACGCGCGGCGGCCGCTCGACGTCGCGATGGAGGGCCGGCTGAAGGCGCTGAACGCGCCGGGTCGGCTGGCGCGCGACGTCCAGAAGCTGGGCGCGCGGGCGCTGCACTCCGGCAACCTGGCCAACGCCCAGCGCGCCATGGGCTGGCTGATCACCGACCGAACCGCCGTAGGGCGCGCGCGGGGATGGGTGCTGGAGGCGGAGATCGCCTTCGCGCTCCAGGACGGCAAGCGGTTCGACCGGGCGGTGGACTCCATCTTCCCGCAGGACCCGGCGATGGATTCGCTGCGCCCGCGCGAGCGCGACGAGCGCGACCGGGCGGTGGAGGAGCTGGTCCAGGCCCTGGTCACCGCCGACGCCGAGGCCCCGGCCGGCCCCGAGTTCCAGCGCCGCCTGCGCGCCCAGATCCCGGTGTGGCGCGACCGCGCGGCCCTCAAGCGGGAGAAGTCCTTCACCGCGCTGCTGGCGGCCCTGGAGGCGAAGCCGGTGCCGCTGACCTCCGAGAAGGGGCGGCGCCGCCCGACCGCCGAGGTGGCGGTGGGGGAGATCCCGGTGGCCGCCCCGGACGCGGTGCTGCCGCCGCCGGCCGTCCAATTCGACTGGCCCGAGCCATACTCGCTGCTCGCCATCCCGCCGCCACCCTCGGCACGCGGGGCGGACTTCGGGGCCTGGTTCATGGAGGGGGACGATGCGACGAGGTGAGGCGGCGGCGGGCCTGATGCTGTGGGCGGCGGTGGCCCTCGGGCAGCCGGCGGATCCGGAGCCGAGCGCTCGCCCGCCGGCGCCGCCGACGCCCTCTCAGGGGCCGGCCGCCGAAGCGATCCAGGCCCGCCCGCAGCCGAAGACGAGGACGCCGTCGCCGGTGGAGGAGCAGATGATGCTCCCGACGGAGACGGTGGACGCCAACGACGTGCTGGACGAGATCCTGGACGAATTCGCCGCGGACATGGCGAGGCTGGGCTCCGCGCACACCTCGCCGGTGCTGCTCCAGCGGGTGCGCGTCTCGGACAACATGAACCCGGACTTCGCGCAGGTGCTGGAGGCGCGGATGGTGGCGGCGCTGGAGCATGCCTCCAGCGTGGCGGTGATCCGCTGCTTCGAGTGCTTCGCCACCCGCAGCCGGGTGGAGAACGCCACCTGGGTGGTGAGCCGCGGCATCACCGACCGGGAGGAGCTGACCCGGACCGCCGCCAGGTACGGCGCCAGGATGCTGCTCAGCGCGGTGCTCACGCTCTACACCAACCCCAACTCGCTGGCGCTGGACGTGGAGTTGGTGAAGGCGGACGACGGCACCATCGCCTTCGCCGAGGGCTACCGCGTCCACCCGAACACCGCCCAACTCCTGCGGTCCGGGGACCGGGCGCAGAAGCGCGAGGAGCGCCTCAAGGACCTGGAGGAGCGGCTCAACCAGCGGCCGCAGTTCGGCACCGGCATCTTCGCGGGGGCGATGCTCATCCCCAGCGACTCGCCGAACGGGAACGTGGTGGGCGCGCACCTCAAGGCGCGGATGTTCGAGAAGTTCGGGATGGACCGCGAGTGGTGGCTGGGCCTGAACCTGGGCGGCTTCACCAACCCGAACCGCTTCTCCGCGCTCACCATGGGCGTGTCGGCGGAGCGGCAGGTGACCCCCGACGACATCTACCTGCCGTCGTGCCACGCGGGAGGGTTCGGCGGCTACATGGTGACCGTGGCGCCGGACGGGAGCACCGTGGGCACGCCCCTCTTCGGCGCCATTGGCGAGTGCATCTTCGCGCACCGGTTCGCCATCCACGCCGGGGTGAATGTCGTCGTTCCCTTCCAGCTGGGGGCGACCGGGTTCAACTACGGCGGGGTGGCGCCGGAGGGAGGAGCGGCGGTCCTATGGTGAGGCGCGACATGGCGGTGCTGCTGCTGGGCGCGGGGGCGCTGGCCTGCTCCACGCCCTTCTCGCCCAGGCTGATGACCGTCCCGCCGGAGATGGCGCGCGGGCAGCCGCCGGCGCCGGTGCAGCCCAAGGCCGCCGGGCCGGCCGCGCCCGCGGCGCAGAAGATGGAGCTGCGCGGCGCCAGCAACGACACCAAGTACCTCGTCCGGCTGGCCGAGGGCGGGCGCGTCTGGGAGGTGGAGCTGCCGGAGTCCGCGGGCGGGTATGAGATCCGCGTGCCGCTGGCGGGCGGCCCGCTGGAGCAGATGACCTCGGCGGACGAGGAGCTCCTGGCCGACTCGACGGCGAAGGTGGCCACCGGCGGGCTCCCGGAGGCGTCCGCCAGGGCGGTGGACGCCAAGGGAGCGGCGAAGAAGAAGAGCTACCTGGGCTCGCTCGCCAAGGTGAACGAGCTGTACACGGGCAAGAAGTACGAGCTGGCGCTGATCGAGGTGGTGA
>DATBSS010000084.1:0-3511 GCA_036559665.1 Myxococcaceae bacterium
GGCTGCTGTTCCCGCTGGCGCTCCGGGCGCACGCCAAGGACGACAAGGTGCTGGTCCGCACCCTGCTGGCGGTGGACGAGGCGAAGCAGTCCATGACCTTCGCCGGCGACCTCCCGCAGGGCTCGCTGGTGCAGCTGATGAAGGCGGACTACGACCGGCTGATCGGCGGCGCCTCCGGGGCGGCCCAGAGCGCCAAGCAGCTCGCCACCGCCGGCACGGGCGCCACCCTGGCGCTGGCCATCTCCTGCGTCGGCCGCCGCCTGGTGCTGGGCGAGCGCACCGAGGAGGAGGTGGAGGCGGTCCTCGACGTGCTGCCCAAGGGGAGCCAGATCGTCGGCTTCTACTCGTACGGGGAGATCTCGCCGTACGCCTCCGGCCAGTGCGACCTGCACAACCAGACGATGACGCTGACCACGCTCTCCGAGTCGCCCACCCCGCTCCCGCGGGCGGCCGCCCCGGCTCCCGAGCGCAGCGCCGAGCGCACCTCGCCCGCGCTCCCACCCATCCCCAACGTCCCGGCCAGGCCGGCGCCGGCCCAGGCGCCCCCGCCCCGTCCGTCCCCCGCCGCCGCCGTCTCGCCAGGCCCGTCCGCCTCGGCGAAGGCCGGCAACGGCGCCGCGCTCACCGGGAACGGGAAGGCGGCGCACGCGCCCATCGGCTCGCTGGACCTGGATGGCCCGTCCTACGAACCGGGCACCCCGCGCGGCGGCACGGTGAAGCTGCCGATGCGCGGCTTCCGGGTGGAGTCGTTCGCCTACGACGCCGCCCGCGGCAAGTGGTCGGTGCCGGGGATGCCGCTGGGGCTGGACTCGGAGAAGACGCTGATCGTCGCCTTCGGCGCTCCGGAGCTCCTGGACCAGCCGAAGCCGTTCCAGGAGCTGCGCCGCTCCTTCCCGCGCTCGAAGCTGGTGGGCTGCTCCAGCGCGGGCGAGATCGCCGGCACCAGCGTGCGCGACCATTCGCTGTCGGTGGCCATCGCCCGCTTCGAGCAGACCGAGCTGGCCACCGCCAGCCTCCAGGTCTCCACCGCGGCGGAGTCCTACAACGCCGGCCAGTCGCTGGCCAAGCAGCTCCAGAAGCCCGCGCTGCGCGCGGTGTTCGTCCTCTCCGAGGGCCTGAACGTCAACGGCAGCGAGCTGGTGCGCGGCCTCAACTCCACGCTCGACCCCAGCGTGGTGGTCACCGGCGGCCTCTCCGGCGACGGCACCGCCTTCAAGCGCACCTGGGTGGCCCTGGGCGACAAGCTCCAGAGCGGGCTGATCGTCGCGGTGGGCTTCTACGGCGATCACCTGGTCGTGGGGCACGGCTCCAAGGGCGGCTGGGACAAGTTCGGCCCGGAGCGCGTGGTCACCAAGTCCACCGCCAACGTCCTCTTCGAGTTGGACAACAAGCCGGCCCTCGCCCTCTACAAGGAATACCTGGGCGACAAGGCGTCCGGGCTGCCCGCCACCGGGCTGCTGTTCCCGCTGGCGCTCCGGGCGCACGCCAAGGACGACAAGGTGCTGGTCCGCACCCTGCTGGCGGTGGACGAGGCGAAGCAGTCCATGACCTTCGCCGGCGACCTCCCGCAGGGCTCGCTCGTCCAGCTGATGAAGGCCGATTACGACCGGCTGATCGGCGGCGCATCCGGCGCGGCCCAGAGCGTCAAGCAGATGGCGTCCTCCGGACAGGGCGGGACGCTGGCGGTGGCCATCTCCTGCGTCGGGCGCCGCCTGGTGCTGGGCGAGCGCACCGAGGAGGAGGTGGAGGCCGTGCTCGACGTGCTCCCGCAGGGGAGCCAGATCGTCGGCTCCCACCCGTACGGGGAGATCTCGCCGCACGCCCCCGGCCAGTGCGACCTGCACAACCAGACCATGACGCTGACCACGTTCTCGGAGTCGCCGGCGGCGGTGGCGCGCCCGGCGCCGGCTCCGGTGGCGTCCGCGCACGGCACTCCGACCAACCCGGGATCGTCCGCGTACTCGCGCCGGCCGGCGACGGCCACGCCGATGCCGCCTCCGCCCACCCACGCCGGTCCGCCCACCGTGGAGCCCACGACCGGCACGTCGCCGGGGTCGGGGGCGGCGATGACGCCCACGCTGCCGCTGATCGTGCCGAACGGCCCCGACCTGGAGACCGTGGCGGACGCCCGCCCGGTCCGGCTCACCGTCACCGCCGACCCGGCCGGGGGCCTGTCGTTCTCGAAGAAGCTGAGCAACGGCGTCCAGGTCGTCTCCTTCGCCGGCCGCCTGTCCGAACAGTTCCAGGGCGCGCGCGTGGGCGCGGAGCTGTCGGGCACGGTGGTGCTGGACCTCTCCGGCATCAGCCGCATCACCTCCTTCGGCGTCCGCGAGTGGCTGCAGATGCTCCAGGAGGCGGAGAACCGGGTGGACGCGCTCTACCTGGCGCGGTGCTCGGAGGCGGTGTCCAACCAGCTGACGATGATCCGCCGCTTCGCCGGCAAGGGCCAGGTGGTGTCGTTCTACGCGCCCTACCTGTGCTCGGGCTGCGGCACCGCCTTCGGCGCGCTGGTGGACTGCGTGCGGGACGCGGAGTCGCTGAGGGCCGAAAAGCCGCCCGACGCGTTCTGCCCGCGCTGCGCCAAGCCGGGCAACTTCGACGACGACCCGAGGACCTACCTGACCTTCGGCGGCCAGGCCGCGCGCGTCCCGGAGGACGTGCGGCGCGCCATCTCGTCGCTCGATCCGGAGGTGTCCTTCGAGTCGCTGGAGAAGCGCATCGACGGCGACACCACCCGCGTCCGGGTGGCGAGCGCGCTGGACGGCGCGCTCCGCTGGACGCGCGTGCTGGAGGGCGTGGAGGGCGACGTCTCCATCGACCTCTCCGGCGTCCCCTCCTCCACCCCGGAGGGCATGCAGCACCTCCTGGAAGGGGTGGGCGCCGTGGACACCGAGGTCCGCGTGCTCAAGCTGGAGGGCGTCCCCACCGCGCTCCTGGCCTCCATGGCGGAGGCGTCCCTGAGCCGGCCCAAGCTGGATCTGATCTCGGCCCGGGTGGAGGGCTACTGCATCTCCTGCCAGGCCACCCGGCCGGCCGAGATGCGCCTGGACGGAAATCTGGAGGCGATCGCCAAGGGCCAGTTGCCGGAGCTCACCTGCAAGCGCTGCCACGGCCCGCTCAACGCGGAGGCGGCGCAGGTGGCGCTCCGGTCCGCCGCCAAGACGCTGCTCAAGCGCAAGCGCCCGGCGGCGGCGGCGCCCATGCCGGCAGGAGCCCTCCCCATGTCGCTCGCCGCCCGGACGTCGTCCCCGCCGCGCTCGCGCACCCTGGCCACCGCCGTCGCGGTGGTGCTGGCGATCGTGGTGCTGGGCGGCGGCGCGGCGGTGCTGACCATGCGCCTGCGGCCGGGCATGCTGGCGCCCGGCACGCCGTCCGGCCCCACCCCGGCCGCGGCGCAGGCCCCGGGCGCCCAGGCCCAGCCGCCCGCGGCGGTCCCGGTCGCGGCAGCCGCCCCGAACGGCTGGCGGGCGGAGACCGGGCTGTTGCCGGGATGGGCGGACAACCCCGTCAT
>DATBSS010000085.1:0-5170 GCA_036559665.1 Myxococcaceae bacterium
TGGGAGGACGCGGTGCGGAACGCCGGCCGGCTGGTGGCGGAGGGCGGGGTGGGGAGCGTGAAGCTGGAGGGCGGCGAGGAGTTCTGCGAGACCGTCTCCCGCATCGTCCGCGCATCCGTCCCGGTGATGGGGCACCTGGGGCTCACGCCGCAGTCGGTGCACAAGATGGGCGGCTACGTGGTGCAGGGGAAGGACGAGCACCAGGCCCGGAAGATCCTGCAGGACGCGCTCGCCCTGGAGCGGGCGGGCTGCTACGCGCTGGTGCTGGAGGGCGTGCCGCTGGAGCTGGCGGAGCAGATCACCCAGCGCCTCTCCATCCCCACCATCGGCATCGGCGCCGGGCTGCACTGCGACGGCCAGGTGCTGGTCTGCTACGACCTTCTGGGCATGAACCCGGACTTCAAGCCGAAGTTCGTGAAGCGGTACGCGGACCTCTACGGGCAGATCAAGGGCGCCGCGGAGGCCTTCTTCGGGGAGGTCCGGACCCAGGCCTTCCCGGACGAGGCCCACTCCTTCAAGTCCAAGAGCATCCGCCTGGTCGCCTCCAACCCGGAGGTGCCTCAGGCCTCGCCTTCCGAGGAGGGCAAGGCGGCGGACGGCGAGAAGGTGCAGATCTACGGGGTCCCGGTGTAGCGCGGGCGCGCCATGGTCGAGCTCTTCCGAACGGTGGAGGACGCGCGGGCGTTCGCGCGGCGGGTGCGGGAGCAGGGGAAGACGCTGGCCCTGGTGCCCACCATGGGCTTCCTCCACGAAGGGCACCTCTCCTTGATGCGCGAGGGGAAGAGTCGCGCCCAGGTCTGCGCGGCCACCATCTTCGTCAACCCCACCCAGTTCGGGCCCAAGGAGGACCTCTCCCGCTACCCGCGCGACCTGGAGGGGGACCTGCGCAAGTGCGAGCAGGCGGGGGTGGACGCGGTCTGGGCGCCGGAGCGCGAGCAGGTCTACCCGCATGGGTACCAGACCTACGTGGACGTCACCGACCTGTCCAAGGGCCTGTGCGGCGAGCGCCGGCCGGGCCACTTCCGCGGGGTGGCCACGGTGGTGACCAAGCTCCTGGCGCTCTTCCGGCCGGACGTGGCGCTGTTCGGGGAGAAGGACTTCCAGCAGCTCCGGGTCATCCAGCGGCTGAACGCGGACCTCAACCTGGGCGTGGACGTGGTGGGGCTGCCCATCGTCCGCGAGCCGGACGGCCTGGCCATGAGCTCGCGCAACGGCTACCTGTCCGCCGCTGACCGGCAGCGCGCGCTCTCGCTCCAGCGCGGGCTCCAGGCGGCCCAGGCGCTGTGCGGGCGCGGGACGGTGAACGCGCGCGACCTGGTGGGCGCCGTGCGCGCCGAGCTGGACGCCGAGGAGGGCGTCCGGACCGACTACGTGGAGTTGGTGGACTCCGAGACGCTGGCCCCCATCATCCGGGTGGCGGACCGCCCGGCGCGGCTGCTGGTGGCCGCCTACCTGGGCACCACCCGACTGATCGACAATCTGGAGCTGCGCGAGCCGTCCGAGTGAGCGCCGCCGAGCGAGCGCAGAAGCCCCGCGAGCGGACCGTCCGCCTGATCGCCGAGCACCGCCGCGCCCGCTTCGACTACAAGGTGGAGGAGAAGGTGGAGGCGGGCCTGCAGCTCACCGGGAGCGAGGTGAAGTCGCTCCGCGCCGGCACCGTCACCCTCTCCGACGCCTACGCGCAGCCGGAGCGCTCCGGGGAGCTGTTCCTTTACAACGCGCACATCGGCCCGTACGGCGCGGCGGTGACCTTCGGCCACGACCCCCTGCGCAAGCGCAAGCTGCTGATGCACCGCGCGGAGATCGACCGCTGGTCCAGCAAGGTGCGCGAGCGCGGGTACTCCATCATTCCGCTCTCCATCTACTTCAAGGGGGCGGTGGCGAAGGTGGAGCTGGGCCTGTGCGTGGGGAAGACGCACGGGGACCGGCGGCACGACATCCAGGAGCGGGAGACCAAGCGGGAGATGGATCGGGCGCTGCGGCGAAAGTGATACGATTCCGCGGACCCTTCCGTGAGCGTCATGGACAAGAAGGCTGCCGAGAAGAAGGAGCGGCTACTCCAAGCCCTGGACCAGGGGATGGTGATGATCCACCTGGACGCCCGCCGGCCGGGCGTGCTGGTCCCGGTCAACCTGCGCGGCGAGGCCCACCTCCGGCTCAACCTCTCCTACAAGTTCGACCCGCCGGACCTCTCGGTGGGCGACTGGGGCGTCCGCTCCTCCTTGAGCTTCTCCGGCTCCCGCTTCACGGTGGCGGTCCCCTGGTCGGCCCTCTTCGCCATCACCAGCCACACCACCAAGGAATTCTGGATGTACCCGGACGACATGCCGGAGGAGCTGATCCAGCAGACCGTCCCCCCGCCCGAGGCCCGGGACCAGCCCGACGCCAGGGCCGGGGACGGGGCGCCGGCCGCCCCGCGCGCGCTGCTCCGCGAGGTCGTCTACCAGCCCGACGCCGCGCCCGCCCCCCACGCCACCGGGGAGGAGGGGGCTCCGGTCGCTGATGCCCCGGCCCCCGCCCCGCCGGACGGCGCACAGCCACAGGACGATCCGCCGCGCCCGCGCGGGCGCTCGCACCTGCGCCTTGTGAAGTAGCGCTCACAGATCTCCAGATCGCTGTGACGTGACCGTCACAGCCCGTCACCTGTACCTGCACCAGTGTGACGGTTCGGGCGTGACCCACCCGCGCAACCGCCCGTCACGTCGCTCGAGTGGGCCGCGCCGGGTGACGGCCAACAGGCATGCTCGGCGGCCCGCCGCTTGCTCCAAGGTACAGTCCACCGTTCTTGACCACCACGTTGGGAGACAGATGAGACCGAGCTTCCGGAGCATCGCCAGCGCCGCCGCCTTCACCGCCCTCGCCGCCTGCGCCACGTCGTCAGTGCCTCAGCAACTCTACAAGTCCCAGCAGTACGAGCAGGCCCAGAAGCAGCAGGAGTCCGGGGGAGATCCCAGCAAGATCATGATCTGCGAGCAGGAGATGGTGACCGGGAGCCACATCCCCACCCGCCACTGCTGGAGCAAGCTGGAGATGGACGTGGCGCGCGAGCGCGCCCAGCGGGCGGCCGCCGACAGCCAGCGGATCGAGTCGCCGGCACCCGGGCCGATCGGTCGCTGACTGGGTTTCGCCGAGGCGGATTGGATCTTCCGGAGGCGCATGTCGTACAATCTGAGGCGCCGTGAGTCAGAACCGAAAATCCCATTCCGCCAAGGTCATCACCCACCTCGAGGGCGATGACGAGTTCAGCATCACCTCGGTCGACCCCGTCCGCCGCAAGCCGACGGTGGAGATCAAGGTGGACGACACCGCCCTGCCCGGGCGGCCCAAGTCCACCACCAACGAGCGCACGCTCTGGCGGATGTTCCGCAAGCTGTTCTAAAGCGGGGCTACGCCGGGCGGCCGAGCTGCCGGAGCAGGGACCAGTTGTAGATGCCGGTCTGGTGGGCGTCGCTGAACTGGAACGCCAGCGCGTAGTTCCCCACGGCGCGCATGGAGAGGGCGCGGAGGTCTTCGGGCACCTTCTCCGGGTCCAGGGTGCGCTTCTGGGTCCACTCGTCCACGCACTCCGCGCAGGGGCAGCCCTGGCGGAGCGCGCGCGCGGTGACCTGCGTCCTGAGGCCGTCGTCCCAGGTGAGGGTGAGCACGCGCTGATCCGGGCTGAGGTCCACCGCGGTGGCCTGGGGCGGGCGCGCCGCCGGCTTGATGTGGTCCCAGAAGGTCATCCGCCGTCCTCTACCAGCGCCACCACCGCCTCCGCGAGCCGGGCGGCGAAGCCACCCAGCAGCGCCGCGTCGTGGGTCTTGGGGTCCGTGAACACCTGCTCCTGATACTCCAGGTCGAAGGTGAACGGCTGGCTCCGCCCCTCCATCCCGGTGGTGTCCACCGCGTAGTCGGGCTGCGCCGGGTAGCGGAGGACGCGGTCCCGCAGCTTGTCCGCGTCCACCAGGTAGCGGGCCAGCACGCCGTCCACGTTGATCGCCTCGGTGATGTTGCTGGCCCACAGCAGCGGGATGGTGGAGACCACCCAGCGGTCGCTCCCGGCGGGCACCGTCTTGCCCACCACCGTGCGCACCAGCACCACCAGGCCCGAAAGCGGCGGCAGGTCCGCGGTGGAGACCACCTGCCAGGTGGGCCGGAGCCTGCGGACCGCCTCCAGCGCCAGCTGGTGCTCTTTCTGGAGGGACTGCTGCTTGGCCAGGAACGGCGTCACCGGCACCTCGACCTGCACGTACTGGCGCTCGGTCCGGCCCACCGAGTCGGTGACCCAGCGTTCTTCAAGGTCGCGCCGGTAGAACGGGTCCGCGTTCTCGAAGAACGGCTCCAGCACCACGGTGAGGCGTTCGGCGGCGGGGCGGGGCTGGGCCGGGGGACGCCGCTGGATGATGCGCGCCGGCGCGCAGCCCGTTCCGCCCACGGCCGCCGCCACCACCGCGGCGAGCGCCGCCACCCACCGCCTCATGACGCGAGCTTCACCAGGGTGCGCTGGCCCTCGATGCGCACGCCCTTCTTCTCCACCACCCGCCGGAGCGCGTCCACCACGGCCGGGTCCAGGCGCGCCCCGCGCAGCTTCTCCATCACCGCCATCGCGTCCTGCAGCGGCATCGCCTTCTGGTAGGGGCGGGTGGAGGTGCAGGCGTCGAAGGTGTCGGCCGCGGCGACGATGCGCGCCACCAGCGGGGTCTCCTCGCCCTTGGTCCGGTCCGGGTACCCGGTCCCGTCCCAGTTCTCGTGGTGGCTCCGCACCGCCGAGCGCACCGGGCCCAGGAAGCTCACCGGTTCGATGATCGACGCGCCGATCTCCGGGTGCGTCCGCATCACCGCCATCTCGGGGTCGGTGAGCTTGGACTGCTTGCAGAGGATGGATTCCACGATGCCGATCTTCCCGATGTCGTGGAGGATTCCGCCGTAGTGGAGGTGCTTGAGCTCCAGCTCCGTCAGCCCCATCTCCCGGCCGAGCTCCACCGCCAGGTCGCCCACCCGCTGGCTATGGCCGCGCGTGTACGCGTCCTTGGAGTCGATGGAGTTGGCCAGCGCGACGATGGTCTCTAGATAACCCTTCTCCAGGCTCTCGTAGAGGCGCCGGGTCTCCCCGTCGTAGGCCTGGAGCTGCATGGACATGTAGTTGAACGTCTGCGCCAGCTCGCCCAGCTCGTTCTTCTGCCGGACGGTG
>DATBSS010000086.1:0-2104 GCA_036559665.1 Myxococcaceae bacterium
CGGCGATGCCGTTGACCCGCAGGAGCTGGTCGATGACCCGGATGGTGGCGAAGTTGGAGAGGAACGCCTGGTCGAACTCGTTGTTCGGCGAGTAGATGGAGATGAACATCATGGGCGACGAGGTCGCCTTGCGGACGTTGAAGCCCGCGTTGCGCACGTCCTGGGGCAGGAACGGGTTGGCCTGGGTGACGCGGTTCTGCACCAGGATGTTGTCGATGTTGGCGTCCGATCCCACCTCGAACGCCACCGTCAGCGTCATCGTCCCGTCGCTGGCGTTGGTGGAGCGCATGTAGATCATCCGCTCCACGCCGTTGACCTGCTGCTCGATGGGCGTGGCCACCGACTGCTCCACCGCCACCGCGTCCGCGCCGGGGTAGCTGGAGGAGACGCTGATCTGCGGCGGGGTGATCTCCGGGAACTGGGCGATGGGGAGGCGGATGCCCGCGATCGCCCCGCCCAGGACGAAGGCGATGGAGATGATGATGGCCACGATGGGCCGGTCGACGAAGAACTTGGCCATGGAAGCGCTTTCCTCCGGCTACGGCGGGCTGGCCACGTTGACCTTCTGCCCGTCGCGGACCTTCTGCAGGCCCTCGGTGACCACCCGTTCGCCGCCCCCGAGCCCCTTGGTCACCACCACCATGGGGCCCACCTTGGGTCCCAGCTGCAGCGTCCGCACGTGCACCACGCCGTCGCCGCCCACCACGAACGCCTGGTACTGGCCCTGCAGTTCGCTGGCCGCCCGCTGCGGGATCAGGACCGCGCCCGGGAGGAACTGGGTGGAGAAGTGGACGCTGGCGGTCTGGCCGGGGCGGAGCAGGCCATCCGGGTTGGGGAACGTGGCGTCCAGCCGCAGCGTGCCGGTGCGCGGGTCCATCTGCCGGTCGACGAAGAGGATCTTGCCGGGGTGGGCGTACTCGGTGCCGTCGGCCAGCGTGATGCGGACCGGAGCGCTGCCGAGCGCCGAGCCGCCGCCGGAGCCGCCGTCCCCGTTCGAGCGCGCGGCGAGCCGGAGGTAGTCCTCGTCGGTGATGGAGAAGATCACCCGCATGGGGTCGGTCTGGGAGACGGTGGTGAGCAGGGTGGGCTGGCCCTGGCCGACCAGGTTGCCCACCCGGACCAGCGCCGCGCCGGCCACGCCGCTGATGGGCGAACGCATGCTGGCGTAGGAGAGGTTCAGCTCGGCGCGCTCCACGGCGGCCCTGGCGGAGGTCACCGCGGCGGCGGTCTGCTGCTCGTTGGCGATGGAGGTGTCCAGGTCCTGCTTGCTCACCGCCTGCTGCTCCGCGAGGGGCCGGATGCGACCCAGCTGCGCCTCCGCGTTGGTGTGGGCGGCCTGGGCGCGCTGGAGGTTGGCGCGGGCGTCGGAGGCGGCCGCCTCGTACTCGCGGGCGTCGATGGTGAAGAGGAGCTCGCCCGCCTTCACCTGGGAGCCTTCCTTGTAGTCCTGGCTGGCCAGGTAGCCGGGGACGCGGGCGCGGATCTCGGCGTTGACGAAGCCGTCCAGCGCGCCGACGTAGGACTTCACCACGGGCACGTCCTTCACCTCCGCCGGGGCGACCTGGACGGTGGGCGGAGGGAGCTGCGGTGGGCCTCCGCGTTCGCCGCAGGCGGCGAGGATGGCGAGGAGGGGGACTGCGGCCAACGGCCGTCGGGAAAACACGCGGGGGGTCTCCATCTCTCGAGCAGGGAGGGCGTTGGAAACCCTCGGAATAATCGGGCCGCACACTATGTGCCAGGTCATGCAGCGAGCGGAGGAATTGGCCGGGTAGAGTGTCCATTCGCCATGCCCAAGGGGCCGCACCTTGCAAACCTGAAATCCATTCCAGGAGTGGAGTGGCTCCCCAAGGATGGGATCCTGGAGGTGATGTCGCCGCACGCGCTGGCGCGCGCCGTGGGCTACATCAAGTACGCCGGCAACCGGGAGGGACCGGTCCTCTTCCGGGGGCAGAACCAGCTCTACCCGACCATGGTGCCGTCGCTCTTCCGCGCAGTGAAGAACGTCGGGCCCATGTACAACCGGATCGGCGCCATCAAGAAATACGTGCAGGAGGTGAAGGAGGCGTTCGCGTTCCTCGGCAACACCCCCGAGTACACGTTCGAG
>DATBSS010000087.1:0-8665 GCA_036559665.1 Myxococcaceae bacterium
CCGCCAGCGACGTCTTCCCGTTCCCCGGCGGCCCGTAGAGGAACATCGACCGGCCGGAGTTCACCGCCGGGCCCAGCTTGTGGAGGATGTCTTCGGAGATGGTCAGGTGGGCCAGGCCCTGCCTCAGGTCGTCCACCCCCAGGAGCGGGTTCTCGCCGCTCTGGGCGGTGACGATCCGGTTGTACTGCTCGATGGGGACGGGCGCCGGCCCCACGTAGGTGCTCCGCCCCAGGGCGTCCTTGGCGTACTCCCGGCCCTTGTCGGTGAGGGTGAACTCGGTGGAGGCGCGGCCGAAGCCCTTGCCGCCGCGCAGGTCCGCCAGCTTCTCCTGCACCAGGAAGTCCACCACCTTCTCGATCACGCCGGGCCAGGGCAGGCACACCTGCTCGGCGATCTCCAGGCCGTGGGCGTTGCCCTGGTAGTAGAGGAACTTGAGGGCGATGTCCGACAGGACGCCCATCTTCAGGCCGGTGTCCTCCACCGAGGTCGGCTCCGGCGGCGCCAGCCCGACGATGCGCGGGTTCTCCAGCTTGAACGGGTTGGTGGAGTGCGTGCTCTCCTCGGCGATCGGCGGCGGGGCCGACTGCAGGAGCGACTGGGGGGGCGGGCGCAGCACGCCGGGCATGGCGCGCACTCTAGCGCGCTATCATCTGGAGGCGTACGACGCCCATGAACTGCCCTCGCGACTCCGTCCCTCTCCAGCCCGTCTCCATCGACGCCGCCGGCGTGGCCGTGCAGGCCTTCCGCTGCGCCACCTGCACCGGCCACTGGCTGGAGCACGACGACCTCAAGCGGGTGGAGCAGTCGGTGGACATCCGGCTCCTCGACTGGCGCCACCTCCCCGGCGTGGACACCAACACCCGGCTCCTCTTCTGCCCGCGCTGCAAGGACCCCCGCATCCTGATGGACAAGGTGGTGTCCTCCCGCGACAAGCGGGTGGTGATGGACGTCTGCGGCCAGTGCACCGGCGTCTGGCTGAACCACGGCGAGCTGGAGGCCATCCGCCAGAAGGGCCTCATCTCCGCGCTGGCGGACGTCCTCCAGTTCGTCGCCAAGTCCTGACCTTCAGACGTAGGTGAGCCAGTCCTGGTACTTCGGCTCCTGGCCGCGGACGATCCTCGCGTAGGAGTCCTGGAGCCAGCGGGTGACCGGGCCGGGTTTCCCGTCCGCCACCCGCCGGTCGTCCACCTCGCGCACCGGGGTGATCTCCGCCGCCGTCCCGCTGAGGAACACCTCGTCCGCGATGTAGAGCGCGTCGCGGGTGAAGGTCACCTCCTGTATGTCCTTGCCGCCGTCCCGCAGCACGCGCAGCAGGGAGTCGCGGGTGATGCCGGAGAGGATGGGCGAGGAGAGCGGCGGGGTGCGGACGATGCCGGTGCGGTTGACGTAGAAGACGTTCTCGCCCGACGCCTCGGCCACGAAGCCGGAGATGTCCAGCAGGATGGCCTCGTCGTAGCCGCCCGCCACCGCCTCCCGCTTGGCGAGGATGGAGTTGACGTACTGGCCGGTGATCTTCCCCCGCACCATGTTCACGTTCACGTGCATGCGGGTGAAGGAGGAGACCTTGCAGCGGATGCCCTCCTTCAAGCCCTTCTGCCCCAGGTACGCCCCCCAGTCCCACGCCGTCACCGACACGCGGGTGGGGTTGATGGCGCCCAGCCCCATCGCCCCGTCGCCCATGAAGGCGATGGGCCGGAGGTAGGCGCCCTTCGCGAAGCGGTCCCGCTGCCTCCTGAGCAGGTCGATGCAGGCCTCGCAGATCTGGTCCTGGCTGAACGGGATCTGGAGCTGGATGATGTGCGCGGACTCGAAGAAGCGGCGGATGTGGTCCTTGAGCCGGAAGATGGCCATCCGGCCGTCGGCGGTGGGGTAGGCCCGGATGCCCTCGAACACGCCCAGCCCGTAGTGGAGGGCGTGGGTCATGACGTGGACCTTCCCCTCCTTCCAGGGGACGAACCCTCCGTCCATCCACACCTGGTCCGCGATCAGCACATCGGAGGATGTCGACGAGCCCGTGTTGTCGGCCATGCGGTCCTTTAGCCGGAGGCCACGACGTGCGGCAAGGGCGCCAGCATCCGGCACAGGAACGGGAGCTCCTCCTGCATCTGCTTCCGGCCCAGCTCCATCGCCTGGCCCACCATGTCCACCGAGGGCACCACTTCCAGCGGGGAGAGCGTCCGCTTGAAGTCCTTTATCAGGTGTGCGTACGGCCGGTTGGGCGCCACGGTGAGCGCGGCCAGCCTTTGCAGGGGCAGCCAGAGCGGGGTGGTGAGCTTGGGCGCGAAGCCGTTGAGCGCCAGCACGAACGCGTTCCGGGTGCCGATGCGCCCGCCGTGCACCGCGCGCCAGGCCGCCTTGGCGGGGAGGTTGTCGGTGAGCCCGCCGTCCACCAGCCTCGACAGCCCGCGGGACTCGAACAGGTTGTCCAGGAGCGCCGACATCCGCCCGTTCTCCTCCGGCAGGTCGTAGTGGATGACGCCGGGGAGGGCGGAGGAGTAGCCGGCCGCGTCCAGCGCGTCGAAGTCGGCGGTGCCGTCGTCCTCGCCCAGCACCACGCGCTCCATCAGCTCCGGGCGGGTGAAGAGCTCGGCCACCGCCCCCATCGCCTCGGTCAGCCGGCGGGCGATGAGGGTCGGCTGCAAGAGGGCGCGCGCGGACACGTCCAGCAGCCCCTCGTAGAACTCCACCGGGTGGGGGAGCATCCCGCGCCGGATGCCGGAGACCGGGATCAGCATCGGCACCGGCAGGTCGGACAGGCGCAGCGGCTGCCCGGACGGCTCCCCCGAGGCGTGGAAGTACCGGCCGATGCCCGCGCGCAGGAACAGCCGCAGGGCGGCCGGCAGCCCGTAGCGGCTGTCCATGGAGATGACCCGGAACAGCTTCCGGAAGGAGAGCCCGCGGACGATGTTCACCATCTCCGTCTGGTCGAAGCGCTCCGCCCGCGCGCGGAACAGGCAGAGGACGGCGCCGATGGAGGTGGCCGCCATCAGCTTCGGCCGCAGCCCCAGCTCGTCCAGCGCGGCCATCACCCCCAGGTACACGTAGCCGGCGCCGCCGCCGCCGCCCGCCACCAGCACCAGCGCCTTCTCCCGGATCTCCTTGTAGATCGCCTCCGCCGGCACGAGGTCCTGCGCGTGCCGCACCACCTCGTCGCGGCGCCCCAGCGACTCCTCCTTGAGCCAGGGCAACAGCGGCGCCAGCGCCTCCCGGCGGACCGGCTTGCCGTTGAGCAGCACCGGCTCCAGCCGCCGCCGCACCTCCTCGCGGAACGGCCGCAGCGGCTCGCCCAGGTCCACCTCGCGGCCCTGGTGCGAGACCTGGTCCAGGCGGGCCACCGAGAGCGCGGTGCGCACCACCGCCTCCTCGTGCGCGGTGACCAGCGCGGGGTCCTGCGCCGCGGCGCGGACCAGGGTCACCTCCATCTCCTCCAGTGGGCGGATGGCCTCGAATCGCTCCTGGAAGGTCATCGCGTCGTGGTCAGGGCCCGGCGGCGAGCGAGTACGGCACGATGATGGTGAGCGGCGGGTTGTTGAGGTTCCTCGGGAAGCGGAGCCCCTTCAGCGTCCGGGAGATGCACCCGGCCAGCGGCCCGGACTCCATCCCTGCGGTCACCACCCGCGCCGTCCTCACCGCGCCGGAGTTGGCGATGGACAGCTCCACCTCCACCTTCCCCTTGAAGCGGGCGCGGTCGAAGCACGCCGTCACCTGCGGGCGCACCCGCACCAGCGCCCGGCCCACCTCCTTGGTGGTCAGCGTCACCGCCTTCTCGGGGCGGGGCGGGGTGGGCACAATCGGCACCGGAGGCGTCACCAGCGGCTCCACCGGCCCCGGTGGATCGACCGGCGGCTCCACCGGCGGGGGCGGCGGCGTCACCACCACGATGGGTTCCTGCGGCGGGGGGGGCGGTGGAGCCGGTTTCCGCCCGAGCAGCGCCTGGAGCTGGTCCGGGTGCACCGCCAGCCACCCGTATCCGCCGCCCGCCACGCAGGCCAGCGCCAGCGCCAGGAAGGCCCAGCGCCACCCGCGGCCGGTCCCGCGCGCCTCCAGCTCCCGGCGCTGCTGGAGCAACTCGTGCGGCGGCACGTCAATCTGGATGGTGGCCGCGTCCGGCGGCAGGGGGGAGGAGGCGTGAGGCCTCAGCCCCGAGGCGCCACGCGGCTTCGGCCCGGACGCCCCCAGCATCGCCGGCTGGGGCTGCGACGGCGTGTGGCGGACCCAGGTCGGGTCGGTGCCCTGCCGGTCCAGGGGCTGGCTGGCGACCACCACATCCTGCGGAGGACCCATGAACGCGCTCAGCTCGCTCAAGGAGGGGATCTCCGTCCGCTCCATCATCTGGTCCCTGCCGAAGAGCGCGGCCATGAACTGCGCCAGGTGGCTCATCCCCGGCGCGCTGGTGGTGGCCAGGTACGCCTCCAGCTCGGAGCGGAAGGCGCCCGCGTCCGGGTAGCGGTCCTCCGGCCGCTTCTCCAGCGCCTTCATCACGATGCGGTCCAGCGCATGCGGGATGTCGCGGCGGACGGTGCTGGGCGGTGGGATGGGCTGCTGCATCAGGGACAGCAGCACGCCGATTTCGTTGTCCTTGCGGAACACGCGCTGGCCGGTGAGCAACTCGTGGAAGCTGATGCCCAGCGAGAACAGGTCGCTGCGGCCGTCCAGCACGTCGCCCCGCGCCTGCTCCGGGGACATGTAGCCCCACTTGCCCTTGAGCAGCCCCGGCTGGGTCTGGGTCAGCTTCGAGCCCGCCTTGGCGATGCCGAAGTCCAGCACCTTCACGTTGCCCTGGTAGGTGACGATGATGTTGGACGGCGACACGTCCCGGTGCACTACCCCCAGCGGCACCCCGTGCTCGGCGTAGGAATGGGCGAACTCCAGGCCCTCGCAGGCGGAGAGGATGATGCGGGCCGCCACCGTGTAGGGGACCGGCTGGCGGGTGCGCGCCGCCACCTCCGTCATCGACTGGAGGTCCTCCCCCGGCAGGTACTCCATGCAGATGAAGTAGCGGCCGTTGAAGTGCCCCAGGTCGGAGATCTGGACGATGTTCGGGTGGTGCAGCTTGGCGGCCAGGCGCGCCTCGTCCAGGAACATCTCCACGAACTCGCGCGAGGAGGTCAGGTGGCCCAGCATCAGCTTGAGCACCACGTCCCGCTCGAAGCTCTTGGTCCTCACCTGCTTGGCCAGGAAGATCTCCGCCATCCCTCCCTCGGCCAGCTTGCGGACGAGGATGTACTTGTCGAAGCGCAACAGGGGCGGCTTCGCGATGGGCTGCGTGAGGGGGATGACGCCTTGAGGCGTGGTCACCGTTCGCGGCTCCGGACCTGGCGGATCCAGTAGGACTCCCCCCCATCATCCGTCACCAGGCGGAAAACAAGGAATGAAGAGCTTGGCACGGAAACCTTGAATCGGCCCTTGCCGTCCAGGGAGGCGGCCCGGCCGTTGAGCGTCAGCTTGCTTCCGATAGGGGCCACCCCGCTTGCTTCCACCACCTTACCCACCCGCTCCCCCTGGCGGGGGCGGGCGATGGCCAGGGACCGCCGCGAGTTGTCGTAGATCATCTCAAGCTTGTTCATCCGGCCGCCGGCCAGCTCCGTCCCCTGCGGCGACAGCCCCGCCGCGTACCAGAGGTAGGTGCCTTCGCCCAGTTTCCCCGCGGGCACGGTGCTCCGGAGGTCCTTCTCCTCGCGCTGCCAGACCGGGTTCTTGAGGTCGTCCGCCTTGTACACGCGCAGCCGGTACTGGGCGGCGCCGTCCCGGGACGGGTACACGAAGGTGATCTCCGGCAGCACGCTCTGGAAGTAGACCACGGCCTTGAGCCCGGTCTCGGTGACCTCCGCGCGGGGGTGCTCCACGTCCTCCGTGGAAGCGTCCGGGTCCCGGTCGAAGCGGGCGAACCCCCTGGCCACCACCGCCCCGTCCGCGCCCAGCGCGCGCCAGTGCAGGTCGCCCTGGGGCGGCGGCGAGAAGGGGAGGTATTCGCCCGGGGCGCGTCCCTCCGCCACCAGCTGCGCGAACTCCTTGTCCTGCGCCACCTGCACCGTCCTGGTGCCCTCCGGGACGGAGAGGCCCACCGACGGCAGCGCGTCCGCGTAGACCCGCACCCGCCGCGCCGGGACGATCAGCGGCGGCCGGGGCAGGGCGGTCACCCTGGGCCCGCCCGGGGCGGCCAGGTCCACCACCTGCCCGGGCGCCACCTGGAGGGCGCCGTCGCCCTCGCCCAGCTTCACCTCGCCCGCCGTCACCACCAGGCGCGGGCCCTTCTTCGTGGCGACCACGGTGGCGGTGGTGGGCTCCGTGGCGGACAGCTGCAGCGACCTGCCGCCGCCCTTCACCGTCACCTGGCGCTTCGCGCCGCCGGGGAGCTGGAGCTGCACCTCGCCGGACTCCAGGCCAAAGGTGTAGCGCTCGGAGGCGCCCTCCTGCACGGCCGACTCCAGCAAGCCGCCCGCCCCCACCAGCCGCGCCTTCATCCCGCCCTTGGAGGAGAGGAGCGCGCGGCCCCCCTTGGCCACCTGGAAGGCGGTGCCGTCCGGCAGCGGCACGCCCCCGCCGCCGGCCGGGGTGAACCGCTTCTGGCCGCGGGCGCGCAGGAGCGTCTTGCCGCGCTCGGTGGCCAGGGTGACCCCGATGGGTGTGGAGGCCGGGGGCGGCTTCTGGGCCAGCCGGATCTCGCCCATCTCCAGCTCCGCGGACTCGCCCTTGCCCACCGTCTGGGTGCCGCCGTCGGCGCCCACCAGGGTGATCTCGCCCTCGGTCACGGTGAAGGTGGAACCGCTGCTCCGGGCGGTGATGTCGATCACGTCGCCCATCCGGAGCCGCGTGTCGGCGCCGGGGGCCTTCACCTCCAGGGCGCGCGCGCCGCCGTCGCCGCCGCGGGAGACCAGCCGCCCCTCCAGGAGCTCCACGGTGAGCTGGGTGGCGGTGGCGCTCAGGCGGAGGCGGGCGTTCTCGGAGATCTCCAGCTCCTGTCCGTCCGGCGACCGCACCCGCGCCGCGGAGTCGGGGCCGGTGGCCAGGACGTCTCCGGAGAACAGCCTGGTCCCCACCGGCGCCGGCTGCGCCTGGCCGCCGCGCTCCACCCTCACGGTGCCCGCGGCGCCCACCACCGTGGCGATGACCGGCGGCCCGGCGTCCCCGGTCTCTCCGGTCTCCCCGGTGGGGGGCGGTCCCTCCGGGCAGCCGGCGAGCGCGGCGGACAGCGCGAGCGCGAGGGCGAGCTTGAGCGGACCTGCTCGTGGCGGGCGGGCGCGGCCGCCCATCTCAGCGCTCCTCCTTCGAGAGGTCGACGTAGAAGATCGCCTGGTCCCCGTCCGCCACTTCCACCGTCTTGGTCTGGCGAACGTAGCCCGGCGCCTCGAACACCACGGTGTACTTTCCGCCCGGCAGGCGGACGTTGAAGCGCCCGTCGGACCCGGTGCGGGTGCTGATCTGCGCCTCCGGGATGCGGAGCACCGCGGAGACCGGCTTGCCGCGCAGCGTCCGCACCTGGCCGCGCATGGAGGCGAGCACCTTGGCGGCTTCGCGCACCAGGTTCAGCTCCAGCGCGGCCTCGCCCTCCGGCGGGACGGAGACGACCTCCTCGATCGGCTTGTAGCCCTTGAGCGTGGCCTTCACCTGCACCGGCCCGGGGCCCACCTGGTCCAGGGTGAAGCTGCCGTCCGCACCGGCGCGCACCGTCTCCCTGGGGCCGGCGATGCTGACGTCCGCCAGCGGGGCGCGCGCGCCGCCCTGCTTCTCGGGCGCGGCGAAGGCCAGGCCCTTGATCCGGCCGGGGCCGGTGGGCGCCTGCAGGGTGACGGTGAGTTGCAGCTCGCCGCCGGGCGTGACGGTGACGGACTGGGCGCGCGCCTTGAAGCCGTCGGCGGACACGGTCATCGCCACCGGGCCGGGCGGCAACTCCTCCACCGAGAAGCGCCCGTCCTCCCGCGTGAGCACCGGCGCCTTGCCCGGCACCTCCACCCGGGCGCCGGAGATGGGCGCGTTGCCGTCGCGCACGACCAGTCCGCGGATCCGGCCCGGCCCCGAGGGCGGGCCGTCCAACCCCTTCATCGCCGCCTCCGGCGCCAGCCAGCTCCGGACGATGAGGCCGTAGCGGTGCGACCGCTGGAAGAGCGCGTAGCTGCGCGCGTCGTCGTACGCGCTGGCCAGGGAGTATTCGTAGCCGGCGCCGACGGCCACCTGCGCCGCGCCGAAGCCGAACAGCCGGTAGCTCACCCCGACGTTCACCAGGGCCTGCCAGGCGCTCGCGGGCCCCCCGCCCGGGACCCCGCCGGGGACCGAGACCCCCAGCCCGATGGGAATCCAGCGGGCGCCGGCCTGGAGGGTGAGCCGGCCCAGGTCGGAGCGGACCTGCGCGCCCAGCAGCGGGCCGCTGAGGCTGACGACGGCGCTCATGACGCCGCCCCGGCTTGGCGGCCCCAACTCGAGCGTCGCGAACTGGGCATAGGCGTAGCCGGCCTGCCCCTCCAGCGACAGCGAATCCAGGAGTCGCGCGCGGGCCACCACGCCCCCGGAGAACTGGAGCGCGTGCTCGAGCTCCAGGACGGGCCCGGTGAAGCCGGGGCCGTTGACGCCGAACAGGTCCGCGCTCACGCCGGCGGTGGCGCCCACCACCGGGTGGAAGAAGTGCGTGGCGGTGAGGTGCAGGTACCCCGGGGTATAGGCGCCGACG
>DATBSS010000088.1:0-1867 GCA_036559665.1 Myxococcaceae bacterium
ATCCGCGGCATCCGCAAGGCCTCGGACTTCCTGATGGCGCTCCAGCTCACCGGCGCGTTCAAGCGCGACTCGCTGGCCAACCTCCAGGTCCAGCTCCCGGCCATCGTCATCGGCGGCGGGCTGACCGCCATCGACACCGCCACCGAGCTGCTCGCCTACTACCCGGTGCAGGTGGAGAAGGTGCTCCAGCGCTACGAGGTGCTCACCTCCGAGGGCGGCGAGGAGCGCGGCTTCGAACGCTTCGACGACGCGGAGCGGCGCATCTTCGAGACCTTCCTCGAGCACGGCCGCGCGGTGCGGGCGGAGCGCGAGCGGGCGGCGAAGGCCGGCGAAGAGCCCGACTTCGTCAAGCTGGTGCGGAGCTGGGGCGGCGTCTCCATCTGCTACCGCCGCACCCTCACCGAATCCCCCGCCTACCGCCTCAACCACGAGGAGGTGGCCAAGGCGCTGGAGGAGGGCATCCGCTTCATCGAACGGATGAGCCCGACGGAGGCCGTCCCCGACGAGCTCGGCGCGGTGAAGGCGCTCAAGTTCGAGCGGATGGCGATGAAGGACGGCAAGCTCAAGGGCTCGGGCGAATTCATCGAGTTGCCGGCGCGGACCGTCTGCGTGGCGGCCGGCACCTCGCCCAACGTCACCTACGAGAAGGAGCGGCCGGGCACCTTCCAGCTCGACAAGGACCGCTACTTCTTCCAGGGCCACGAGCTCCACCCGGGAGAGGGCGGCGCGCTCCAGCTCCGCCCCGTGGACGGCAAGGAGGACCTGGGGATCAAGCCGGGCTTCTTCACCTCCTACGCGCGCGACGGCCGCTACGTCACCTTCTACGGCGACAACCACCCGACGTACGCCGGCAACGTGGTGAAGGCCATGGCCTCCGCCAAGGACGGCTACCCGGAGGTGCTGCGGCTGTTCGAGAAGGACTTCGCGCAGCTCCACCCCTGGGACGCCGCGGAGCAGCAGGACCGGGACAAGCACCTGGGCGCGCTCTTCGCCACGCTGGACGACGCGTTCCGCGCCACGGTGGTGGCGGTCAACCGGCTCACCCCGACCATCGTGGAGGTGGTCGTCCGGGCGCCCTTCGCTGCGCGCCGCTTCCAGCCCGGCCAGTTCTACCGGCTTCAGAACTACGAGACGCAGGCGCGGGTGGTGCACGGCACCCGGCTGGCCACCGAGGGCCTGGCGCTCACCGGCGCCTGGGTGGACCGCGAGCAGGGCCTGCTCTCCACCATCGTGCTGGAGATGGGGTCGTCCTCCCGGCTGTGCGCGGCGCTCCGCCCCGGCGAACCGGTGGTGCTGATGGGGCCCACCGGCGCGCCCACGGAGATCCCCAAGGGCGAGACGGTGCTGCTGGCGGGCGGCGGCCTGGGCAACGCGGTGCTCTTCTCCATCGCCCGCGCGCTCAAGGCCGCGGGGAGCACGGTCATCTACTTCGCCGGCTACCGGCAGAAGGTGGACCTGTTCAAGCAGGACGACATCGAGGCCGGCACGGACCAGGTCATCTGGTCGGTGGACCAGGGCGAGATGATCGCCCCCCGGCGTCCCCAGGATTCATCCTTCCTGGGCAACGTGGTGCAGGCGATCCTGGCCTACGGCAAGGGCGAGCTGCACGCCACGGCGGTGGCGCCGCTGTCCCAGGTGGACCGGATCATCGCCATCGGCTCGGACCGGATGATGCGCGCGGTGAAGGAGGCGCGGCACGGCGTGCTCCAGCCGCACCTCAAGCCCGGGCACGAGGCCATCGGCTCCATCAACTCGCCGATGCAGTGCATGATGAAGGAGATCTGCGCGCAGTGCCTGCAGAAGCACATCGACCCGGTCACCGGAAAAGAGACCGTCGTCTTCTCCTGCTTCAACCAGGACCAGAAGC
>DATBSS010000089.1:0-2950 GCA_036559665.1 Myxococcaceae bacterium
AAGCTGGTCACCAGGTCGGCGCCGGACCGGACCTTCGCGCTCAACGTCTCTGAATTCACCGCCCCGAAGACCATGACCTGGGAGGACGGGGGCAAGGCGTTCATGGGCGTCCGCAAGTACAGCCTGTTCCCCAACGCCGACGGCTCCACCACCTTCGCCATGTCCGAGACCCTGTCCGGGCGGATGCTCTCGATGATCGAACCGTCGCTCCCCGACTTCACCCCGTCCTTCGAGGCCATCGCCGCGGACCTCAAGAAGGTCTCCGAGGCCAGGGCCGCCGCCGGCGCCCAGAAATAGCCCGCCACCCGGGCGTGGCATGCGTGGGGTCCGGCGGTTTGTGATAGCAGATCGACCATGCGCAGCGATGGCGGCGATCGCGCCCTGGCCCTGGAGACGGAGATCGAAAAGGCCGGCACCCTCCCGGTGGAGGTGATGCACGACCCCGGCTGGCACCGGCAGATCCGCGAGCGGGTGTTCGCGCGCAGCTGGCAGTTCGTGGGCGACGAGGACTCCCTGGCGGCCGGCTCCGGCGCGGCGCCCGCGCCCGGCGGGGCCGGGGTCGCGCATCCCTTCTCGCTGCTGCCCGGCTGCCTGAACGAGCCGCTCTACCTGGCGCGCGACGGCGACGGCCGCCTCCACTGCCGCTCCAACGCCTGCACGCATCGCGGGAACCTGGTGGTCGAGGAGCCGTGCCGGGCGGACGTGCTCCGCTGCCGCTACCACGGCCGGCGCTTCCGGCTGGACGGCACGTTCCTCTCCATGCCCGAGTTCGACGGCGTGGAGGGCTTTCCCTCCGAGCGGGACCACCTGCCGCGGGTGGAGCTGGCGCAGGTGGGCAAGCTGCTGTTCGCGTCGCTCGCGCCCGGCACCCCGTTCGAGGCGGTGCTGGCGCCGCTCCAGGACCGGCTGTCGTCCCTCCCGCTCCAGCGCGCGGTCATGGACCCCTCCAGCCTCCGGCACTACGAGGTGAACGCCAGCTGGATCCTCTACTGCGACAACTACCTGGAGGGGTTCCACATCCCGTACGCGCACCCGTCCCTGGCGCGGCAGCTCAGCTACGCGGAGTACCGCACGGAGCTCTTCCCCGGCGCGGTCCTCCAGGTCGGCGCCGCCGCCGCCGGCGGGGACGCGTTCGAGCTGCCGGACCGCTCGCCCGACCACGGCCGGCGGATCGCCGCCTACTACCTGTGGCTGTTCCCCAACACGATGCTGAACTTCTACCCCTGGGGGATCTCGGTGAACGTGGTGGCGCCGCTCTCGCCGGAGCGCACGCGGATCACCTTCGTCTCCTACGTGTGGGACCCGGCCCGGCGCGGGTCGGGCGCCGGCGCCGGGCTGGACCAGGTCGAGCGCGAGGACGAGCAGCTGGTGGAGAGCGTCCAGCGCGGCACCCGCTCCCGGCTCTACCGGGGCGGGCGCTACTCCGCCTCGCGCGAGACCGGGGTCCACCATTTCCACCGGATGCTGGTGGGAGCGCTGGCGCCGGATCGCTCGGGCGTTTCCAGGTAAGGATCCGGAGCGCAACAGTCCATCAACCAGAAGTGCGGGAGGGTCTCATGGCGAACGAAGCGGGTGTCTGGGGGCCACTTCAAGGCCGGTACGGCGTCCCGAAAGCGCGGCGCCGGATGCTGGCCCTGGATGGAGGCGGGATCCGCGGCGTCCTCACGCTGGAGATCCTGATGGAGCTGGAGCGCGTGCTCCGGCGGGCGACCGGCAAGGCCACGCTCCGCCTGTGCGACTGGTTCGACTACGTCGCCGGGTCCAGCACCGGCGCGATCATCGCGGCCTCGATCGCCCGCGGGATGGAGGTCCAGGAGATCATGGACTTCTACCAGACCGCCGGACCGGCCATGTTCCACAAGCAGTTCCTGCTCAAGCAGGCCTGGTCCATCTACGACTCCGCTCCGCTGAAGGAGAAGCTCCAGGGCGTCTTCGGGGCGAAGACCGACCTCCGCCCGGAGAACCTCAAGTGCCTGCTCCTGGCGGTCACCCGGAACATCAACACCGACTCGCCCTGGCCCATCAGCAGCAACCCGCTCGCCAAGTACAACGACCTGACCCGGCCCGACTGCAACCTGCGCGTGCCGCTGTGGCAATTGGTGCGGGCGTCCACCGCGGCCCCGGTCTACTTCCCGCGCGAGGTCATCCAGTGGGACCCGGCCAACCCCACCAGGACCTTCGCCTTCATGGACGGCGGGACCACGCCGTACAACAACCCGGCGTTCCTGCTCTTCCGGATGGCCACCGAACCGGCGTACCGGCTCGGGTGGGCGAAGGGGGAGCGCAAGCTGCTGCTGGTCTCGATCGGGACCGGCGGCACCCCGGTGCTCGACCCCAACGCGGCCGGGGGCGATCCAATGGCGTTGCAGAACCTGGTCGCGCTGGTGAGCGCGCTGATGGCCCAGGCCCAGGTGGATCAGGACATCAGCTGCCGGACCGTCGGCCGGTGCACGTTCGGGGCGCCGCTCGACAATGAGCTGGGCGACCTGGTCCCGCCGGAGCCGCTGAGCCAGGACCTCGGCCGGGAGTTCCTCTACGCCCGGTACAACGCCGACCTCACCGCCGACGGGCTCAAGCAGCTCGGGCTGACCAAGGTGGACCCGAAGAAGGTGCAGGCCCTCGACTCCGTCGACGCGATCGACGACCTGCGGACCGTCGGCCGCGTGGTGGCGGGGCAGGTGAAGCTGGACCACCTCGGCAGCTTCGCGGAAGGGGATTGACCATGCGCGCGTTCGTGGTGCGCCCGTTCGGGACGAAGGAGGGGGTGGACTTCGACCGCGTCCAGGCGGAGCTGATCGATCCGGCCATCAAGGAGATCGGCTTCACGGGAAGCACGACCGGGGAGATCGTCTCAGCGGGGAGCATCCACGAGGACATGTTCGAGCTGTTGCTCACCGCGGACCTGGTGGTGGCGGACATCACCATCCACAACGCGAACGTGTTCTACGAG
>DATBSS010000090.1:0-14070 GCA_036559665.1 Myxococcaceae bacterium
CGAAGGTGTCCGCCCGGTTGACGATCATCGTGTTGGCGCTGGAGATGTCGATGCCGCTCTCGATGATGGAGGTGCACAGGAGCACCTGGTATTTCTTATCGGTGAACGCCAGCATCACCTTCTCGAGCTGGCCCTCGCCCATCTGCCCGTGCGCCACGCCCATGGCGACGTTTGGCACCAGCTCCTTCAGCGTCCGCTCCATCGATGCGATGGACTCCACCCGGTTATGGACGAAGAACACCTGCCCGCCTCGGGCCACCTCGCGCTCGATGGCCTCCTTGATGACCGGCGGGTCGAACTTCATCACGAAGGTGCGGATGGCGCGCCGATCCTCCGGCGGCGTGGCGATGATGCTCATGTCCCGCACGCCGGACATGGACATGTGCAGCGTGCGTGGGATGGGTGTGGCTGTCAGCGTGAGCACGTCCACCTGGGTGCGCAGCCGCTTGATCTGCTCCTTCTGCTTCACCCCGAAGCGCTGCTCCTCGTCCACCACCAGCAGGCCCAGGTCCTTGAACCCCACCTCGCCGCCGAGGAGCTTGTGGGTGCCGATCAGCACGTCCACCTTCCCCTCCTTGGCCCGCTTGAACACCTCGCGCGAGTCGGCCGCCTTGCGCAGCCGCGAGACCACCTCCACGTTCACCGGGTAGCCGCCGAAGCGCTTCTTGAAGGTGAGGTAGTGCTGCTGGGCGAGCACCGTGGTGGGGACCAGCACCGCCACCTGCTTGCGGTCCAGCACCGCCTTGAAGGCGGCGCGCATGGCCACCTCGGTCTTCCCGTAGCCGACGTCGCCGCACACCAGCCGGTCCATGGGCTCCGGCTTCTGCATGTCTTCCAGGACCTGGGCGATGGCCTTCTCCTGGTCCGGCGTCTCCTCGAACTCGAAGTCCGCCTCGAACTGGCGGTAGTAGCGGTCGGGCGCGCTGAAGGCCGTCCCGGGGTGCGCGCGGCGGGCGGCGTAGATGCGCAACAGCTCCGCCGCCATCTGGAGCAGGTTCTCCTTGATGCGCTTCTTGGTCTTCTCCCAGGAGGTGCCGCCCAGCTTGTCCAGCGCCACATGGTCCGGGTCGCCGCCGGTGAACTTCTGCACCAGCTTCATCCGGTGGACCGGGAGGTAGATCTTGTCCCTCCCCGCGTACTCCAGGACCAGGAAGTCCCCGGTCACGCCGCGCACGTCCATCTTGATCAGCCCGCGGTACCGGCCGATCCCGAAGTCGGTGTGGACGATGAGGTCGCCTTCCTTCAGCTCCCGGAACGCCTGGCTGAAGGCGGCGTCCACCTTCCGCTGCCGCACCTTGCGCCGCGAGCGGACGCCGAAGATCTCCTCGTCGGCCAACACCGCGAAGCCGCCGCCCCGGTCCACGAAGCCCTGGGAGATCTCCCCGGTGAACAGGTGCGCATGGACGTTCAGCTCGAACAGCTTCGCCGGCTCCTCCACCGCCTCCTGGTGCACCCGGATGGAGAGCCCCCGGTCCAGCAGGAGCCGCTTCAGCCGGTCCACCTGCCCGGCCGTCCCGCACGCCACCGCCGCCGCCACTCCCAACTCGTGCCAGTGCTGGAGCCGCTCCACCAGCGGGGTGAGCGCGCCCTCCTCGCCGTGGTGGGAGAGGATGGCCTCGCGCAGGTCCTGGGTGCCGCCGAAGGGGAAGGCCAGGGGCGCCTGGCCGGCACCGGTGGTGAGGGACAGCCCGCCGCCCTCCATCACCGGACGGCCGTCGAGCGCCTTGGCCAGCTCCTTTCCGGAGAGGAAGTGCGCCTCGGGTGGCAGGGTGAAGTCGCCCCGCCGGACCGCGTCCTCGTGCGAACGGTCGATCTCCGCGCGCAGCTCGGACTCCGCGCGGTCCTGGCCCATGGGGTCGTCCACGTAGAAGACCGGCGCGCGCGGCAGGGCGGCCAGGTAGTCGAACACCGTCCCCAGCCCGCCCTCGAAGAAGCCGGGCAGCAGCCCCTCCAGGCCGAAGGCGGTGCGCTGCTCGCGGAGCTGGTCGATGCGCTCGCGGAGCTTCGAGGTGGGCGTGTTGGTGCGCTCGGCGGCGGCGCGCAGGGCGGCCTCGGCCCGCGGGAGCGTGTCCTCGTTGACCAGCAGCTCGCGGGCGGGCGCCAGGTCGGCGTGCTTCACCGACCCCACCGTCCGCTGCGTCTCCGGGTCGAAGAGGCGGATGGACTCCACCGTGTCGCCGAACAGCTCCACCCGGAGCGGGCGGTCATACAGAGGGGAGAAGACGTCGATCAGGTCGCCGCGCACCGAGAACGTCCCCGGGTCCTCCACCAGCGGCGAGCTCTGGTACCCCATCCGCACCAGCCGGAGCGCCAGCGCGTCGCGAGGGTGCTCCTCCCCGGCGGCGATCCGCGACGCCAGCTCGCCCATGAGCTGGGGCCGCAGCACCCGCCGCATCAGCATCCGGCGCGACAGCACCAGCGCGGCGAAGGGCGTGGCGCGGGAGAGGTGGAACAGCGCGCCCAGGCGCTCGGAGACGGTGGCCGCGTCCGGGGAGACCTCGTCGAACGGCAGCACCTCGTCCGCCGGCATCAGCACCACGTTGGGGCGCTCCGGCGCGCCCCGGCCGCCGAGGAAGAAGGAGAGGTCGGCGGCGAGGTGCTCCGCGGAGGCCTCGTCCGCCGCCACGCAGACCAGGGGCGCTCCGACCGCCCGGTGCAGGCGCGACAGCGCGTACCCGCGCGCGGAGCCCTTCAGGCCCTGCGACCGCACCACCCCCGGCCCGGCGGAGAGCAGCTCCACCAACCGGGGAAAGGCGTCCGGCGCGCCGGCCTCGGCGCGCGCGGGGAACGGCTGCGGCTGGGGCGATTCGGGGACCATCCCTCCTTCAACGAACGGCGGTCCGCTCCTACTTGCCCTTCAGCGCGCGGATGTACTTCACCAGGGCGTCGATCTCCTGGTCGGTCAGCTTCTCCTTGAACGGTTTCATCTTGGAGTTCGAGTCCGAGCCGTCGGCGATGACTTTCTTGATGTCCGCGTCCACCGTCATCTCCTTCTGCCACGCCTCGGTGGTGAAGTCGGGGATCTTCTCCTTCTCGCCGACCTTGGTCTTGGCCTTGCCGTCATCGCCGTGACAGCCCTTGCACTTGGCCTTCCAGACGTCCGCGGAGTCGTCCGCGAAGGCGGCGGTGGACAGCGAACCGGCGAAGAGGGCGACGGCGGCGAATCGCTTCAGGGACATCGGTGTGGTCCTCCTGGGGGCTACGGGACTGTAGACGAAAGGCCTCACGGGAACTTCACTGGCTGGGACGCCTGGGTGCGCAGGAACGCCACCACGGCGGACACCTCGGCGTCGTCCAGCTTGGCGTGGTCGAACGTCTCCATCTTGTTCCGCTCCCCGTAGAAGCGCGGGGCGCCTGGCGAGCGGACGAACGCCGCCAGCCACGCCTCCCCGGCGTACCCCTTCAGGTCGGGCGCGTCGCCGCTGCCCCTCCCGTCCACGGTGTGGCACGCGCCGCAGCCCTCGGAGTCGAACAGCGCCTCGCCCTTCGACGCCAGCGCCGCGTCGGCGTCCTTCCGCGCGCCCTGGGCGTAGAGGAACTCCGACAGCGCGCGCAGGGAGGCCTCGTCGCCCGTGTACGCGTCCATCTCGTCGATGTGGCTGTTGCCGAAGAAGTACTTGCTGGACGGCTGGCGCAGCAGCCGGGCGATCCACTCGCGCGAGGCGTACCCCTCCAGGCACGGGTCGCCCTTGTACGGGTCGTTCGAGCATGGGTGATGGCAGGTCTGGCACTTCCGCGTGTAGACGCGCTCGCCCCACACCACCGGGTCGTTCCTGTAGAGGTCCAGCGGGCCGGTCACCGGGACGCCGATGGAGGCCAGGCGTTCGGCCAGCGCCGCCTCGTGGTCCGCCTGGGCGCGGAGCTTGGCGACGTTCGGGTCGGCGGCGTCGTCGCGCTCTGCCGCCACCCCCAGTGCGCCGGCGCCGGCCAGTCCCAGCGTGACCACCCACGCCAGGGAGCGGGCCACCCTCGGCCTTCGCGCGCTGAAGTAGCGGTGCAGGAACGGCAGCGCGCCCACGAAGAGCAACCCAACGCCGGGCAGCAGCGCGCCCACCAGCTCCCACGGCCCGTGGAAGTACTTGAGGAGCTGGAAGAGCGGGAGGAAGTACCACTCGGGGCGGGCCAGGTACTGCGAGGACGGGTCCGCCGGCGCCTCCAGCGCCGTCCCGTGCGAGCGCACCGCCAGGCCGGCCAGCAGCGCGACCAGCAGCAGGCCGAAGCCGGCGTCCATGGCCACCTGGCGCGGGAAGAACGGCTCCGTCTTCGCCTGGCCTTCGGACTCTGCCATCCCGGGTGGCGTGGTGACGCCGTGGCGGCGGAACAGCCACAGGTGCGCGCCCAGCAGCGCGGCGGTGAGCGCCGGCAGCAGCACCACGTGCGTCGCGTAGAAGCGGGTCAGGGTGAGGTTGCCGTAGGAGGCGCCGCCCTGGGCGATGCGCTGGAGCGGGTCGCCCACGCCGGGCGCCAGGCCGATGAGGGAGGTGGCGACCTGCGTGGCCCAGTAGCCCTTCTGGTCCCAAGGCAGGAGGTAGCCGGTGAGGGCGAAGGTCAGGACCAGGAGCAGGAGCGCCAGGCCCGTGACCCAGTTCAGCTCGCGCGGGGAGCGGTAGGCGCCGAACCAGAGGGTTTGCAGGAGGTGGAGCCCGGCGACCACCACCATCGCCGAGGCGCCGTAGTGGTGCAGGCCGCGGGTGAGCCAGCCCAGCCAGACGTGGTGCTGAATGAAGTGGACCGAGGCCCAGGCGTCGGTGGCGGACGGGCTGTAGAAGAGCGCCAGGGAGGCGCCGGTGAGCCCCTGAAGGGCCAGGAGCACCACCAGCGCGGAGCCGAACACGTAGGCCCAGCGGGCGCCGCCGCGCACCGGCTCGTCGAGCGCGTGGCGCACCAACTCACGGTGCCCGGTTCGCTGGTCCAGCCAGTCCCCCAGCCGTCCCACGCGTCAGATCTCCTCTCGCTGCGCCTGGCCCTGCCGGAAGCGGGCGAACCGCACCAGGACCATGTTCTGCTCCACCTTGACCTCCAGCGGATCCATGGACCTGGGAGACGGGCCGCCGGTCACCTGCCCCTCCGTGGAGAAGGACGAGGTGTGGCAGGGGCAGCCGTAGCCTTGGGGCGTGGTGTTGATGGAACAGCCCAGGTGCGGGCAGACGGTGGAGAAGGCCTTCACCTCTTCCTTGCTGACCTTGATCAGCCAGACCGCGCCCAGCACCTGCCGCGGCTGGCGCGCCCAGGCGTCCACGCCGTCCGCGGTGATCTCCACCCGCTTCGGCTGGCCTTTCGGGAGATCCCAGATCGGAATGACCGGGATGAAGCCGCCGGAAGAGGCGGGTGCCGCGTTGCGGCGTGCGGGCGACGCGAGCGCGGCCAGGAAAGGCAGGGAAAGCACGGCGCCGATCAGAGCCGAGAGCCCGGCGGCGAACGTTCCGAGGAGACCGCGGCGAGTGGTTGTCCCCTCCATGGCCCATTCATGTTACGTCATGGCGCCGCCGTGACCACGCAAGAACCCTCAACGACCCGGGTCGCCGCGATGCTGGTGCGCGGGTACATCGACCTGTTCGAGCGCCGCGGCGTGATGGAGAAGATCCGGCCCAAGATGTCCCCGGCGCTGGCCGCGTTCGTGGCGCGGCCGCCCCTGCCGATCGCCTGGGTGGATGCGACCCTCTTCTACGAGATGCTGGGCCAGGCGGGAGAGGTGACGTCGTACGAGACGATGCGCCAGTTCGCGATCGAGAACACCAGCCAGCAGGCGGGGCCGATGCTGCTCCCCATGCTGCGCACCCTGCTCCGGCTGTGGGGGGCCTCACCGGCCACCATCTTCAAGAACGCCGCCAGCGTGGTGGGGGTGCAGGTGAAGGGGACGAAGTTCACCTACACCCCGGAGACGGAGACGTCCGGGGTGATCGACGTCGAGCCGGGGATGGTGTTGAACCCGTTCGTGTACGCGGCGTGGGAGGGGACGTTCATGTTCGTGTACGAGGTCGCGGGCGTGAAGGGCGAGGTGGGGCGTACGGAGATCCTCGACGGCGGACGCCGCGGGCGCGTGGCCGTGAAGTGGTGGGCGGACGAGAAGTGAAGCCCGCGGTCACTCCCGCCACGCGCGCGGGATGGACTTGGACGAGGCCCAGCGCTCCAGGTCGTCCAGGTACGAATTCCACTTGCGCAGCTCCGCCTCCAGCTCGGTGACGCGCTTGGCCGCCTGGTCGCGCGCCGCGCGGACCTGCAGCTTCCACTCGTTGCACTCCTCGGGCGAAGCGTTGCACTGCGGCACGTTGCCCCGCTCGTAGTTCCGCACCGTCTGGCGCTGCTGTTCGAGCTGGGCCTGCGTGTCGGCGATCTTCTGGTGGGTGCTGCGGAAGTACTGGCGGACGGTCTGTTCGTCCGTGGCGGTCGAGTCCCGCGACCAGTCGCCCGAAGCGCCCGTGGCGGGCGCGGGCGTGGACGGCTGCTGCGCGGGGACCGGCGGGTTGCCCGGCGGCGTGCCCGCCTCGATGCGGCCGGAGCCTTCGACGGTGATGTCGTCTCCGGTGGTGACCTCCACCTTGGCGTTCTTGGGCGCGGAGGCCGAGTTGTCGGAGTAGTGGATGCTGCCGTCGGGATCGACCCAGCGGTAGACCTGCGCGCCGGCCGGGAGGGCCAACGCCCACAATCCCAGGGAAAGTGCGAGGACGAGAGACAGACGCATGCGCCATGGACGAGTGGCCATGGTCGATATTCTAACGCCCCAGGTGGATGGTCTGACCCGCCGGCGCCAGCCACACCGACTCCAGGAACTTCGTCGCGCCCAGGTCCCCCTCCGAGCGGTGCGGCAACACCGCCAGGAGCCCCACGTACCCCAGCGCCACCGCCGCGGCGATCGCCCGCGCGCGCGGGGCCTTCGCCAGGACCACCAGCACCAGCGCCGCAGCCGCCACCACCGCCGCCAGCAGGAGCGCGCCCGAGAGCGGGTTGGGGACCAGCACCCCCAGCAGGCTCGGCGGGAGGAACCCGTCCGCGTACAGGGGCACCGCCAGCCCGAAGAGCGCGTTGGTGACGTTGTCCGGCACGTAGTTCACCAGCGTGAGCGCGCCCGTCACCAGCACCGACGCCGCGGCCAACCCGGCCCCGGCTGCGGCCCAGCGCTCCTCCGCGGTCTCCAGGAAGAGCGCGATGGGCAGAAGCAGGAATGGCACCAGCCCGGTCATGTGGCGCGGCCCGGTCGTCCACCCCCACGAGTCGTAGCTGAACGACGAGGTGAAGTACGCGTACCCGACCAGCAGTGACACCGTCATCCAGAACAGCGCGCGGCGCTCAGGGTCTCCCGGCTGCTTCAGCTTCCGCAGCCCGGCCAGCGCCACTAGCAGCACCGGCGAGAGCGCGAACAGCCCCCGCAGCGGCGAGAAGAAGGACAGCGCGAAGGCGCGCGGGTCCGGGGTCCGGATGCCGAGGAACCCGCCCAGGTGCCACCCCTGGTAGCCCGGGTCATTGAGGTTCACGTACCCGGTCTCGAACGGGTGGCCGTAGCAGACGGTGTGGTACCAGAGCAGCAGCGCGATCGGCGGCAGCGCGCCGGCCGCCGCCAGCCCCAGCGCCCGGCCGAGCCGAACCCACCGCTCGCGCCGTGCCAGGTCCGCCCTCAGTGCCCAGGACAGCACCCCGTAGAGCACCAGCGCCAGCACCGCCAGGGCGCCGGTGTACTCGGCGGCCACGGCGGCGCTGCTGGCCAACCCCGCGAGGAGGTAGCCGCGCTCACGCCACTCGCCGCGGCCGCAGCGCCAGAGTGCGTAGAACGCCACCACCAGCAGCACCGCGGTGGTCTGGTGGCTCATGAACAGCAGCGAGTAGCTGAACGCCAGCGTCCCCAGCGCGTAGGTGGCGGTCACCGCGTCCGCCATCGGCTGCGCCACGTACGTCCCCAGGAACCGCCGGAGCAGCAGCAACGCCAGCAGCGTCGGGAGCGCAGTGACGAAGAGGCGGGTCCAGTACACCTGCGCCAGCTCCGGCACTGCGTAGAGGTGGCCGCCGCCCAGCGCCTTGAGGACCGCGTACACCGGGACCGCAGCGAGGGAGAGCAGCGGCGCCTTGGAGGGGTAGAGCCGCCCGTCCTTCACCGCCAGGTCGCCCACGTGGCCGAAGGTGCGGATGGACTGGTTCACCTCCAGTTGGCCGAACTCCACGACGGCGCGCGCCTGCCAGAGGCGGGACAGCTCGTTCGGGGAGCGCAGCTTCGGGTGGTACGGGAAGGCGAGGACGTAGAGCGCCACCACCACCGCGGTGAGCGCCCGGGGCAGGGGCTTCTTCTCCGGCATCAGAGCGCGTCGACGCCGCGCTCGCCGGTGCGGATGCGGACCGCCTCGTCCACCGGGATGACGAAGATCTTCCCGTCGCCAATCTTCCCGGACTTGGCGGCGCGCTCGATGGACTCCACGACCTTGGCCACCTGGTCGTCGTCCACCACCACCTCGATCTTCACCTTGGGCAGGAAGTCCACCACGTACTCGGCGCCCTTGTAGAGCTCCGTGTGCCCCTTCTGCCGGCCGAACCCCTTGACCTCCACCGCGGTGATGCCGTGGATGCCGATCTCGCTGAGCGCGTCCTTCACGTCGTCCAGCTTGAAGGGCTTGATGATGGCTTCGACTTTCTTCATTCGGAGGTCTCCGCTTGGCGCGGAGCATAAGCCCCCCGCGCCCGAAAACGCGGAGGGAATTGGCCTCAGGTTGGCTGGCCGGTTGACAAGGGCGCCGCGCCGCAGTCTGTCTAGAGCGCGGAATGTCCCCGAGCGGCCCCTCGCACCAGGACCAGGACTCCTACGACGTCGGCGTCATCGGCGGCTGCGGCCACGTCGGCCTGCCCCTGGCCCTGCTCATCGCCAAGCTCCAGCAGCGGGTGCTGGTCTACGACGTGAACGCGGAGGCGGTGGCGCGCGTCGGCGCCGGGCAGATGCCGTTCGCCGAGGACGGCGCGCCGGAGCTGCTGGCGGAGGCGGTGGCCTCGGGGAGACTGCGCTGCACGGCGGACCCGGCCGGCCTGGCCCGCTGCGCGCTCCTGGTCCTCATCATCGGCACGCCGGTAGACGAGCACCTCAACCCCACCCTGGAGAGCATCCCCCGCGCGCTGGAGCGCTGCCTGCCCTGGCTGCGCGACGACCAGGTTCTCATCCTCCGCAGCACCGTGTACCCCGGCACCTCCGCCCGGGTGCAGGAGTGGCTGCGCGAGCGCGGCAAGGCCACCAGCGTGGCGTTCTGCCCGGAGCGCGTGGCCCAGGGGAAGAGCCTGCGTGAGATGGCGGAGCTGCCGCAGATCGTCTCCGCCTTCGACGAGCGCGGGCTGCGCGCCGCCGAGGCGCTCTTCGGCCGGATGACGGACACGCTGGTGACGATGGAGCCGATGGAGGCGGAGATCGCCAAGCTGTTCACCAACGCCTGGCGCTACATCCAGTTCGCCACCGTGAACCAGTTCTACATGATGGCCGAGTCGCACGGCCTGGACTTCCAGCGCATCCTGGACGGGATCCGTTTCAAGTACCCGCGGCTGGCCGGGATGCCGGGCCCCGGGCTCGCCGCCGGGCCGTGCCTGTTCAAGGACACCATGCAGCTGGCGGCGTTCAGCCAGAACCAGTTCTTCCTCGGGCACGCGGCCATGCTGGTGAACGAGGGCCTGCCGGCGTTCCTCATCTCGGAGCTGAAGAAGCGGACGCCGCTCGCGGGGAAGACGGTGGGCGTGCTGGGGATGGCGTTCAAGGCCGGCAGCGACGACGCGCGCTCCAGCCTCAGCTACAAGCTGAAGAAGATCCTCCAGCTCGAGGCGCGGCGCGTGCTCTGCACCGACCCGTACGTGGCGGACGCCACCCTGGTGCCGCTGGAGACGGTGCTCCGCGACTCGGACGCGCTGGTGGTGGGCACGCCGCACGAGGCGTACCGCGCCATCCAGGTCCGCCCGGGCGTGGAGGTGGTGGACGTGTGGGGCGTGCTGCCGGAGGAGCGGGCATGAAGGTGTTGGTCACCGGTTCGGCCGGGTTCATCGCCGGGTACCTGGTGCAGGAACTGCTGGACCACGGCTACGAGGTGGTGGGCGTCGACAACTTCTCCAAGTACGGGCGGGTGTCGAAGAGCTACGACGGCCACCCCCGCTACCGGCTGGTGGAAGGCGACTGCCGGGACGGCGCGCTGCTGAAGGAGCTGTGCGCGGACTGCGACCACCTGGTGGCGGGCGCGGCGCGCATCGGTGGCATCTCCTACTTCCACCAGTACGCGTATGATCTTTTGTCGGACAACGAGCGCATCGCCGCCGCAACGTTCGACGCCGCCATCTGGGCGCACCGCGAGCGCCGGCTGAAGAAGATCACCGTCATCTCCTCCAGCATGGTGTTCGAGAACGCCACCGAGTTCCCCACGCCGGAGGGCCACCAGCGCCGCTGCCCGCCCCCCTCCTCCACCTACGGCTTCCAGAAGCTGGCGTGCGAGTACTTCGCCCAGGGCGCGTCGCAGCAATACAAGCTGCCCTACACCATCGTGCGGCCGTTCAACTGCGTTGGGGTGGGGGAGCGGCGCGCGCTCGGCGGGGCGGAGGTGAAGAGCGGCAACGTGAAGCTGGCGATGAGCCACGTGGTGCCGGACCTGGTGCAGAAGGTCCTGAAGGGCCAGGACCCGCTCCATCTCCTCGGCGACGGCGGGCAGGTGCGGCACTACACCTACGGCGGGGACCTGGCGCGCGGCATCCGGCTCTGCGTGGAGCACCCGCGGGCGTTGAACGAGGACTTCAACCTCTCCACCGCGGAGTCCTCCACCGTGCTCGCGCTGGCGGAGCTGATCTGGCGCAAGGTGCACGGGCCGGACCGGCCGTTCCGCCACGTGAGCGACCCGCCCTTCGAGCACGACGTCCAGCAGCGCATCCCGGACACGCGCAAGGCGAAGGAGTGGCTGGGGTTCGAGGCCGGCACCTCGCTCTCCACCATGCTGGACGAGGTCATCCCGTGGATCCGGCGCGAGGTGGAGCAGGGGACCATCTGATGGAGCCGCGGCTCTCCGTCATCATCCCCACCTTCAACAACCTGGACGTGCTCCGCCGCTGCCTGGACAGCTGGGAGCGCTTCGCCTCCGACCAACCGGTGGAGCTCCTGGTCATCGAGGATGGGTGCAAGGACGCCACCCCGGCCTTCCTGGAGGAGCGGTCGCGCACCGGATGGGGCAAGCGCTTCCTCCGTTGGTTCCACGAGCAGGACGTGCACCAGCTCCGCTGCAACAACCGCGGCTTCAAGGAGGCTCGGGCGGAGCTGTCGCTGGTCTGGGACGACGACATGTTCCTGGAGGTCCCCTGGCTGGTGCCGGAGCTTTTGGAGACCTTCTCCGCGTACCCGGAGATCGGCCTGCTCAGCCTCATCCGCGGGCTCTACCTGTCCCCGCTCGAGGACCCCATCACCGAGTGGGAGCACCTCCACGACCCGCGTCGGATGGTGACCACCGTGGGGCCGGGGTTCGGGCTCAACTGGCTGCGCCTGTCCGAGGTGGACATCGTCATCCGCCCCTGGGTGGTGCGGCGCGCGTGCCTGGAGAAGGTGGGCCCACTGGACGAGGCGTTCTGCCCGGTGGAGTGGGACGAGGCGGACCTGGCGTACCGGATCCGCATCCAGGGCGGCTGGTCCGTGGCCACCCACGACTACGAGCGCGCCGGCGCCTTCACGCACCTGGGCAGCACCACGCTCGGGAAGATGAACGTGGAGAAGCACCACCGGATGGTGCTGCCCAACGGCCAGCGCTTCCACCAGCGGTGGGACGACACCATCCGCCGCGAGCACCCGCGCCAGCGCAAGCTCTGGTGGCGGAAGGTCCCGCCGCAGAGTGTGCCGAGGCTCTTGCAACAGGCGGCGATCTTCGGGGGCTACCGCGCGCGGAAGGTGCTGCGGCGATTGCGCGGGGGGTAGCGCGGTAGCCGCCCGGCGAGCAGCGCGCCCTGAGATGGAGTAGGAACGCACCAGGGTGCCGGCGGGCCGGCGGACCGCTCTCTTGCGATGAAGCCGCGGAACATGCTGCTCGGGCTGGGGATCGGGGGTGGCCTGGGGCTGCTGCTCGGCCGGCTTGCCGGCGGCGCGCCGTGGCTGCAGTGGTTGACCGACAACATTGCGGCGCCGGTGGGGCAGGTGTTCCTGCGGCTCCTCTTCATGCTGGTAGTGCCGTTGGTCTTCTCCGCGTTGGTGAGCGGCATTGCGGAGTTGGAGCTCCGGCAACTGGGGCGGATCGGCCTCCGCACGCTCCTGTACACCGTGACCGTCACCGCGGTGGCGGTGATCATCGGCATCGGGCTGGTGAACGTCCTGCGGCCGGGCGCCGGCGCACCTGAGAGTCTCCGCGCGGCTGCCGGCGCCTCGCCGTCCAACGCGGTGGTTCCCGCCAACTCCTCCGTCAAGGACGTGCTCGTGGCAATGGTGCCGGACAACCCGGTGAAGGCCGCCGCCGCGGGCGACATGGCGGGCGTGATCATCTTCGCGCTGGTCTTCGGGGTGTCGATGGCCGCCTCCACCGGGCCGGCCACGCCGCGCCTGCGCGAGGTGATGCAGGGGCTGTACGAGGTGATGATGACCGCCATCGGCGGCGTGATGCGGGTGGCGCCGATCGGCGTCGGGGCGCTGCTGTTCGTGATGACCGTCCGGCTGGGCGCCGGGCCGCTCCGGCAGCTCGCCGCCTACGTGGGTGTGACGGTGCTGGGGCTATCCCTCCACCTCGTGGTCGTCTACTCCCTCCTCCTCCGGGTGATTGGCCGGGCCAGCCCGTGGCGCTTCTTCCGTGACGTGCGGCCGGCGATGATCACCGCCTTCTCCACGTCCTCGTCCAGCGCCACCCTCCCCACCGCGCTCAAGGTGGCCGAGGAGAACCTCAAACTGCCGCCCGCGGTGAGCCGCTTCGTGCTCACGGTGGGCGCCACCTTGAACCAGAACGGCAGCGCGCTCTTCGAAGGGGTGACGGTGCTCTTCCTGGCGCAGTTCTACGGCGTCGAGCTGAGCGTGAGCCAGCAGGTGCTGGTGATGGGCGTCGCCATCCTCTCCGGGGTGGGCGCGGCCGGCGTGCCCGGTAGCACGCTCCCGGTGATCGCCATGCTCCTGGTCATGCTGGGGATCCCCACGGAGGGGATGGCGCTCATCCTCGGCGTGGACCGGCTGCTGGACATGTGCCGCACCACCGTCAACGTGGTGGGCGACCTGGTCGCGGCGGTGTGCTTGTCGCCGCGCGCTCAAGAATCATAGTTCCTGGAGACCCCGGTCAGAACGTGACCGGCAGCTCCTTCACACCGCGCATCAGGAAACCGGTGCGCCAGGGGAGCGACTCCACGGACCTGGCCAAGCGCAGGCGGGGCAGCCGCTCCAGCACGTTCCGGATGGCCACCGCGGACTCCAGACGCGCCAGCGGCGCCCCGAGGCAGTAGTGGATGCCCATCCCGAATGACAGGTGCCGGTTGGGATCGCGCCCCAGGTCCAGCGCGTCCGGGTTGGTGAAGTGCCGCTCGTCGCGGTTGGCGGAAGCGATGACCCCGATCACGACATCCCCGCGCGGGACCGTCACGCCTGCCAAGGTGAAGTCCTCCGCGGCGATGCGCACGGTGGAGTTCTCTGCCGGGCTGGTGAAGCGCGCGAGCTCCTCCACCGCCGTTCCCATCAGCCCTGGGTCCTGCCTCAGCCGCTCCATCTGGTCGGGATGCTCCAGCAAGGCCAACGTGCCGCTGGCGATGAGGTTCACCGTGGTCTCGTGCCCGGCGACGAGCATCGCGATGATCATGCTGACCAGCTCCTCATGGCTCAGCCGGTCTCCCGCCTCCTCGGCCTGGATCATCGCGCTGAGCAGGTCGTCCTCCGGGGAGGCGCGCCGCAGCTCGATGAGCTCCCGGATGTACGCCATGAAGCTGCGCAGGGCAGGGATGGACAGGGCGGTCTGCAGCACCGTGGTGCTGGAGATCAGCCGGCTGGACCAGCGGTGGAATCTGGAGCGGTCGCGCTCCGGGACCCCCAGCAATTCGGAGATGATGGTCACCGGTACCGGCAGCGCATAGTCCGCCACCAGGTCCGCGGAGCCCTTCTTCTGGATCGCGTCCAGCAGCTCGTTCGTC
>DATBSS010000091.1:0-13025 GCA_036559665.1 Myxococcaceae bacterium
AGCTGGTGCGCCTCCACCACCACCTGCACCGTGCCGTCGTCGTTGGCCATGGCGTCGCGGTGGAGGTTCATGGTCAGCGTCGAGCTCACCGGCGCGGCGCCGCAGTCGATGGTGAGCGAGGTGCTGCCGCTGCCGGTGTCATCCGCGCCGTTGAACCAGCTGTCGTCCTCCTCCAGGTCCACGTAGACCGGGACGGCCAGCGGCGGATCGGACACGTTCATCTCGATGCTGGTGATCTGCTCGTTCATCAGGGTCCACGGGCCACCCGGGTCGAACTGGTCGGTGCCGTTGGCGGACGGGTAGAAGGCGTAGTCGGTGCCGTTGCCGGTGACCGTGCGGCCCTGGATGTTCAGCTCCAGCTGGCCCTCGCCGAGGCCCTGGCCATCCGTCACCCGCGCCTTCTCCAGCTGGACGGTCCACTCGCAGGTCTCCGGCTCGACGAGCACCAGGTCGATGTAGATGTTGATGGTGACGCTGCTGATGGTCCCGCCCTCGACGACGCTGAGGGCGACCTTCGCCGCACTCGTCCCCAGGGGAAGGTTGGCGGGCTGGAGGTTGCCCAGGAGCACCGGCGACGACCCGGCGGGCACCTCACCCTGCTGGGCGATCTGCAGCCAGGCCTTGTCCGAGGACGCGCTGACCACCGCGCTCTCCTGGCCCGCGTTCCGCAGCACCGCCAGCGGGACGGTGCGGGCCTGGCGCGAGGAGGCGCCGATGGTGATGTGGCGCGGCCCGAACGGCACGAACGAGAAGTCGCAGGCGTTGCCGCGCCCGTCCTGGTCCCGGTCCAGCTGCTCCGGGTTGGGCTTGAGCGGGCAGTTGTCCCGCCAGTCCGGCACCCCGTCGTTGTCGGCATCCCCCGCGATCGCCGCGGTCCGGCTGTCCAGCGCGCCGGCACCTTCCATGTCCCGGCCGCAGCCCGCCAGCGAGAGGGCGAGGGCGGCGGACCACAGCAGCATTGTCGTCTTCATGTGTTGACTCCCCGTGTTTTATTGTGATTGGACTTGAACAGCGTCCGGGGAGTAATTCGCGGCGGGATTTATCGATCCGACATCAGGGCTGCACGATCAGCGGGCTCTCGGTCGAGAACGCCTCCGGGCCGTCGATCATCCGGAATTGAATCTCCGCCGTTTCGATGGGCCCCACCGCCGACAGGTCGACGTTGCTGACGACCGCCACGTCACCGCCGTACATGGGACCCACGAAGGAGAGATCGACGTCGTACGCGCCGTTGACCCGGAGCACCGGCTCGCCCACGGGCGTGGTGTCGAAGTCGTCGTCGATCGCCATCGTCACCTCGTAGCTCCCTCCCACGCCCTGCCGCTCGATGGAGCAGACCGGGCACGGGTTGGAGGACGGCTGCGGGCCGCTCCACGGCCGGATCCCCGTCCCGTAGAACTGGCGCCTGGGGCAGGGCGCGTTCGTGTACCGCGCGGCCGTCGTCACCACGTTGGTGTCGTCGCACACGCCCACGCCGGGCAGCACGTAGACGACCCCTGAGGCGTCGTACTGGGTGTGGGGAGCGGCGTGGAGCGTCGCCATCTCCGCGGCGCTCAGCACCGGCGGGACGCCGGCGTAGGGCGGGCGCGGCGCGCAGGTCACGGGCGCGGTGGGACAGTTCCCAGGCCCGCCGGTGCAGGCGTCGCGCACGGCCTCGCACAGGTTGACCCGCCTCGCCTCGCGCTCCAGCAGCCCCATGGGGCACGGGCTGCCGCCCAGGCAGAAGTCGGCGGACACGCCCAGGTGCTTCGCGGAGCCGCGGATGAATTCCATCACCTCCGGCCCGGTGAGCGCGGGCCGGTATCCCCAGACGGCGGCGGCGACCGCCGAGGTCACCGCCCCGCCCGCGGAGGTGCCGGTGAGGACCTGCGTGGGCGAGGCGCCGTCCGCGGCGACCGCGTGCTCCCCCGGCGCCGCCAGCCGGGCCCGCCCTCCCGGCCGTGCGTTGAGCAGGAGGTGGTCGTCTGGGCGGACGCCGCTCACCGCGTAGACCAGCGGCTGGTAGACGCCGGCGCCAGTGGGGAACACCCCGGCCGCCGACCATCCCGGGCTCTCCGCGTTCTGGCACTGCGCGGGTGTGGGGGCGGGCCTGACCTCCCAGCCTCCGGGGAACATGGGGCCGCCGGGGAGCCCCGGCCCTCCCGGGTCGTTCCCGGCGGCGGCGATGACCAGCGCGCCCTGGCAGACCGCGTGGGTGATGGCGGCATAGACCGCGCGCGCCGGGAGCGGCAGCGAGGAGGGCGTTGGCTGGTCGCCGCCGTGCTTCGGGTCCCACCCCAGGCTGAGGTTGATCACCATCCGTGGCTGGTTTCCTCCCGCGGCCTTGAACGCGCGCCAGTCGTGGACCGCGCCGTGGATGGCCCTGGCCACCTCACCCTGGCTGCCGAAGTACCCACCTTCCACCGTGTCGCGCTTCTTCAGCGTGATCTGAGGCATCGCCAGCCGGTCGGCGATCTGCCCGATGCAGCTGGCGCCCGCGGCCGGACAGGCGTGCTCGCGGATGATCCACCCCACCGCGTGGCCGTGGCCGGATCGGTCGTCCGCCGGGGCGCCGGCCGCGTAGAAATCCGGCGCCGTGTCCACCACCGCCACGCGGATCTTCGCGGGTGGGGTGGTGCCCTGGGGCAGGTTCGCCATCCACCCGGTCTGCTGGTGGTAGTCGTCGCGCAGGGTGTGCCATCCGGCGTCCACCCCCGCGCTGGAGCCGCTGGGGCCGACCACCCAGCAGTCGCGCGCCAGCTCGGAGAAGTGCGAGCTGACCACGCCGGCCATCGCCTTCAGCGGCGCCGTGTCCGGGAGACCTCCGCCGAACGTGAGGGGCGTCCATTCGTAGGCGCAGTACGCCTGCAGGGCCGGGGGCGTGGCGGGGGCGCCGGGCTCGCCGAACAGCTTCTTGCCTTCCCAGGTGCCGCCGGAGGCGCCGGGCACCGGAGGGCAGGGGCTGTCCGGGGACGACAGCAGCGCCACCCAGCGGTCGTCGGTGCACGCGCCGTCGAGCGACGCGGGGGGCGAGACCGCCACGCAGGTCCCCGAGTCGACCGGGCACGGCGGCTGCCCGCCGTCGACCAGGCCCTGGTGCGTCAGGTCCAGCGGCCGGCGCGGCCCGTCGCACGCCATCAGCGCAGACATCGCCGCCACCAGCGCCGCGAGCGGCGCCTTCCGGATCATCGCCTTCATGGTGTTGTCCTCTTGAACGACGTCTGGTTACTGGACCAGGACGCGGAACGCGCTCCAGTCCTGCCCATCTGCCCGAAGCGACCGCTGCGCCTTCCGGAGCCGCTCCGGCAGCGCCGCCGGCTCCGGGCGCCCGCCCGCTTCGTAGAGCGCGGCCGAGAGCCGCGCGGTCATGCGGTCGTCCACCGGGCGCGAGGCTGCGATCACCGCGCGCGCCCCCGCCAGGAGGAAGGCCTGCGCCAGGCCGATGCTCTCCAGAGAGCCCTCGGCGGCGCGGCCCGTCTCGCAGCCGGCCAGCACCACCGTCGCGGGCGCCGGGAGCGTCAGGATGTCTCCGGCCGTCAGCTCGCCGTCCGCCAGCGGGAGCGCGGAGTCCCAGCCGCCGGTGCCGGTGGTGAACCTTCCGTGGCCGGCGTAGTGGAGGTGGTGGACCGTGCCCAGCGCCTGGCGGAGGTTGGCCAGCGTGGCCTGTTCCCCCAGCTGCAGCGCGCTCGACTGGCCGCCGGCGCCGAGCGCGGCCTGCACCACCTCCGCCTCGCGGCGTGCGAGCGGGAGGTTGCGCAGCGGGTCGCCCACGACGAGGGAGCCAGCGCGCGCCCCCGGCGCCGGAAGCTGCTCGGGCGGCGTGGGTGACGCCGGCACCGCGGCGGACTTCGACGCGGGGAGATCCAGCGCGTACGCCACCGGCTTCGCCTCCACCAGCGGTGCGCCCCGCCACGGGGCCGCGTGGAGGTCGACGCCGCGCAGCGCCCCGTACGGGATGACCGTCACCTGGGCGGCGGCCTCCACCAGGCGGTCGAAGGGCTGGAGCAGCGAGGCCCCGCCGTCGCGCGGGTCGGGCGCCGCCGGCAGCGCGTGCACGACCGTCCCCGCGGCCGTCGCCGCGAAGCCGTACCAGCGATCCGCGCCAGGGAACCACATCACCAGCAGCTCGCCGGGCGCCGGCGCGCGCAGGGCGGGCGAGGGCGCGGAGGAAGCGCCGAGGGCGGCCAGCGCGTCGTCCAGCGCGCGCCGGAGGGCCACGGCCCGGGCCTGCCGCTGCTCGGCGGCCTTGCGGAGCTGGTCCTCGGCGAGCGTCCAGTCCTTCGCGGCGTCGGCCTCGTAGGCGGCCCGCTCGCGGCGGTACGACGACATGGCGGCGTTCCACGCGGCCCGCTCCGGAGGGCCCAGGGCGCTCAGCCGCTGGCCCAGCTCCACCGCCTGGAGGAAGCGCGCGCGGGTCCGCCGCGCCACCAGCATCGCCTCGCCGGTCCGCCCTCTCTGGACCAGGAGCGTGACGTGGTGCCGGGCGCCCCGCTCGCGCTCCGCCAGGAAGTGCTCGCGGCCCTCGGTGATGGGGACCAGCAGCGCCTCGGCGTCGAGCACCCGGTCCGCCTCCTCGTGCGCGCGGAGGGCGGCGGTCGCGTCGCCGCGCGCGGCAAGCGCCTCCGCCTGCCCGACGGCCGCGCGCCACCGCCCCTCGCCGGAGCCCGAGGCCGCCGCCAGCGCCTCCAGGCGCCGGTAGAGCGCCAGGGACTCCGCGCTCCGGCCCCGCTCCAGCGCGATCTGCGCCTCGATGTCCAGCCACCACAGCGCCAGCCGCGGCTCCGGCGTCCCACCGGCGGCGCGCGCCTCCTCCAGCCGCGCCGCGGCGGCCTCGGGAGCGCCCCGCCGGAGCTCGGCCAGCGCCAGGTTCAGCCGGACATTCAGGATCTCCGAGGAGCGGGGGCACTCCTTCTGGAAGAGCGCGAGCGCCTCCTGGAGCGGGGGCACCGGATCGCCCAGGGTGTCCTCGCCGGGGGCGAGCATGGCCCAGGCGCTGTTGATGGCGAGCGAGCCCCGGTTGCACGCGTCCACGGGCCGGAGCGCCCGCAACCGCTGCAGCGCTTCGCCCGGGCGGCCCAGCTGGCGGAGCGACGAGGCCTGCACCATCAGCGCCGCCTCGACCTCCCGGTTCATCCCCAGCCGCTGGGCGTCGCGGGCCGAGCCCTCCAGCAGCCGCAGCGCGCTGCGCAGGTCCCCGCTCTCCTTGGCGAGCAGGCCGCGGTAGTACTTCACCAGCGCCAGCCCCTCGTCGTACCCCTGCGCCCGGGCCTCCGCGGCGGCGAGCGCCTGCCGCGCTTCCTCGAACCGGTACTCGTCCACCAGCACGAAGGCGGCGGCGAGCGTGTCCCGGGCCGACTCCGACACGTGGCCCAGCGCCTGGTGCACCTCGGCAGAGCGGCCCAGGGCGGAGATCGCCTCGTCCATCCGGCCCGCCGCCATCGCCGCGCGGGCGATGAGGCTGTCCGCCCGGGGCCAATCGTCCGGGGGCAGGGAGTCCCGGCGCGGCGCCAGCGCCTCCGCCGCGCCGGCGAGGTCGCCCTTGCGGGCCCGCTCCATCGCCTGGGAAAGCTCCGGGGCGCGGACGGGGTCCCGGACCGCCAGGCGCCAGGGGGCCGAGCGCCGCCCCTCGTTCGCCACCGCGACCTCGATCGCGCCGGCGCCCGCGGGGACCTTCACGGTGCGGAGCCCTCCGTCCGACTCGTCGATCGGAGCGCCGCCCGCGAGGACGACCAGGCGCGCCGGTGGCGTCACCTCGGCGAAGAGCTGGAGCTCCCGGTTCGGCTTGAGCTCGCAGGTGGGCCCGCGCACCAGCGCCAGGCAACCCGCGATCTGGACGGACGGCGCCGGAGGCGGCGGGGCGCCGCAGCGGGGAACGCAGCCGCCCAGCATGGCGGCCACCAGCGAGACCGTCCTGCGGTTCATGGGCCCGTCTGCTCGAACCTCACCTGGATGACCTGCATGTCCGGATCGGCCGGCGCCGCTCCCCTGGTGAACCGTAGCGCGTCCTCCACCGAGGTGAAGCGCCCCGGGCGCTTGATCACGATCACCGCCGTCCACGGGATGGGCCCCGGCTCCTGCGGGAGCAGCTCCTGGGCTGGGCCGGAGAGCCGCACCGCGCCCTCGGCGGAGATCTGCCAGGGGACCTGCCACGGCCGCGGCGTGTCCCCGCGCACCAGGAAGGACTCCACCACCACCGGCCCCTGGACGGGCCGCTGCGGGCGGGCGGTGAGCGTGAGCACCGACCCGGGGCCCACGCGCGCGGGCACCTCCTGGGGCCCGGTCCCGCGCATCGACAGGTCCCCGGAGAAGGTCGCCTCGTAGGTCGGGAGCGGGGCGAGGCGAGGGGGCCGGATGAGCAGCACCAGCGCCGCGGCCATCGCCGCCACCCCCACCCCGGCCACCGTCTGCCAGCGCCGGCGCAGGGGAATCACCGCGGCGGGCGGCGCGGCCCCCATCTCGCGCATCACCCGGGCGCTGATCCGGTTCTTCGCCTCGGCGTCCAGCGGGGGCAGCGCGTCCAGCTCCGGGCGGGCGGCCTCCTCGCGGGCCCGTCGCTGGCGCGCGGCCTCGACCAGGCGGTCGCGCAGCTTGTCTTGGCTCATTCGGACTCACCTGCCTTGGGCTTATGCGGCGGGCCGCCGGTTTCTGACATGACCTCCGTGGCCACCTGCCGGAGGACCTTCCCCAGCCGGCTCTGCCACGCGTACACGGCGTCCCGGGACATGGAGAACCGGGCGGCCACCTCGGGGACCGAGCATTCCTGGACCCACACCGCCTCGAAGAGCGCCGCCCCCAGGGGGCTCAGCCGCTCCGCCAGCCGGTCCAGGACCACCTCCCACAGGTTCTGCGACTCCAGCGCGGCGGCCAGGCTGTCGTCGCTGCCGGCGGGGCCCTCCAGGTCGCCTTCCAGGGTGGGGTCTTCGGTCCAGGGGCTCCGCTTGGCGGTGCGGAGGATGGAGGCGATCTGCCGTTCGGCCACGAACCCGACGAAGTTGTGGAGCGACAGCCCGCGCTCCGGGGCCCAGGTGCGCAGCGCTCGACCCTTCTGGGTGAAGAGGGAAACCATCACCTCCTGGGTGAAGTCCTCCACCTCCTGGCGGACGTCGCGGCCGGCGGCGGAGCGGGAGCGGCGGTACAAGGCGCGGGCGACCCGGGCCTGGATGACCGGGGTGAGCTGATCGACGAGCGCCCGGACGGCGACGGCCTCACCGCCGAGCGCGCGCTGGACGAGGGCCACCTCTGGCGCCGCCACGGTCATGGGGGGTCCGGCGGTCGAGCTTACCCAGTTTGCAGGGGTGCGAAGGTCGCGCCGCGCAGGTGGGCGGCCGGATCCACGCCGGTCCTCTCGCCCAGCTCGACGGCCCGTTGCAACGCCCGGTCGAACGCCCGGCGCCGCCGCTCCCGCAGCCGCCCGTGGACCGCCGCTTCGCGCGAGCCATACCGCCGCACCCACTTGCGCATCGACGCCGTTCCCATGGACGGCGATCCCAATCACACCCGAACGCGCGCGCCGACCTCCAGCGCCCGGTGCCGGGGTCACGGTCCCGGGCCTACCCGGACGCCATCTTCCGCAGGATGCTCAGCGTCTCCTCGGCGCGGATGGTGGGGACGAAGATGTAGTCCCGGTGGTAGGCCGAGATGATGTTGATGCTGATCCCGGCGCGGGCCAGCCGGTCGGAGATGGCCGCCAGCAGCCCCACCGCGAACAGCGACGGCTGGATCTGCAAGGAGATCCCGCGGCACCAGAAGGCGTGCGTCAGCTTGCTGGCGATGGCTTCCCGCTCGGTCAGCAGCAGCGACCACCCCTCCGGCTCCTTGAACGTGGACAGGGGATTGAGGTTGGCGGGGATGGCGCCCCCGGCGGGGATGGTGACGTAGGCGTACGTCTCGGGCATCAGCGCCGGCTGCATGCTCCGGAGCAGCGCCTTGAGATCTCTTTCACCCCCAGCGCCCACGCGCGCCGACTCTAGCCGAGGACCCTACCCCCGGAAGGAGCCCTCGAACCGGAACCGTTCAGGTGAATTCGAGAACACCCGGATGGAGCCGAACAGCTCCGCGACCAGCCCGCGGGCGCCCTCCAGGCGATCCGCCAGGTGCGTGAAGGTGAGGATCCGCGCCACGCCGTCGCTGACCACCGAGAGCTGGAACTGGCCGATGCGCGTCGTGCCCTGGAAGAAGGTGTGGTGGCGCAGCCAGCCGCTCACCTCGCCGAAGGTGGCGTTCCCCTCCTTGACGATCAGGTAGCCCACCGCGCCCTGGCTGGCCTGGTTTGCGGTCCGCGCCGCGAACTGCTCGGCGGTCTCGCCGGGCAGCGACGGGGTGGCCAGCGCGATCAGGTTGGGGCGGAAGCCGCTCTCCAGCGGGCCGGTGGCGAGGAGCTGGGAGCTCCAGCCGGCGGGTGGCTGGAAGCTGAAGTCCCCCAGGCGCAGCGACGGCGGAAGGGCCATGCGCGAACGCTAGATCTTCACGTCCGCGATGTCCGTCTCGCTGTGGTCGAACAGCCCGATGAGCTGCTGCACCCCGAAGGTCGCCAGGCCGACCCCGGCGCCGATCAGCGTGCCCAGCCCCGGCTCGATGGAACCGGCCGCGGCGCCGATGGCGATGGCGCCCACCAGGCTCGCGCCGGCCACCCCCACCGAGGCCTGGGCGATCTGGTAGCCGTTGCCGCCGTCGATCGCCTTGTAGAGCTCGTAGCCGGAGATCGCGACGCCCGCGATCGCCGCCGGCCCGCCCAGCTTGTTCAGGAACTTCGAGGCCGTCCCCGCCGCGGCCCCACCGGCGGTCGCCGCCTCCGTGGAGAGGCCGGGCACCTTATCCAGCCAGCCCGCGGTCCGCAGCGCCGTGTTCACGGCTTTCTGCTCAACGCTCAGCGTCTGCGGGGACAGGCCCTTCACCGCGTCCAGGAACGCCTTGCCGCCGTTCTTGATCGCCGAGCCGTTGCTGATCTCCCCGGCCAGCCCGGTGGCGATCTTCCCGAAGTCCTGGTCGCGGATCCCGTCCACCAGGTCGTTGGTGCTGGAGACCGCGCCCACCAGCCCGCCCAGGGCCGTCAGCCCGCCGACGGCGCCGCCCTGGATGCGGAACGCGGTGTCCACGTTCGACTGGCCGAACTTGTCCACCAGCTTCTGGTTGAGCTCGTTGTTGAGGTCGCCGAGCTTGGTGGGCGTGGCGCCGGGCTGCGTCGGGATCTTCGAGCCGATCCCCAGGAGCTTCACCGCGTTCAGGCCGCCGTTGTTGATGTAGCCCTGCGCCTCCTTGAAGGTGTCGGCGCCGCTCTGGGTCACCAGGTGCTGCGCCGTCTCCGGGTACTTCGACAGGTCGTCCTTGCCATTGACCTCGGCGCCGTTGATGAAGGTCTTGGTGCCGGTCTCGTCGAGGCGGGTCCGGCCGGTGGTGCCGTCCGGCCCGGTGACCGTCTCGTCGGAGCTGAGCAGCTGCACGCCCTCGTTGCTCAGCCGGCTCTCGGTCTTCCGGTCGATGCCGTAGGTCTCGCCGTCCTTGTCGGTGCGCTGGACGTTGAGGTGCTCGTTGATGTCCAGGCCCTCGGGCCCCGGCTTGGTGGTGCGGGCAAAGTCGGTGACGGTGTGCGTCCCGTCCGGGTCCTGCGCGTCCTTGTGAAGGTGCGCCAGCGAGCCGTCCTTGGCGTAGGTCTGCTCCGTGTTCGAGGAGATCTCGACCGGGTCCTCACCCTCCTCCTCGGAGGGGACCTTGCCGGAGACCGTCTCGGTCACCGTGGAGCCCTGCGCCTCGCGGTGGGTGCTGGTGCTGAGGTCGGTCTGGCCCTCGACGAACGTCTGGGCGTCGTAGGTGTTGCCGTCGCTCTTCTCCAGCTTCCACTGCACCGACGAGTCGTTGCCCTCCTTGACGCCCTCGAGGTCCGCCGGGTTCTTGGCCAGGTCGCTCGCCGCCGGGTGGAAGTCCGCCGGGACCCCGTCGTCTTCGGCCTCGTACTGCTTGGTGCCCGCGTCGCGCTCCAGCCGCATCTGGCCCTGCGAGAAGGTGGCGCTCTCGCTGACCTGGGGCACCACCTGCTTCCCGTCCTCCCCCTTCTGGCCACCGGCGGGGATGCTGACGGAGCGGGTGTTGACCACGTCCACCGGCTTGTCGTCGGAGAACCTGTCCTCGAAGTCGTCCTTGATGCCGTCGCCGCTGTGGGTCGCGTCGTCCTTGCTCTGCTGCAGGTAGGTCTTGGTCGTCTCGGTGATGCCGGTCTTGCCCTGCGCGTAGTTGCTCGCCACCAGCTGGTCCCCATCGTGGCGGACCGACTGCTGCTGGACCTGCACGTCCGGGTCGCGGCTGTTCTTGAGCGCCTCGACGTCAGGCGCGGCCTGCGGGGTCTTGCTCGGGTCCGCCTTGTAGCTGGCCTGGGTGGTGGAGAAGTCGCCGTTCGCGCCGGTGGTGGTGGAGGTGAAGCTGGCCTTGCCCTGGTCGAAGGTCGTCTTCTGGATGGTGGTCTCGTCGCCCTTCCGGATGGCCACCGTCTGGGCGGTGATCTCGCCGTCCTTGTTCCGGGCGACCAGCTCCGCGCGGTTGGGGTCCGTGTCCTTCACCACCTCCACGCCGGGCGGCAGGTCCTTCTGGTCCTTGCCGGCCAGGGAGAAGACGTGGTCGGCGGTCTCCGCGTTCTTCGCCGCCGCGTCCTTGCCACCCTTCTCCAGCGCGGCCCGCTCCTCACCCACCGTGGTCACGTCGACCGCGTCGCGCGCCTGCTGCTCACCCTTGGTCGGGGGCGGGGCCTCCTTCTGGGGCGGGACGATGGACTTGGCGCTGGAGCGCTGCGCCTGGTTGTTGGCGGCCGGGCGGCCGGCGTCGAAGGTGTCCTTGGGGGCGCTGGCCGGGGCCTTGGAGGGAGCCGCCTTGGGGGCCTGGGCCGGCGGGCTCGCGGGCTTGGCGGACTGAGCCTTCTGCTGCGCCGCGGCGGCGCTCTGGCGAGCGGCCTGGGCCTGCTGCTGCGCGGCGGCTGCGGAGGAGCTGGAGCTGCTGACGGGAGGCGGCATGGGGAGGACTCCTGGGTACCCCTGCGCGGCTGGGGTATCCCGATTGTCTCGTCCAAGTAGGCGCAGATTCGGCGAATTCTGGAATGAGTCCGCCCACGGCTGCGGCGCGCGTGCGCCATCCAGTGCAGGAGTCTTTACAGCCTGCAACGCTCGCGAAGGGTCCGTGTCCTCCGGTTGAAGTCGGAAGTTCCCCAACCCCCAAACCTGATTGGAGAGCCCCATGGCTCAACGTTCCCCGAGCGTGTCCTCGAAGTCTGTCCTCCCGGCGCTGGCATTCGCCTCCGCCCTCGTCCTGGCCGCGTGCGGCGGCGTCCCGGCGGATGACCCGGCCGTGACGGCCGAGCCGGGCGTGACGGCTGAATCGCAGGATGCCCAGACCGCCGCCGAGCTGCTGCGCCAGGCGAAGGAGGAGTTGGCCAACCGGCGGCTCCTGCACAACTACCACGTCACGATCTGGGAGCAGGGCCGCTGGGACCTGATCGGGAACTTCGTCGCGCCCGAGTTCTTCAGCCACGCTGTCCCCGTGCTCCCCAATGGGCAGGTCCCGAGCGCCGACTGGATGAACCAGTTCCTGTGGGCCTTCTCCAACCTCACCTCCCACGAGGATTCGATCATGTCCGGCGGCGATCGCGTGTCGATCCAGTGGACGATCACCGCGACGCAGACGGGCTACTTCTTCGGCATTCCCCCGACCGGCCGCACCATCACCTTCTCCGGGATGGACACGCTCCGGGTGAGCAACGGCAAGTTCGTCGAGCACTGGGGCGGCATCGCGGACCAGGTGGACGAGGTCGCCGCCAAGCTCACCAGCCCCTGAGGTTCCACAGCCAGGTCAAAACGGACCCCGGGCGCTGCCTCCTCCGGCAGCTCCCGGGGTCTTGCGTTTCGGGTTAAGAGGAATTACTCGTTTTCATGACTTAGGCGACTCTTTTGTTTAGTGGTGGAATTTGCGATAATTGTATTTGTCCGCTCACGTTTGAATCTCCCGCCCCCAGCGGACCCTTGCCGGAGGTCGCCTATGAAGGTGGATCAGGACGCAGTGCGTCATTTCCGCTTCTCCCTCGTTTCCGTCCTCCTCATCGGATTCCTTGCAGGGTGTGGCCCGGGCCAGGAGGAGATGGCGCTCGAGCAAAGCCAGCAAGCATGTGGGCACCACCACCGCTCCTGGGTCCTGGTCCACGGGGCCTTCATGGGCAGCTGGGTGTTCGACCGGGTGGCCCGCGAGCTGCGCGCGCAGGGGGACACGGTGGTCCAGGTCAATCTCCCGGCCCACGGTAATGATCCGCTTCCGAGCGGGTCCGCGACCCTGCAGAGCTACGTGGACCGGGTCTCCGAGGCCGTGCACTCCGTTCCCCGGCCGGTGCAGCTGGTCGGCCACAGCCTGGCGGGGGTCGTGATCACGCAGTACGCCGAGCAGGAGCCGTCTACGGTGGAGAACCTCGTGTACTTCGCCGCCCTGGTGCCGGCGGATGGGCAGAGCGCGCTCGACCTCGCGCTCCAGGACGCGCAGTCCCTGCTCAACGCGAACCTGAGCTTCGACCTCACGACCGGGCTCGCCTCGATACCGGTCAGCGCGCTCGGGCCCGTCATGTGCGCCGACTGCAACCCGCACCAGGTCGCCCAACTCCAGAGCCGCTACCGCGACGAGCCGCTCTGGGCGGCCGCCACCCCGGTGCACGTCACCGCGGGCAACTACGGCACGGTCGCCAAGCGGTACCTCTTCACGGCAGAGGACAACGCGGTCTCGAACTACCGGCAGCATGAGATGGCGGCGACCATCCCGCTGGTCAGGACCGCCACCCTGCACACCAGCCACACGCCGCAGCTCTCCCGGCCGGGCCGGTTCGCCGAGCAGCTTCGCAACCTGGTGGAGTGACGGCCAGAGCCCCCAGCCGCGGGGCCTGGAAGATCGGAGGGTTACCGGGTTGGCCGAAAAGTGTGCACGATCGGCCTTCGCCGCCTGTCATCATGTATGGCCGTCCGAGTCCAGGAGAAGGGTATGAGAGTCCCTGAGAGCGCCCCTTCGAGTGCGGCGCCTGCTCCCGCGAG
>DATBSS010000092.1:0-17539 GCA_036559665.1 Myxococcaceae bacterium
GCACCGCGGCTGGGAGCGGCACGTGCGCCGCGTTGAGCGCCGCCGCCGTCAGCCCCGCCACCGCCGCGCCCGCCGCCGCCGAGGCCAGCCCCAGCCACAGCCCCTCCAGCAGGAACATCCACACCACCTGGATGCGGTGCATGCCGATGGCGCGGAGCGAGCCCACCTCGCGGGTGCGCTCGCGCACGGCGTTCCACATCCCGTTCATCACCCCTACCGCGATGACCCCCGCCAGCAGCAGCGACAGCACCAGCGCCAGCGCGTCGAGCGCGTCCAGGCTCCAGGTGATGAAGGAGAGCTCGTCCCGCCACGAGCTGATGTCCAGCTGCTGCCCGGTCCAGTCCTCGCGCCGCACCGACTCCAGCTTGAGGAACCAGGGCTTCCCTTCCGACTGGCGCATCCCGAACCCGGCGTCCGCCAGCGCCTGCCGCAGCCGCGCCTCGTCCCGCTCCAGCGTCCGGTCCGGGTCCTTCAAGTAGACGTAGAGAGCGCCGGTGACGCCCTCGTTGACCCGGTAGAGCTTCGCCATGGTGGGGCCGTTGATGAACACCATCCAGCGGCTGAACAGGCCCAGCTCCTCGGCGATCGCGACCACCCGCACGTCGGCGGTGTTGTGCACGCCCCCGGTGGTGATGGCGTAGAGCGAGAGCTGGTCCCCCACCCCCACGCCCAGGAGCCTGGCCTGCTGCTCGAACAGCACGCAGGTCCCCGGCTTCGCCAGGTCGTCCACCGATCCGCCCCGCGGCTGGAGCAGCTTGCGGAAGCCCGGCTCGTGCTCCATGTGCATCCCGACGATGAATGCCTGCAGCGTGGCGGAGGGCGAGGCCAGCCGCGCCACCCCGCGCCCCCGCTTGGTGACGAAGTCCAGGTCGTCGCCCAGCGCGCGCTCCACCACCGCCATCGTCCCCGGCCCGTCGATGATCACCGGCGACGCGCGCCCCGCGGTCACCTTGTAGAAGCCGCCCACGGTGAGGTGCCCAGCGGCGAGCGTGGTCGCGGTGCGCAGGATGGTGGACCGCGCCCCCGCCAGCACCCCCGCGAACAGCACCAGCAGCGCGGAGAGGGAGGCCAGGGCGATCCCCAGGAGCGCCGTCCGGCGCCGGTGCACCCAGAGGTTACGCAGCGCGATCTCCACCAGCGTGCGTAACCGTTCCATCTCGCTGAGCGTTTCTCCCCGGCCGGAACGCCCAGCGAAGAAATGCCGGGAAGATCGTTTCGGAAGGTGGCTATTACATCACGCGCCCAGACCCCCAGGCGGGGTCCAATTTGACTTTCATTGTAAAAATACACTAGAAGGCCGACCCCGCAGCAAGCAGGGGGGGTTCCCAAACATGAGTCGCAAGAAATTCGCGTTCATCGTGCACGCCCGTGCGTCCATTGGGCGCGATGTAGGTCAAATTTTCCAGCCACTGAAGAAAATCCCTGACCGCTTCTACGAGTGGGGCCTGGGGAAGCTGTCCCTCCCAGCGGTGGACTGGAGCCGGGCCTACCTGAAGGACGACCCCTCGGAGCCCTTCGGCTTCATCCTGATGATGCCCCTGAGCGCGCGGCAGATGCTGACCATGCCGCGGCACGAGATGGTCTACCGCATCGAGAAGGCGGTGGAGCAGGCGCGGACGATGGGGGCCCAGGTGATCGGCCTGGGCGCGCTCACCTCCCCGCTGACCGAGGGCGGCGTGGCGCTCACCCACCGCCGCGACGTGGCGATCACCAACGGCAACGCCTACACCGCGGCCATCATGCACGCCGCCCTGCAGCGGCTGCTGGCGGCAACTGGCGGGCCCGACGCGGAGGTTTCCATCGTGGGCGCCTCCGGCAGCGTGGGGAGCTGCGTGGTGGAGCTGGCGGTCCGGCAGGGCACCGCGCGCAACCTCAAGCTGGTGGCGCGGCGCCCCGGCCCGCTCAACGCGATGGCGGAGAAGATCCGCCAGGCCGCGCCGGGCGTGAAGGTGCAGGTCGCCACCGAGCTGTCGGCGCTGAAGTCGTCCGACGTGGTGGTGCTGCTCACCGCGGCCGCGGACAGCCTGCTCCAGGCGGAGCACCTCAAGCAGGGAGCGCAGGTGCTGGACGGCACCCAGCCGCGCAACTCCGACCGCTCGCTGATGTTCGAGCGCCCGGACGTGCGCATCGTCGACGGTGGCTGGGTCTCCATCCCCGGCATCGAGATCACCACCCTCACCGAGGACTGGCCGCGCGGCTGCTCCTTCGCGTGCCTGGCAGAGACCATGCTGCTGGCGCTCGACGGCCAGGAGAAGCACTTCACCATCGGCAACGCCACCGCGGACAAGGCGCTGCACCTGGTGGAGCTGGCCAAGAAGTACGGCCGCTACGGCTTCGGCCTGGCGCCGTTCCACTCGTTCGGCGAACCGCTGCCGATGGACTGGTTCGAATCCACGCAGGTGCGGAGGGACGCAGCATGAGGCCCCTGTTCGGAAAGCCGCAGGCCACCCGGGTGGTCATCCTGGGCGGCGGCTACGTGACCATCCACGGCTACAAGTCGCTGGAGAAGAAGCTGGGCAAGCAGATGCGGGACGGATCGGTGGAGGTCACCGTGGTCTGCCCGCGCAGCTACCACGTGTTCCACGGGTGGACCGGCGAGTTCTTCGGCGGCATCGTGGACCTCCCCAACAAGCACTCCGACCTGCGCACGGTGATGCCGCTGGCGCGTCACGTCTGCGGCGAGGCGGTGGCGGTGGACCTCCAGCGCCGCACGGTGAAGGTGCGCGTGGTGGGCGACGGCGTGGAGGAGGAGCTGCCCTACCACCACCTGCTGATCGGCACCGGCTCCTACGACGCGATGGAGCGCGTCCCCGGCCTGGAGGAGCACGGCATGCCGCTCAAGGGCATCGGCGAGGTGCTGGCGGTCCGGAACCGGCTGCTCACGAATCTCGCGGCGGCGGACTCGGTCACGGACCCGAAGCTCCAGCAGCGCTACCTGACCATCGTCATCGCCGGCGGCGGCTTCGCCGGGGTGGAGATGTGCGCGGCGATGGCGGAGCTGATCCACGCCCTCAAGGACCGCTACCCGGTCCTGCGGAAGCGGCGCCCGCGGGTGGTGCTGGTGCACTCCGGCGAAGGCCTCCTGCCGCAGTGGCGCCCGCGCTACGACAAGCTGGCGGACTACGCCACCGAGCAGCTCAACGAATGGGGCGTGGACATCCGGCTGAGCACGCGCCTGGAGGCGGTCACCGAAGAGGGCGCGCGCCTCTCCGACGGCGAGCTGATCCCTTCCGCGCTGGTGCTCTCCACCGTGGGCATGAAGCTCGAGGTGATGCCCGGCACCGAGCAGCTCCCGCGCGCCCCCGACGGCCGGCTGATGGCGGACGAGTTCAACCGCGTGAAGGGCGAGGCCAACGTCTGGGTGGGCGGCGACGCGGCCCACCTCATCCACCCCAGGACCCGGGTGGCCTGCCCGCCCAACGCGCTCTGGGCCATCAAGCACGGCGACTGGGTGGGCCACAACATCGGCGCCACCATCCTCGGCAGGTCGATGAAGCCGTTCACCTACCCGGGGCTGGGGCAGGTGGCGTCGCTGGGCATCGGCAAGGGTGCCAGCGAGCTGTACGGGATGCAGCTCACCGGCTGGCTGGCGTGGATCTCCCGCTTCAGCTTCTTCATGTGGTTCATGCCGGACGCCATGAACTCGGTGCGGGTGGTGATCGACTGGCTGATGTTGCCCCTGGCCGGGCGGCGCACCATCCCGTTCTTCGACGGCACTCCGCAGCTGCGGACGGCGGCCGCCCAGTCCCATCCCGGGCACCTGCACGCGGTGGGGTCGAGGTAGCGTCCCGGGGCATGTCCGTCCCGGATACCCCGAAGGTGCGCGTGGGGATGGTGCTCTTCCCCGCGCTCACCGCGCTGGACCTCGTCGGTCCGTACGAGGTCCTCTCCCGCCTGCCCGGCGCCGAGGTGGTGCTGGTGGCCGACAGCCGCCTGCCGGTGCGCGGCGAGGGCGGCCTGACCCTGTCGCCCGACGTCTCCCTGGAGGAGGCGGGGACGCTGGACGTGCTCTTCGTCCCCGGCGGCCGCGGCGTGAGCGACGCGATGCAGGACGAGCGGCTGATGGATTTTCTCCAACTCCAGGGCGAGGGCGCCGCCTGGGTGACCTCGGCCTGCACCGGGTCGCTGGTGCTGGGCGCGGCCGGGCTGCTCCGCGGCTATCGCGCCACCACGCACTGGCTGAGCGTGGATCTGCTGGAGCCGCTGGGCGCCATCCCGGTGCGCGGCGAGCGCGTGGTGGTGGACCGGAACCGGATCACCGCCGGCGGCGTCACCGCGGGGATCGACTTCGCGCTGGTGCTGGCGGCGAAGCTGCGCGGGGAGGCGGTGGCGCGCGAGATCCAGCTCACCCTGGAGTACGACCCCGCCCCGCCCTTCGACGCCGGCTCCCCGCGCACGGCCGATCCGGCGCTGGTCCACCAGATCACGGTCACACGTGCCGGGATCCAGGCGGACCGTCGATCGCTGGTGGAGCGTCTGGCGACTGAACGGAAGCTGCGCGGCCCATCCTGATCAGGTGCTCGCGGGCGATCCGGTAGGCGATCTCCTCCTCCTCGATCAGGTCGCCGGCGCGCTTGCCCCACGGCTCGTGGCGGTGCAGGAATCCCTGCTCCCGCTCCCACGTCACCCGCGGCAGCGCGCCCTCCAGGTAGACGGGCTCCAGCCCCAGCGCCCAGGAGCGGAGGTTCGAGGGTTGCTGGGCGGTCTCCTGGTCGCCCACCAGGGGCTCGCCGCCCGCCTCCGGGAAGAACACCAGCCAGGCGTCCCACAGCGGGCCCTGCGGCTGCGGCGCGCCGTACACCCGCACGACGTAGCGCCGGCCGTCCTCCGAGATCACCCTGGAGGCGAATTCCTGGATCAACTCGACCATGCGCCCTCCTTGGGGCGAAGGTCGCTACGGGCGCGCGTGCTGCGGAGCCCCGGCGAGCGGCTCGCCGAGCCCCAGGCGCTTCACCTCGGCACCCATCCGCCCGGTCAGCATCAGCGCCCACATCTTCCAGTCGCCGGCGAAGGACCAGAGCGGGTACTTGAAGGTGGCCGGGCGGTTCTTCTCGAAGCCGAAGTGGCCGATCCAGGCCCAGGCGTACCCCTGCACCACCGCCACCGGCAGCAGCCCCCAGCGCTGCGTCACCAGCGCCAGGAGCACCAACACCACCGCGATGCTGCTCCCGGCGAAGTGCAGCGTGCGGGTGATGGGCTTGCGGTGCTCGCCCACGTAGAACGGCCAGAACTCGGCGAAGGTCTTCATGGCTTCCCTCGCGCGTCAGTATGCATTGCGGGAGAGGAAGCCGCCCAGCGCGGTCCTCACCAGGATCTTGAGGTCGAGGAGCAGCGACCAGTTCTCGATGTAGTAGAGGTCGTACTCGATGCGCTTCTGGATGGAGGTCTGGCCGCGCAGGCCGTTCACCTGGGCCCAGCCGGTGATGCCCGCCTTCACCTTGTGGCGCAGGTGGTAGCGGGGGATCTGCCGCCGGAACTCCTCGATGAACACCGGCCGCTCGGGGCGCGGGCCCACCAGGGACATGTCGCCCTTGAGCACGTTGAAGAGCTGGGGCAACTCGTCGATGGAGAAGCCGCGCAGGAAGGCCCCGAGCGAGGTGCGCCGGGGGTCGTCCCGGCTGGCCATCACCGCGCCCCCCGGCTCGGCGTCCGCGCGCATGGTGCGGAACTTGAGGATCTCGAAGGTCCGCCCGTCCATCCCCATCCGCTCCTGCCGGTAGAACACCGGGCCCGGGCTGGTGAGCTTGATGAGCAGCGAGGTCACCAGCATCACCGGCGCGACGATGAGCAGCGCCACCGCGGCGATCAGCACGTCGAAGGCGCGCTTGGCCACCAGGTTCCAGCCGTGCAGCGGGACGCCCTGGAGGCTGATGATGGGCAGCCCGCCGAACTCCTCCAGCCCGCCGCCCAGGGTGATGTACTGGTAGAGGTCCGGCACCACCTTCACGTCCACCGTGCGCTGGGCCAGCCCCTCCATCAGGTCCTTGAGCAGCGGCTGGTCCTCCACCGGCAGCGCCACGATGACCTGGTCCACCTTCGACCGGTCCAGCACCTCCCCCACGTCCTTCACCAGGCCCACCACCGGCGCCCCGTCGATGGCCTGGCCCACCTTCTCCGGGTTGCGGGTGAGCACGCCCACCACCCGGAAGCCCAGCTCCCGGTGGCCGTGGATGGTCTCCACCACCCGCTGCCCCAGCGCGCCCGCGCCGATGACCAGGATGGACTTGAAGTCGTACCCGCGCCGCCGGATGGCGTTCAGGGTGGCGCGGAAGGTGATCCGCGTGGCGGAGACGAAGACGAAGGCGTAGCCGACGAAGATGCCCAGCGTGAGCCGGGAGTAGCGGTCGCGCGTGAAGTAGGTGACCGCGACGAGGAGCAAGGTGGCGGTGATGGTGGCCTTGAAGATCTCGAACACCTCGCCCACGTGGGTGCGGACGCGGTTGGTGGTGTAGAGGCGCGACTGGTGGAAGGCGATGGGGAACACCACCAGCGCGCAGGCCAGGACCTTGAGCGTCTCCTCGGGCAGCGGGAGCGACTCGTGCTCGAAGGGGCCGAAGAAGCGGGTGAGGTAGGCGGCCGCGAACGCCAGCGTCAGGACGGCGATGTCCAGCGAGACCTTGATGGAGTTGTAGAAGCGCTGGAACCGGCTGAACACGGACGACTACATCGCCAATTTCCCCATGGGAATCAACTCTCCGGCCCCGGCTGGCGAATGTCTCCCATCAGGGCGTTCACCTCGCGGAGCAGCCCCTCGCGGAACTGCTCCGGCCCGAAGCGCAGGGCGTTGGCGCGGGCCTCGGCGGGGTCGAAGCGGCGCTCGAAGCCGTCCAGCTCGCGCAGGGCCGCCAGCAGCGCCCCGGGGGTGGGTTCGTGGAAGAACACTCCGGTGCGCGGGGTGACCGTCTCCAGCGCGCCGCCGCGGGACAGCGCGACGACCGGGCGCCCGCACGCCTGCGCCTCCAGCGGGGTGAGCCCGAAGTCCTCCTCCCCGGTGAAGAGCAGGGCCCGCGCGTTGCGGTAGAGCGCCGGCACGTCCTCCTCCTTCACGGTCCCCAGCAGCTTCACGTTCGAAGGGACCTCCCGGAGCGACTCCTGACCCTGGCCGGCAATCCACAGCGGCGCCCCGCTCTGCGCCGCCGCGGCGATGGCCAGGTCCACCCGCTTGTAGGGAACCGTCGCGCCCAACCAAAGAAGGTAACCGCCGCGCCCGTCGCCCGGCGGTTCGCGGATGAAGCGGTCCAGGTCCACCGGCGGGTACACCACCCCGGCCTCGCGCCCGTACAACTCGCGGATCCGCCCGGCGATGTGCCGGCTGTTGGCGACGAAGCGGTCCACCCCGCGCGAGCTGCGCACGTCCCAGCGCCGCAGGAACGGCCGGGCCGCGCGCGCCCCCAGCCGCGTCACCAGCCCCGCGCGCCCGGGGCCGAAGTAATCCGCGAAGTGATGCCACATGTACCGCATGGGCGCGTGAACGTAGGAGAGGTGGCGGGCTCCCGGCGGCACCCGGATGCCTTTCGCCACGCAGTGGCTGGAGGAGATGACCAGGTCGTAGCCGCGCTCCAGCGTCATCGACCGGATGGCGGCCGGGAGGAGCGGCAGCAGGTGCTTGTAGTAGCGGTGGACGCCGGGCAGGGCCTGCAGGCGCGAGGTGCGCAGGTGCCTCGACTCGAGCGAGGGCGGCAGCGCCCCCGGCTTCCGCAGCAGCGTGTAGAGGTCCGCGTCCGGGAAGATGCGGGCCATGGCGTCCAGCACCCGCTCGCCGCCGCGGAACGCCACCAGCCAGTCGTGAACCAGCGCCACCTTCATCGGCGGCCGGTTCTAGCCCGAAGCGCGGCCCGGGCTCACCCGGCCAGGAGGACGCGCAGGAACTGTTCGCCCAGCAACGGCGGCGCGTCCCGACCGTCCACGGCCATGGTGGCCCCGCGCCCGTGGAACTCGTAGTCGCGGCCGGTAATGGCCCCCCGGACCATCAGCCGCCGGCGACCCACGTACTGGAAGCGGACGGGTGGATGTGGCTGCAGCGAGCCAGGAGCCACCTCGTTCTCACCGCGCTCCGTCATGGGGCCCCCCTACCCACGACACGACCAGGGCACTCACGCCGTCCCCCCCACCCGACGGCGTGAGGCCCCAATCCCATCGAGGCCTTCCGAAAATCCCTTCGGAAATCCCCTTCGAAATAGGTAGTGGAGGGAAGAAGTCGGAAGTGACGGGCTCTCTGGATGGGTGGAACGTAGACTGGCCCTGGTGAAGGAGCCTGGAGCACACGAGCCAGGGGGCCCGGAGCCCACCCACACGCCGACCCAGGAGGGAAAAGCCTGGTTCGACGGGCAGGTGCGCGAGGTGACCCCCATCCTCCGGGCGGTGGCCCTGCGCCAGTGCCGGCACCCGGCCGACGCGGAGGACCTCGTGCAGACCACCTTCGAGAGCGCACTCCGCCACCTGGACCGGTTCGACCGGGGCACGAACTTCAGGGCCTGGGTGACCGGCATCCTGGCCAACCGCATCCTCCAACTCGCGCGCCAGCGGCGCCGGCCGGTGGAGCTGATGAGCGACGTGGCCCCCCTGGGCGGCGCCGCGCCCGACTCAGCCGCGGAGCCGGCCGAGGCCTGGGAGCGGGTGTCGGTGGAAGACCTCCTCCGGGTCCTGCCGAACGTAAAATCGCCCTTCCGGGAGGTGTTCCACCTCCACGCGCTGGAGCGGCGCTCGTACAAGGAGATCGCCGCTCAGCTGGCCATCCCCATGGGGACGGTCACCAGCCGGCTGAAGCGGGCGCGCGAGCAGTTGAAGGTGCTGTTGCTCCCCATGACCCAGGAGGCGGCCTCATGACGTCCGGATGCGCCGACCTTCCCGAGTACGCCGACGGAGAGCTGGACCCGGCGAAGCTGCCGGCGTTCGAGACGCACCTGGTGGGCTGCGCGGACTGCCAGCGCGGCCTGGTGGACCTGATGCAGCTGGCGACGCTGGGCGAGGAGGCCGCCGTCCGCGCCGCCCAGGCCCCGGCCCGCGGGAAGGTGCTGCCGTTCCGCCGCCCGCCGGTGGTGGTGATGGCGCTGGCCGCCTCGCTGGTGCTGTCGGTGGTGACCGGCGCCGCGCTCTGGCGGACGCTGTCCGGCGGGAGCGAGGAGCTGTGGCTGGGCGGTTCGGGCTCGCGGCTCCTGGAGGCCCGGGTGAGCCGGGCGGAGGCGGACCGCTGGCGGCCATACGGCGTGGTCCGCGCCGAGAAGTCCACGGTGCCCACGCCGTCGCTGACGGACCTGGGCGCGCTGGAGCGCCGCGGGGACCAGCTGGGCATCGCGGTGGCGTACCTCATCCGCCGCCAGCCGGAGCAGGCCGCGCCGTACCTCGACAAGCTGTCGCCCGGCGCGGAGGCGGAGGTGGACCGCGCCGCGGCGGCGCTCCTCCGGGACGACTGGCTGGAGGCGCTGGAGCATTCGGACCGCGCGCTGGGCGCCGCGCCCGGCAACGCCCAGGCGCTCTGGAACCGCGCGCTGGCGCTGAAGGGGATGGGGCTGTCCCTCACCGCCGCCGCCGCCTTCGACCAGGCCGCCGACCTGGGCGAGCCCGGCTGGAGCGACGAGGCCCGCGCGCGCGCCGCCTCTCTGCGCGCGGAGCTTCAGCAGCGCCAGAAGGCCTGGAACGGGCTCCAGCAGGCGTGCGTGCGCCTCATGGCCCAGGGGACGCCGCTGTCAGGGGAGGAGATCCGGAGGGCCCCCGGGCCGGCTCGCGAATGCTTCTACGAGGGCGTTCGCCAGGCGCGCACCCGCGAGCGGGTCCAGGCGCTGCGCCCCATGGCGGAGACGCTGGACGCGCTGGCCGGGAACCGCGCCGCCGGTGAGTACGTGGAGCGGATCGCGGCGCGCGACTTTTCGCGGCGGCGACCCCTGGCGGAGGCGTACGCGGCGCTCCTGGCCGGGAAGATGCCACCCGCCGAGGTGGACTCGTTCCTGGATCGCCTCCGCGCGGCCGGCGAGACCGACTTGCTGCTGGGCGCCCTGCTCCACCTGCCGTCCCTCGACGAACACATGGACGAATACGTCCGGCTGTCCGCCGCGTCGCAGGATGCGTGGTTCCAGGTCGTGGCGGAGGAGAAGCAGGGCGACGCGGATCGGGAGCAGGACCGCAGGCCCCAGGCGGCGGAGCGGATGGCGCGCGCGCTGGAGCGGTGCGAACCGGCCTGGCTGAGCGGCCCCTGCCTGTCCCTGGAGATGGGCCTGTCCTACGCCTACGTGGCGCAACACCAGTACGTGCCGGCGCGCGACCACCAGCGGAAGGTCCTGGCGCGCGCTCTCCGCGAGGGCGATTGGCCCAGCGAGCGGTGGGCGCTCCTCGGGCTGGGGCAAATCGCCCGGCTGGAGATGGACCTGCCGCAGGCCCGCGCGTACCTGGAGGAGGAGATGCTCCGGGCGCAGGGAGACTGCGATGAGATCGTCTGGATCAAGACCAACCTCGCCACGGCCTACCTGCTGAACCACCAGGTCGTGGAGGCGCGGCGGCACCTGGACCTGGGGGGCACGCAGTGTCAGGCGCCCGCGGACCTCTCGCGCCTGGCGGTGCTGGCGGACCTGTCACGGCGGGACCCGCGACCGGAGGACGAACGGGTGATGGCCGAGGGGCTGGCCGCCGCGCGCGCCGACCCGGCCTTGAGCCCGGGCCAGCGGGCGGAGGTCGATCACCTGGAGGGCCGGTTCCGGATCGAGCGGGACCGCGTCCGGGGCCAGGCGCTGTTGCGCAAGGCCATCGCCGCGGCTGCCGCGCTGCCCGCGGGGGAGACGCACGCGGAGAAGGCGAAGGCCTACAGCTACACGTCGCTGCTGATGGACGCCGGCAAGCACGGCGAGTGGGCGCAGGCGATCCAGCTGTTCGCGGAGGAGTTGGGGACGCCCGCGCCGGCGGTGTGCGCGCTGGGCGTCTCCGTGGACGACGAGCGGACCCTGGTGGTGACGCACGGGCCGGGTGTCCAGCTGGTAGGCCACTACGACCAGGGCCGGACCGCGCCCTTGACCGGCATCGCCGGGCTGGTGCCGGAGCGGGTCCGCGAAGCGCTGCGCGGCTGCGCGTCGGTCCAGGTCTTCGCCCGGCCGCCCGTGGCGGGCCTGCCGGATCTGCTCCCTGCGGACGTGGCGTGGAGCTACCGCGTCTCGCGCGGGACGCCGGCACCCCCGGCGTCGCCGGCGCGGCGGCTGCTGGTGACCTCCACCGTCCCGCCGGCCGCGCTCCACCTGGCACCGCTCAACGCGCCCGCTCCCGCCGGGCCGGACTGGGCGGTGCTGCGGGGCGAGGCGGCGACGCCGGAGCGGGTGCTGGAGGCGATGAAGGGCGCTACGGAGATCCAGATCCACGCGCACGGCCTGGTGAACCCGGAGCGGTCGGACGCCTCCTTCATCGCGCTGTCGCCGGGAGCGCGGGGGAAGTACGCGCTCACCGCGGGGGATCTGGAGAAGGTGCGCCTCGTGGGGCGGCCGGTGGTGTTGCTGGCGGCGTGCTACTCGGCGACGACGGCGAGGGACCTGCACCAGAACCATGGGCTGGCGGCCGCCTTCGTTCACGCGGGCGCGAGGGTGGTGCTGGCCGCCACCCGGGAAATCCCGGACGCGGACGCGCCCCGTTTCTTCGACGGCGTGCTGGAGCGCATCCGCGGGGGCCAACCGGCCGCGGTGGCGCTGCGGGACGCGCGAGTCGCCTGGACGGCCGCCGGGGGTGGTCGCTGGGTGGAGCAGGTCCTGCTGTTCGAATAGGTAGGGAATCCCGCTGGACGAGGAGGGGGCGATGACGGAGACGACGGAACCGCGTGGAGACGATGGGGACGACGATGGAACGGTACCCCACCCGGACGCCACGCAGATCGACACCAAGCCACCAAAACCCAAGCCCATGGTGGTGTTCCTCGCCGGCTTCATCGCCGGCCTGCTGGTGGGCGGGGCCATCGGCGCCACCTGCGGCGGCGGCATGATGGCCGGGCGGCAGATGGCCTCCACGCCGACGGCCCCCGCGCTTCCCAACAGCCCGCCGGCACCGACGCAACCGCCCACACCGCAATAGCCGAGCCCCAGGCGCCGGGGTTGTATGGTCCCCGGCGGACGCCGGTGCCCAGGGTGCTCATCGACATGCGGATGGTGCGCGGGCGGCTGCACGGCATCGCCCGCTACGCGCTGGAGCTGGCGCGGGCGCTGCCGCCGATGCTGCCGCCCGGGTGGGAGCTGCGCGGGCTCACCGCGCCGGAGGGGTTGCCGTCCGACCTGGGCGAGTTGGCGCCGGCGATCCCGCTGGTGCGTGGGACGGCCGGGTTCCTCACCCTCACCGAGCAGCCGCTGCTGGCCGCGGACCTGTTCCGCGCGCGCGCCGACCTCTTCCACGCCACCTCGTTCTCCCTTCCCCTCCTCTGGCCCGGCCGGCTGGTGGCCACCCTCCACGACGCCAACCACCTGGCCCTGCCGGAGAACTACGGGCCCGGGCGCGTCGCCTACTACCGGCTGGTGGTCGGCCCGCGGGCCCGGTTCGCCCGGGCGCTGATCACCGTCTCGGAGTTCTCCCGGCGCGAGCTGGCGCGGCACCTGGGCCTCCGCGAGGAGCGGATGCAGGTCATCTCCAACGGCATCGACCCCCGCTTCTCCCGCGCCGACCCGGCCTCCGCGGCGCGCGCGCGCGAGCGGCTGGACCTGCCACCCCGCTACTTCGTGGCCGTGGGGAACGAGAAGCCGCACAAGAACCTGGGCCTGCTGGCGCGGATCTCCGCCCGGTTGCCCGCGCCGCTGGTGCTGCTCGCGGGCGAAGGAGTGAAAGCGCGGCTGGGGTTCGAGGGCTCCACGGTGGAGCTCCCATCCATCCCGGACGACGCGCTGGCCGCGGTGCTGGCGGGCGCCGTCGCCCTGCTCCTCCCCGCCACCTACGAGGGCTTCGGGCTGCCGGCCCTGGAGGCCATGGCCGCCGGGTGCCCGGTGCTGGCGGCGAACGCGGGGGCGCTCCCGGAGGTGGTGGGCTCCACCGGGGTGCTGCTGCCGCCGGACCAGCCCGAGGCGTGGCTGGAGGCGGCGCGGCGGCTGTGCTCGGACCCGCCGGAGCGGGGGCGGCTGGTGGAGCTGGGACGGGAGCGCGCCGCCCGGTCCCGATGGGAGGATTGCGCGCGCCGGACCCTGGCGGTCTACGAACGCGCGCTCTCCCGGCGGTGACGTCCGCTATCCTCGACGGATGCTCAACCGCTTCCCCACCCAGCTCCAGTTCGCCGTCACGATCGTGATGTTCGTGGAGGTGGCCGCCATCATGGGCACGGCCGCCTTTCCCGGAGTGATGCTGTGGACGTGGGCGGCGGAGCACTTGACCACCGCCGGCCCGCTCCGGGTGCTGCTGCTGTGCATGGTGGCGGCGCTGGGGTACTTCATCTACGGGCTGATGCTGATCCTGGTGGTGCCCCTGGCGCGCTGGGTGACCTTCTCCATCGGCACGCCGCTGGGGAAGTACCCGTACGCGTCGTTCCGCGGGTACCAGTGGGCCAGCTACAACGCGCTGATCCTGATCGTCCGCTACTCGTTCGTGAACTGGATCCGCGCCACCCCGTTCATCGTCCTCTTCTACCGGCTGATGGGGATGAAGGCGGGCGGGCGGGTGCAGATCAACACGTCGGTGGTGGCGGACTGCAACCTGCTCACCATCGGCGACGACACGGTGATCGGCGGCGACGTGACGCTGATCGCCCACGTGGTGGAGGGCCCGAACCTGGTGGCCGCGCCGGTGAAGATCGGCAAGCAGGTGACGGTGGGCTTGATGTCGGTGGTGATGCCGGGCTGCACCATTGGAGACCGCGCCATCCTGGCCGCCAACGCGGTGCTCAAGAAGGGCACCGTGGTGGGCGACGGGGAGATCTGGGGCGGCGTGCCGGCGAAGAAGATCGGCGTGCGCGGGGAGAAGCGGCGCGAGGTGGAGGACGCCGAGGCCGCCGCCGAACAGATCCGCCAGGCGAGCTGAGGCGGACGGCGCGCGCGCGTGAGGGCCCCTTCCGGACCGCTCAGGGTGGCGTTGTGGATCGCCGGCACCCGGCTGCTGGCGGAGGTGTTCATGGTGCTGGGCAGCTACTGGCCCCGGCCGAACGCCTGGTTCTACCGGCAGGTGTCGATCCGCGCCCTGGAGGTGTGGGGGCGGTGGGACACCGAGTTCTACCTGGGCATCGCGCAGAACGGGTACCCGCCGCTCGAGCTGGATCCAGGAGGGTGGATCTACAACGCGGCGTACTTCCCGCTGTACCCCTGCCTGATGCGCGGCCTCTCCGTCCTGCTGGGGGGCGCGGAGCTGTTCTACGTGGGGCTCTTCATCGCCAACGCGATGCTGGTGCTGGGCGTGGTGTACGTGCGCAAGCTGGCGCGGCTGGACGAAGGGGACGGTTTCGCGGACCTGGTGATGGCATGCCTCCTGGCGTACCCCGGCAGCCACTTCTTCTCCTGCGTGTACCCGGAGTCGACCGCGCTCTTCCTCTCGGCGTTCGCGCTGTATTGCGCGCGCCGCGGAATGGCGCCGGCGGCCGGGTTGGCGTGCGGGTTGGCCGCGATCACGCGCTCGAGCGGCGCGCTGGTCGCGCTCCCGGTCCTGTGGCTGCTGTGTCGCGGGGAGGATGGGCGGCTGCGGCCGCGGTGGCGGGCGCTGTGGCTGGCCTGCCCGGTGGTGACGCTGGGGGCGCTGATGCTGCTGAACTACCAGCTCTACCAGGACCCGATCTACTTCGTGCACGTGCAGGCGGGATGGGGCCGGCGCCCGTCGTTCCCGCTGGAGCCGTTCCTGAGCTTGAAGCTGTCGCCGGACTACCACTTCTTCGCGCTGGGGGCGGCGGCCCTGGTGGTCTGGGCGATCGTCCGGAAGCAGCGAGCCGAGTACGTGCTGCTGTCCGGCCCGGCGGTGTTGCTGCCGCTGTCCACGGGCATGCTCCGGGGCATCCACCGGTACATGGGGTCCAACTTCCCGCTCTTCTTCTTCCTGGCGAAGCTGCTGCGGGAGCGGCGCGGATGGCGGTATGCGTACCTGGGCGCGGGCCTGGTGACGCTGGCGGTGTTCTCGTTCAAGTGGGGCCAGGGGGCCCATCCGAATTGATGCCGGCGCTCTGATGCTCTTCCGATACGTGCTCCGGAATTATGCGGCGGCGTTCCTCGGCATCTTCGCCGCCATGGTCGCCATCTACCTGGTGGTGGATTTCGTCGACCTCGGGAGCTCGTACCAGGGCCCCACCTGGGCGGTGGACGTGGTGCGGCTGTACGCGAACAAGGCGCTGGTGGTGGCGCGGCAGCTCGCGCCGGCCGCGCTGCTGCTATCGGCGGCGGTGGCGGTGTCCGCCATGCACAAGCGAGGGGAGATCACCGCGGTGGGGTCGCTCGCATTCGGGCCGGGGGCGGTGTACGGGCCGGTGGCGGCGATGGCGCTGGCGATCAGCCTGGGGATGGTGGCGTTCGACGAGGGGCTGGTGCTGCCGGCGGGGCGGCGGATCGACGACATCCTGGCCCATCGATTCAACCGGTGGTCGGGGTGGTTCGACGCGTACCAGGAGCGGCAGTGGCTGCGGCGGGGGGAGTGGATCTTCTTCCTCCGGTCCGGGGACGTGGACCAGGGGTTCGGCGACGTCACGCTGCTGCGGGTGAACGACCAGTTCGAGTTGTCGCAACGCCTGGACGCGCGGCGGATGGAGTGGGTCGAGGGTGGGCGGTGGCGGCTGGTGGAGGTCCTGGAGCGGCGCTTCGAGGCAGACGGGGCCAGCCCGTCGCAGTCGGCGGAGGGGATGGAGTTGGAACTGGGCGTGGGGCGGGATGATCTGCGGATCCGCGCGGGCCGGCCGGAACAGATGCGGTTCCCGGAGCTGTTCGAGCAGATCCGGGTGCGGCGGAGGGCCGGGTTGCCCACGCACCTGTTCCTGCTCGCGCTGCACAACCGGGTGGCGTACCCGGTGGCAGGGTTCCCGGCGGCGCTGGTGGCGGCTGGGCTGGCGCTGCGGCCGGGCCGGCGCGGGCACCTCACCCGGGCGGTGGTGGAGGGGCTGGTCATCGTGCTGGTGCTGTGGGGGTTGATGGTGATCGGCCGGACGCTGGTGGTGACGGATCGGCTGGCGGCCGGGGTGGCGGCGTGGGGGCCAGCGTTCATCCTGTCGCTGGCGGCGGCCGCGCTCTGGCTGGACGCGGAGGGGAAGCTGCCCCGGAGGCACGCGCCTTGAGCAGCGGCGGCAGGCGGTGCCTCGTGGGTGGGCTCTGCCTGTGGGGCGCCGGGGCGCAGATCGGCGAGGCGGTGGCGGCGGTGGGGATGGGGTTGACGGTGGTGGGGTTGGCCTGGACGCGCGTGCCATGGAGGGCGTGGCGCCCGTTCTGGCCGATCGGGTTGTACGTCGGCTGGGCGCTGCTGGCGCCGCTGCTCGCGGGCGCGTGGCCCAGCGGCGCCGGTTTCTTCCGCACGCTCGATTGGGCCTTCGTCGCGGCGGGGGCGCTGGCCTTCGCGGAGCTGGACGAACGAGGCCGGAGGACCGTGGCGATCGCCTGCGGAGCAGCGCTGCTGGTCTCGTGCCTCGTGGCCGCGCTCCAGTTCTTCGGAGCCTGGCCTTCGCGCGAAGCAATGCAGCCCTTTGCGTTCCTGCGCCTTCCGTTCGACCGCGTCTACGAACCCGCGAGCGCCGGCTCCACGTCCCACTTCATGGCCGGCGGCCTCCTCTTCCACCGCCTCAAATTCGCGGGCGTGAGCGGCGTCTTCGCGCTCTGGGCGGTGACGCTCGCAGTCCAGCAGCGTGGCCGGGAACGAGTGGCAGCCGCGGTGGTGGCCGTGGCCGGAGTCCTCTCCGTCCTCATCTTCCCCGTGGTGCGCGCCGCCGCCCTGGCGCTTCTGGCCGCCGTCGCCTTCACCGCCGCGGTGGCGTCCGCGCAGCGACGCGCGGCGTTCGCGCTGGGAATCGGACTCCTGGCGCTCGGAGGCGCGGTGGCCGCCCTCAACCCCGAGCTGCGCGCGCGGGTGGCCTCCGCCTCCAGCGTGATGGGCGACGAGGATCGCGTCTTCTTGAGGCGGGCGGCCTTGACGGCATTCATGCGGCACCCGCTGGTCGGCCTGGGCGCGGGCCGATACCGCGCCGCCGATTACATGAGCCCTGATGCGCCGGCGAGCGTGCATACGCACCAGGGGAAAGCGCATCTCCAGATCCTCAGCGTCGCCGTCGAGGCCGGCATCCCGGGCGCGGCGCTCTTCGTCGCCATGCTGATCTGGCTGGCGAAGCAGCTCTGGCCTCGCGGCGCGGCCGGCCTCGGCGTCCTCCTCTACCTCGCCGTCATGGGCCTGTTACACGACCCACTCTTCCACGCGGAGACGTCCATGGCCGTCGCGTTCACCCTGGCGGCGGCCCTCGGCGTCTGGCCTGATCAGTTTACGGGGAATGCCTTCAACTCGTACGGTGGAGAGAACAGGGAATAGTCTCCCTCCCAGTATTCGGTGTTGAGGTAGAGGGTGCCGGCCTTCCGCATGAACAGCACCCGTTCACCGTTGACGAGCAGCGCCGCGTCACCGGTGATGGCTCGGCAGATCGCCAGCGTGCCTC
>DATBSS010000093.1:0-11541 GCA_036559665.1 Myxococcaceae bacterium
GTCGCTCGAGTCCGTGCTGTGAGTGGCCGCGATCGCCGCCCCCGGCCAGGACGCGAAGATGCCCGCGCGCCATCCCGGTCGCAGCCCGCCGTCAAGCCCTCTACAGCCGTCCACCGGGGGGCGATCCAGCGGAGGGACACGTTGAGCGCGCCCCGCAAGTCTCAGGTTCAAATCGGGGTTCCAGCCTGCAAAAGGTTGGAACCCCGAATCTTTGTGCGGGCTCCACGGCCCCACCCCACGCCACGGGCACTTCCTGCTTTGCCCTGCCGCACCCGCGGCCGTTCCAGCGCCACCCCACCGGCCACCGAGCACCACCTCCCCAGGGGCCGCCCGGCCCGCCACCGTCCCGCTGCATCAGTGGCGCACGGCGTTCTCGTCGAGGAACCGCAGCACGGTGTCGGCGACCTCCTGCCAGCCGTGGTCCATGGTGAGCGAATGGCCTCGACCGGGCATCACCACGAAGCTGGTGGGGTTCGGGTTGTGCTTGTAGCGCCCGTACGTAGCGTGGGCGATCTTCCATGGGACTGTGTGGTCCCGCTCCCCCGAGACCACCAACAGCGGGCCGCGGTCGCGCCGTTGGGTGTCGACGCGCGCCTCGGTGCGTGGGTTCAGGTTCGCGAACGCCATCTGGAAGAGCGCCATCCCGGAGGCGGGGACCGATTCGCGCTCATAGAGGACCTTGGCTTCCTCTTCGGGGACAGCGTTGGCAAAGCCGTATCGGAACTGTTCGTACGTCAGTGCCACCCCGCGACGCCGATTCCGGGGATCGCGCAATCCAACTGATGCCACCTTCAAAGAGGACAACGGCAACGGCAGCACGCCGCGGAACGGCCCGGGATCGATCGCCACCGCGCTGGCAGCCAGGCCGCGGCCTGCGAGGATCTGGGTGATCAAGCCGCCGGTTGAATGACCGATCACGACGGGCTTCTGGTGAAGCTGGCCAATCACCTCGGCGAAGTGATCGGTGACCATGCCGATCGACTGTCCCGCGACGGCTTCGGGGTGGGCGCGAGCCTCCTCGACGCTCGCCGGGTCGTTGGGCCAATCCGGTGCCAGCGCTGCATGTCCGCGCTTCTCGAAGAGGTCGCGCCAGGGCTTCCAACTCCCGGCGAGCAACCACAGCCCATGCACGAACACCACCGGCGTACGTCCCGAGGCGTTCGCGGCCCCAATCTCCTGCTGCTCTCTCTGAGTCAGCGCCATTCACCACGTTGCATCAGAGCGCGCGCGCAGTCAGCGGACGAGGTGAGGAGCGGCTCGTTGCTTGCGTGTCGCTGCATCAGCGGCGCTATGGATGCAACCACCCCCCCCGCGCCGCCCGCAGCGAGGCCGGTCAAGCGGATGTGGCTTCGAATCGCACCTGGTGGGGCTTTAGGCAGCGCGTCGGTCGATGGGGATCTTCGCGCTGAAGGGGAAGCGGGTATGCGATAGGTCGCTGAGCGAGCCCCCCGCAAAGTCGGTGGTTCAGATCGGGTCCTGGTCCACAAGGCCGGGCCCCGATTTCGTTTTGGCTCGCTTCAGGAAGCACGTAAGGCAGGAGCCAATGACCACACAGCATTCATCCCGTCGCCGCTGGGTGCGGCGGACGCTCCAGGGCCTTCTGGGCCTGCTCGCACTGACTCTTGCCGCCGGGAGCACGTACGAGCTCATGGGCCGCCGGCGAGCCGCCATCGATTTTCCACCGCCCGGCAAGCTGGTGGACATCGGGGGCCGAAGGATCCAGATCGACTGTCGCGGCGCCGGCTCGCCGACCGTCGTGTTCGAGAACGGGCTCGACACCTACGGTTCCCTCGGCTGGTCGCTGGTCCACGACGAGGTCGCCAAGACCACGCGCGCCTGCGCTTACAGCCGAGCCGGGATCATGTGGAGCGAGCCGTCGCAGGGGCCTCACGGCGGGATCAGTGTTGCGGAGGACCTCCACGCCGCGCTCGGGACGATGGGCGAGAGACCTCCGTTCGTCCTGGTGGGGCATTCGCTCGGTGGTCCCTACGCCATGATCTACACCAAGCGATATGCGCCGGAGGTCGCGGGCCTGGTGTTCGTCGACGCCTCACACCCGGACCAACGCCAGCGAATCCATGAGTTTCGGCCCCCCCGTTCACGGCTGGCCAAGGCGAAGGCCTGGGCTGCGCTCTCGTGGACGGGTCTGCTCCGCGTGATCGCGGCGACGGAACTGCGCGAAGAGGTGGCGCGCGCTCCTGACATGTCCCGGCGGCTGACCGAGCAGGTGATGGCTGCGTATGCGTCCACTTCGATCCACGGGGAGGTCGAGGAGATGGAGGCGAGCGATGCCACCCTGGCCGAGGCCGGCACGTTCCGGCAGCTCGGCGATCGGCCCCTGGTGGTGCTCACCTCGATGGCCCCGCTGCCGGACCAGTTCTTGAAAGAGCGGAAGCTCACCCGGGAACAGGCGACCGAGGTGAAAGCTCAGTGGCGCACCCTCCATGACGAGGAAGCCTCCTGGTCGTCACGAGGTCAGCATCAGCTGATCAACGATGCGTCGCACTACATCCAGTTCGACAGGCCCGACGTGGTGATCGCGGCGGTCCGCACGGTCGTCGCAAGCGTCCGGGACGCGCGCAGCGCAGCCCCGGCTCCGTGAAGGCGAACGCCAAGACACGCTCAGTCCAGGCGCTGCCCTTCTGCTCTCGTCACAACCGCGCGGCGTCCAGCACCAGGTCCTTCGCGACGTCGCGGAGGGTGGAGGCGGACTCCTGGATGTGCGCTGAAGGCGGGCGGGATGGCCTTCGCTGCTTCTTCTTCATGGGATGCCTTCTCCGGTCAGGACTGAAGGCCCGGTAGCCGTCCTCAGAGATCGACCCGGATCACGCCGCCGGGCGCAGCGCCGCCGCGAGACGGCATCACGGTCGGGACCAACTCCACCTTGCGCCTGGGAGCGCCATCCACGGTCTGGAAGCGGCTGGAGCGCTGGCGGACCACGTAGCGGCCCACGGCCACGCCCAGGCTCGCGCCCGCCAGGACGTCGGAGATGTAGTGATACCGGTCGAGCACCAGCGCCGTGGCGAAGGCGGTGGAGACCCCGTACACCACGATGCTGAGCCACGGGTGGTCCCAGTAGAACGCCGCCACCGTCGCCAGCGCGAACAGGGTGGCGGTGTGGCCGGAGGGCGCGCCATTGGGGAAGCGTTCGAACGTCTCCGCCGTGGGACCCGCGATGGTGTGTCCGTTCCCGTCCTGCGGACCGTCGCGCGAGAGCAGCAGCTTGGTGCCGATGTGGAAGGTCTGGGTGATGGCAACGGCCTCGAGCATCAGCGAGAACGTCTCGATGAAGGCGTCGTCCCGCCCGAAGTATCCGTACCCGACGATGCCGGCGCCGACCGCCAGCACGCCGCCGAGGATGAAGAGGTCGTTCCGCGCAGACCAGAGGCCCACGCGCAACCCCGGATGCTCCTCGGCGAGGTAGCGCTGGAAGCGCTGATCGAGCGGTTGGTCGAGCGGGAGGAACAGCGTGACCGTCACCGCCGCCGTGGTCCCGAACCAGCCCCACTCCGCGGCGGACCAGTATGGGACGCCGGTGGGGATGGCGGCGAAGTCCGAGAGCAAGCGCGGGAAGAAGCTCTTGCTCGGGTAGCGGTAGGCATCGCCGCGGAAGGGTTCCGCCACGACATGGGCGGGGAGGGCGATCGCGGCCGCCACCAGGAGTGCGCGCATCATCGCCCGCCCCTTCTGCGCCGTGCTCGGGCCGTGCATCGAAGCCCCCGAACCGCCTTCACCTCCACGGGTCTGCGCGAGCGCGAGGTACACCCGGCGGAATCTGGTCCTTGCCCCAGGCGCTGCCCAGCCGCCCCATGCAGCGGGCGAGGGGCCGCTGGCCGGTGTAAGCATCAGGCGGCCCGGCGGTCGATAGGGACTTTGGCCGTGAAGGGGAGGGGAGTCTTGGAGAGGTTGCTGAGCGCGCCCCCGCAAAATCTCAGGTTGGAACCCCGAATCCTTTACACAGAGTCCACGGGCCCCCGCCGTAGCGGCCAGGCCCAGCGGCGGCGCTCCGGGGACGCAGCGGCTACTTCGCGGCCGGCGCCGTCGCGGCGACGCCGCCCGGCTTCCGGGGCGCGATCACCTGCACCACGGCCGTCGAGCCGGGGATGCGTTCTCCCTGGAGCAGTTCGACGCGCCCGCCCAGCTCCGCACCGAGGAAGCGCTCTACCCGGGCGTTGAAGTCGATATCGTTCTCCGGCCGGGCGAGGCCGTGGCCCTCGTCCGGGTAGAGCACGTAGATCGCGCGCCCGCCGTTCTTCTCCACCGCCGCGACGATCTGCTCCGCCTCCTGCGGTTTCACCCGCGGGTCGTTCTGTCCCTGCCCGATCAGCAGCGGGATCTTGATCCGGTCCGCCGCGAAGAGCGGGGAAGCAGACCTGATCAGCTCCGCGTCCTTCGGATCGTCCACGTCGTCCGCCTTCCCCAGCGTCCGTACCCAGATCTGCCCCACGCCGCGCGGGTCGAGAGCCCGGTACGCGAGCTGCTGGCCGTCCGGGGAGATGCGCGGCCTGGTCTTCTCCGGGTCGCCGGACAGCACCTGGCGCGGGATGAGCGCCGGCAGCGATGCCGCCGCTGCTCACGGAAGCGCGGGATCGCAGCTGTGCTCCTCCGCGATGACGCGCAGGTGCATGGCCGGTCTCGGAACACTGAAGGCCGCGGGCCGGCTCCGGGAGAGACACTCGCGCATGTGCAGCACCACGGTACTCGCGCCACCGCAGATGCCGGAGCAGGGATCGCGAAATCGCACCGTCACCATGCCGGCTCGATCGACGGACGCGTTTGCCGGAGAGATGCGCACGACCTGCTGCACCGGTGATGCCGGCGCACCTTCAGGCTCGCCAGCGCCGAGCACGAGCAGCACCTCGCGATCAAAGTCCACCGCACGGTCTGGTGAGAGTCCGCTCGCCTCCAGCTCCAGCCGGTCTCGAATCACCGCCAACCCTCTCGAGGCCAGCGTCGGGGGCCGGTCGCCCTTGTCGCGAAGCAGTCCTCCCTTGAACCCGGTCTCCGTCACCCCGAGCGAGACGTCGAACTGCGAACCGGGGTGCGCGGGAAACGCAACCCCGGGCCCCGGCGTAGTCACCGGGGCCGCCGCGTGGCTGCACCCGAGCAACGACAGGCAGATGATTCTGATCGGTAGCATGGGCGCGTCCGCATCCACCGACGGGCGGGGCGGCTGGCTATTCAAGGGGGCCCCCACCACGTCGCCGTAGGCGTCAATCGGCCCCGGCGGTTGATGGCGATCCTGGCGGTGAAGGAAAAGGTGGCAGAGGCAGCTCGGCGCGCGCGCCTCCCGGACCTGGCGCCGATCCGTTCCGCCATCGCGGCGGTGACCCCTACTCCGTCAGATCGATCCGGGCGAACACGCCGCCCAAACCGCGGACCACCAGCAGGCACTCCGCGCGACGGCCTATGCTCCTGCGACGTCGATACAGGGACCCTCGTGCCCCACGAAACGACCTTCCTTCAGCTCCCCTGCGGTATGCGCATCTGCCGGCTCGAGGTGAGCGGCACCCTCCGCGGTGACGAGGCAAGGACGATCCTGGAGCAGCTGCGGCCTGGCGGCCACCTCCACGGCATGCCCCGCCTGTTCGCGTTGCAGAGGGTGGATTCGATCTCCTCGGACGCGCGGGGCGCCATCGGGAAGGGAGGACTCGACGGAGTGGAAGCGTGGGAAGCCATCGTCGTGACCAATCCGTTGGTCCGGGTCACCGCCAACTTCATCGTGCGCATCTATGGGAGGACGAAGACCAGGCTGTTCTCCGGGGAGCCGGAGGCCCTCCAGTGGCTGGACGCCCGGGTCCGGGTAGACATGGCGGCCAGGCCGGGCACGGCTTGAGTGACGGGCTTGCAGGCCCTGGGCACCATGGCGCGGCGCGAAGCTCAGAAGAAGTAATAGACGAAGCCTGCCGACCCCAATGGACGCGCCGCGATCAGAAGGGCAGATCCGCCCTGCCTCAGCAACGCACCCGCGCCAAGCGCGCCCGTGATGCAGGCGTTGGGTGCGACGAAGATTCGAACCCGTCCTCCAACGAACAGCGTGCTGGCCCATTCGGCCGCCGTGGTGGGGGCCTTCAAGAGGGCGACTCCTCCGCCTCCACCGAGTGAGAAGTCGGAACCCGCGCGACGATGGATGGGGAGATAGATGCGAACGCTCAGACCGTAGGTATCGGTCTTGTCCGTGTTGTTGGGGCCGTTTTCAAAAATTCCGACCGCCAGCGAGCCTTCGAACTGGAAGCGGGTGACATCGTAGGAGAACAGCACCCCGGCGAGGCCCTCGGCTGGACCCAGAAACTCCGCTTGAGCACCGACGCCCATCATCGACTGGGGTCGTTCGGGAGGACGTCCCGCGTCTTCGCCCGGGCCGGCCGCGCTGAGCATTCCGGCCAGCAACAGCGGGGCGAGCATCATGGCGCCTGAGGTGACAAGCGAGCAGCGACCGCGCAATCGAACTGAGGGCTTGGGCTGCTGCCACCTTCAGAACGGCACCCGCGTCCAGGGTCGCGTGCCCTTTACGAACGAGGATGATCTCCTATCGATCTCGGAGACCGGGCGATCAGGCGGCGTTTGGAGTGAGGCGCATGACCCCCAGGTTCCGCGAGAGTCTCGCAGCGGCCAGTTCAAGGAACCTTCACGGCCGCAGGTTCGCCATCCGCAGCAGGTTGCGGACCTCCTGCTGGAGTTGGGTCGCCTGGGCGCCGAGCGCGGAGGCGGGCGCCGTCCCCACGGGGAGGCCGAGCTGCCGGCTCATCGGCGTGCGTGAGAGCGGCGCGGGCGCGGCCGGGCCTGGCGCCGGCGGCTGGGCGGCGAGCTGCTGCGGCAGGCCGAGGTAGTGCGACAGGTGCGCCTGGTACAGCTCCATCAGCATCAGGTCGCGCGCCGCCTGCTCCGGGTTTTGCGCGCCGGCGACGCGCGGGGCGATCAGCTCCGGGTCCCAGGGCGAGAAGGCGGCCGCGCCGCGCGGGAGCCTCTCGACCGCGGGCTGCAGGTCGGGCGGGACCTGTGCTCCGATGGCTTCCAGCTGGGCGCGGTTGCGCTCGATGGCGGCCACCTCGCCGCGGATCTGCACGTCGAGGGAGGACGGCGCGCGCACGCCGAGTTGCTGCTGCTGGTTCTGCAGGTACGCCAGGTTGCGCGCGTGCGCGGCGAGGAGCTGGTCGGCGCCGAGCTCGATGGTGCGCCGGTCGGCGGCGTCGATGGGCCGCTGCACGGTGGGCGGCTGGAACCCGTCCTGCGGGCCCTGGGCCGGGTCGAAGCCCTGCGCCGCGAGCGCGTCACGCGCCCCGCCGGCCTGCTGCCGGAAGTAGTCCTGGACCGGCTTCAGGTCGTAGTTCCCGGCGGCGATCTGCTGGGACGCCCACTGGTTGTAGGCGTCGCCCGCGCGCAGGTACGTGTCCACCAGCGCCTGGTGTTGCTGCTCCCCGGTGGCGCCGGGCGGGATCTGCGGGCGCGGCGTCCAGGGCATGTCGCCGGGGAGGCGATCCAGCGCGTTCAGCGCGGCGTCCGCCTCCGGTCCGCCGCCCAGCGCCTGGTGCAGCGCCTGGCGACCGGCGGGCGTGGAGGGGTCGATCCCCAGGCGCGCGGTGAGCTGCGTCACCTCCTGCCGGGCGTCCTGGAGCCCGATCGCCGTCACCGGCGCCGCGAACGGGCCCGCCAGGTCCTGCTGCGACTGCAGCGCGCCCACCCGCCGCAGGGTCGTCCCCAGGAGCCGGGCGGTGTCCGCCGCCTCTCCGGGGCTGAGCGGGACCTGCGGGCCGGACGCGAGCGGCGCGCCGGGCTGGGCCGGGGCGGGAGCGGGGAGCTGCGGCGCGGCGATCCGGTCGCGGAGCCCCTGCTGGGCGAGGTGGTCCAGCGACCCGAGCGCGGTGTTCTGTAGTCCGGCCCTGAGCGCGCGGTTCGGGTCCACCGTCCCGGCCGTGCCCAGCTGGTCGAGGGCGCTGAGCCCGGCGGCGCTGGTGAAGTCCACGGCGCGGTTGAGCAGGAAGCGGCCGGCGTCCGACTGGGAGGCCCGGCCGGCGGCGCCGGGGATCAGGCCCGGGAGGCGGCTCGCGGTGGCCCCGAGGGCGCCGGAGAGCCCGCCCAGCCCGAAGTCGAGCGCCACGCGGCCGGGGTCGATGCCCGCGCCGCTGGGGTCGCGCGCCTGCTCCAGCAGCGAGGTCCCGCCGGAGAACGCGGCGCTGGAGAGCGCCATGGTGAGCGGGCTGGCGCCGCCCAGGCCCAGCTTGTTGAGGTAGGTGGCGCCCGCGCCCTCCACCAACGAGGTGCCGATGTCCTGGCCCAGGTGCAAGGCGGTGTCGGAGCGGATGCGGCCATTGGGGAGGTCGTCCAGGCCCAGCTTCGCCAGCGCGGCGATGGCGGGCCCGCCCGGCAGGACCGCGGAGCCGAGGAGCGCGGTCTGCCACAGGCCCTGCTCGACGAAGCGGCTGTCGTTGGCGAAGGACGTGCTGGAGTTGATCTGGCCGGTGCCGTGCGCGGTGGCGGCGGCGATCTCCTGCTGGATCTGCGTCTCCAGCTGGGTGCGCCGGGCCTGCTGGTCGGGGGTGAGTGCCTTGTTGTCGAGGACGAGGTGGTTGTACTCGGACTGGAGGCCCTCGATGCGGGAGAAGTCCGCGCGGGTCTGGTCGAGGTGGTAGGCGCCGTCGCCGCCGAAGAAGCCGCGGATGCGCTCGATGCCGCGGGTGGCGGCGGTGGTGGTGTCGTTGAATTGCTGGGCGGCCGACTCGACCTGGAGCTGGCCGTTCACGCGCTGGTCGGTGAGGCCGTGCGCGCTCTGGATCCGGTCCATGGCGTCGGCCATCGGGATGCCCAGCTGCCGGGAGAGGCCGGCGGCCTCGCCGTGGTACTGCGCCTGGCGGTCGACGAGCTGCGTCCGCTGTTCCGGCGTGAGCGGCTGGTCGAAGCGGCCGCTGTCCAGCGCGGCCTCGAGCTGCATCCGGTAGAGCTGCGGGGAGCGCTGCGCCGCCTCGTTCGGGTCCTGGCCGCGGGCGAGGGCGTCGCCGCGGATCCGCTGCTCGGCTCCGACGAGTTGGGACTGCTGGTCCACCCAGCGGGAGGGGTCCACGCCGGGAGGCACGGTCAGGCGGCCGGCGTCGGAGAGGACCTGGAGCTGTGCGCGGTAGGCGGCGGTGTTGCGGGCCACGTCGATCTCACGCTGGGCGCGCGCGGCGACGGCCGGGTTGCTGAAGAGCTCGCGCTCGAGCTGGGCCTCGCGCTGCGTGGCGGCAGCGTCACCGGCCTGGGTGCCGGCGGCGTCCAGCCGGTTCGAGAGGCGGAGGGCGGCGGTGACGTTGTTCGAGGTCGGTGGCGCGTCTGCCGGGAGCCCCAGCGCACGGCGGGTGGCGTCCCACTTCGGGGGGTCGGCGGCGAACCGGGAGGTGAGCGCGTTGACCTGGCGGTACTCGGTGACGGTCTGGCCGTTCGAGAGGGCGTCGATCTGGTCTTGCTTGAAGGCGGCGAAGCGCTGCTGCGGCGCGAGCGGGGTCGCGGGCCGGGCCTGAGGGCCGTTCGCGACGGCGTCGGCCTGCGCCTGCTTGAAATCCGCGAACCGCTGTTGCGCCGGCGCCGGCGCGGGCGCCGGAGGCGCTGCTGGAGCGGGCATTGGCGCCGGTCTCGGTGCCGGCTGCGCGCGGTCTGCTACCGCGTCCGCCTGCGCCTGCTTGAGGTCCGCGAACCGCTGTTGCGCTGGCGCCGGCGCGGGCGCTGGAGGAGCTGCTGGAGCGGGCGTTGGCGCCGGTCTCGGTGCCGGCTGCGCGCGGTCTGCTACCGCGTCCGCCTGCGCCTGCTTGAAGTCCGCAAACCGCTGTTGCGCTGGTGTCGGCGCCGGAGGCGCTGCCGGTACGGGTGCCGGGGGAGGGGGCGGAGCGGCCGGCCTCGGTGCCGGCTGCGCGCCGTCCGCCACCGCATCCGCTTGTGCCTGCTTGAAGTCCGCGAACCGCTGCTGCGCCGGCGTCGGCGCGGGCGCCGGGGCGGGCGCTGGTGCCGGAGGAGGAGGAGGAGGCGGCGGCGTCGGCGGCGCGGGCGGTCTCGCCGCCGGAGGGGGTGGCGGCGGCGGGGGTGGAGGCGGGCGCGGCGGCACCGGCCTCGGCCTGGGACTGCTGTGGTGCTGCTGCGCCGGCGGCGGCGAGGGCGGAGGCGGCGGCGGGCTGATCTGCGCCGGCGGCTTCGCGGGTGGGTCGTGGTACCAGTCATCGCGCGCTGGCGGCTTCGGAGCCGGAGGCTTCGGCTCGGCCGGCTTGGGCGCCGGCGGTGGCGACGACGGCTTCGGAGGAATCGAACTACCACCACCACCCGGCTCGACGGCATTCATACCCGCGGCCTACAGCAATCTCCGTACCTGCCCGCGGACACTCGTTTTTTCGCTTACTTCATCGGTCGGTATGTTTTTGCTGGCCTGCGCCCCTCCACTCCAGTGTCAGCCTGCCAGGACGCCCCCGCCGTTCAAGCGGCCCCACCGGTCGATGGCGATCTTGGTCGTGAAGGGAAGGTGGCAGAGGGAGTCTTAGATAGGTCGATGATCAGACCCTGGGCGCCGCGGTGGGCAGCCGGGAAGCAGTCGCTGACCGCGCGCCAACTCCCGGAGCGCATTCTGTCCGTGTCCGTCCGGTGGTCAGCACCCCAGGGCTGAGTGCAGTTCGCTCTTGGCGGGGTAGGTGCGAAGGGGGGCGGTTCAGGCTCTTCGTGACAGCGTCCCAACTCCTGCTGGACCTGGGCGGGCAGGACTCGGCGCGTGGGCTCGACCGACGGCTGCTACATTACTGCTCGCGGATGGGGCTCTTGGCCATCGACGAGGTCGGCTACCTCTCGTACGACGCGCGGAACGCGGACCTGCTCTTCCAGGTCATCAGCCACCAGTACGAGCAGCGCAGCCTGCTCTGATCTCGAGGGCGATCCCCGAGCCAGGGGTGGTCGCGGAGCGCCGGTCCAAAAAAGCGCGGAACGCGGCGACCGCCAACAGGTCTGAGATAGGTCGACGATCGCGCCCCGCAATTGCAGGCTCTGTGCGCGCGCCCGTGATGCTTCTCGCGGTCCGGAATGTCGGCGCCGGCCGGTAGAGTCCACGCTGTCATGAGCGCGCGAACGTCCCGTGATCGTCGTGGCGATATCCGCTCAACAGCGGCGAGGGGATCGTTCGCGCTCGTTCCAAGCCCCTCATTTGTCGAGGTCCTCGCTCTCATTGAGGCGGCGAAGCGCCGCGCCTATCAGGCTGTGAATAGCGAGCTCGTCGGCCTCTACTGGCAGATCGGCGAGTACATCAGCCGGAAGCTCGAGGCCGCTGAGTGGGGCGAAGGTGTGGTCGACGCGCTCGCGGCAGCGATCGCGCAGGAGCATCCGAACCTGCGCGGTTTCACGCGGCGCAACCTGTTCCGGATGCGGCAGCTCTTCGAGACGTACCGAAGCAGTAAGAAAGTGTCAGCACTGCTGGCACAATTGCCGTGGACGCATCACCTCATCCTCCTCAGCCAAGTCAAAGCGCCCGAAGAGCGAGAGTTCTACCTGGCATCGGCGATCAGAGAGCGATGGAGCTCGCGCGAGTTGGAACGACAG
>DATBSS010000094.1:0-8801 GCA_036559665.1 Myxococcaceae bacterium
GCGGACGTTCCAGATCTCGTTGAGGGAGCCGTCCAGGTTGCGCAGGAGCGCCCCGGCGGTGATGGCCAGCACGGTGAAGCCGATCCACCCCGCGGCGACCGACGAGGCCCGCCCGATGAACCGCTCCAGCAGCGCGCCGGCGGTAATGGCGAGGATGCTGAAGCCGATCCATCCCGCGGCCACGCTGGAGGCCCGGTTGATGAAACGCTCCAACAGGGCATGGGTGTCCTCGCGGATGCCGGGCTCCAGGAGCTTCTGGACGAAGCCGCGCAGCTGCGCCGTGAACTCCTCCTGGTGCAGGTTCTGGAGGATGGCCAGCGCCACCGTGAGCATCGGCACCAGGGAGAAGATGGTGGCGTAGGTGAGCGCCGAGGCGCGCAGGGAGATGTTCTCCCCACGGAAGCCGAGCGCCACCGCGCGCATGGCGCTCATGGTGTCGGCGGCGAAGCGGCCGCCGGAAGTGGTGCGCAGGGTTTGGCCCGTGTGGACCAGCGTGGACTTCAGCCGGTCCCGCGCGGGACGGCCTCGGCTCGGCATGCGGAGGGCGAGATCATGGCACGGACCCGCCCTCCCCGTCAGTTCGCGGCCCTGGATGGGTGGCCCGACTGTCAGGGCCGGGACTCCAGCCTATTCCTGGGCCGGCCCAGACCCGGGCTCGGCGGGCGGCGGCGAAGCGACCGCGGTGGACCCACCGCTGCCTCCCCCGCCGCCGTTGCCGTTGCCGTTCCCACCCGCGCCCTGACCGCCGGCGGGAGCGCCGGACTGGGCTGATCCTCCCTGCCCCTGCCCGCGGTCCTCGCCCTGGCCGCCCCGGCCACGATCGGGCCGGCCGCCGCCACCGCCATGGTTGCGCCCGCGGTCCCGGTCGCGGTCGCGATCCCCGCGCCCTCCACCGCCCCGGTGGTGCCGATCCTGCCCCCGGCCCCCTCCTCCGCTGCCCCGGTCACCGCCACTACCCCGGTCACCGCCGCCGCCGCCCCGGTCACCGCTACCGCCCCGGTCACCGCCGCCACCCCGGTCACCGCCGCCGCCCCGGTCACCGCCGCCGCCCCGGTCACCGCCACCGCCCCGGTCACCTGAACCCTGGCCGCCCTGCGGTGGCCCACCGGCCGTGGACGCGTGGGCGGCGGCGAACGCGGGCGGCGCGGCCACGGAGTGGAGCCGCTGGTCCACGCCCTGGGCGGAGCGCCCGTAGATGTCGTACTGCTCCCGGTGGTAGTTGGACTGGGAGCGCACCTGGATGCTCTTGTTGAAGCGATCCATGAGGTGCCGCAGCTCCTGCCGCTCGTCCCCCTGGAGCAACCGGGCCACGTCCGGGTGGCTGTTGATGACCAGCGTGGGCTCCCGGTAGCTGGCGGCCTCGCGGCGGAGCTCCCGGAAGATCTCGTAGGCCACGGTGGTGGCCGTCTTCACGAACCCCTTGCCGTCCCAGTAGCTGCAGTCCTCGTGGAGGACGCGGCCGATGGACTCGCGGACGCGCTTGCGCGTCATCTCCACCAGGCCCAGCTCGGAGATCCGGAGCACGTTGGTCTTGGCCTTGTCGCGCCCCAGCGCCTCCTGCAGCGCCTTGAAGACCTTGTCCCGGTTCTGCGGCTTCTCCATGTCGATGAAGTCGCAGATGATGATGCCGCCGATGTTGCGGAGCCGGAGCTGGTAGACGATCTCCTTGGCCGCCTCGACGTTGATCTTGGTGATCGTCTCCTCCAGGCTCTTCTTGCCCACGTACCGCCCGGAGTTGACGTCGATGGCGGTGAGCGCCTCCGCCTGGTCCATGATCAGGTAGCCGCCGCTCTTGAGCCACACCTTGCGCTGCACGGCGCGGTTGAGCTCGTGCTCGATGCCGTAGGCGTCGAAGATGGGCTCTTCGTTGTCGTGGAGGAGGACGCGGTCGCGCAGGGCCGGATCCTGCGCCACCACGAACTGCACCACGCGCTCGTACTCCTCGCGGTCGTCGATGACCAGCTTCTCCACGTCGTGGGCGAAGAGGTCGCGGGTGGCGCGGAGGATGAGGTCCAGGTCCGGGTGCAACAGGCCGGGGCCGCCGCGCTTCTCGTTGCGGCGGACGACCTCGTTCCAGACCTCGATGAGGAAGCGGATGTCGCTCTCCAGCTTCTCCTGAGGGACGTTCTCCGCCACGGTGCGCACGATGAAGCCGGTGCCGGGCGGGCGCAGGCGGTCGACGATCTCCCGCAGCCGCCGCCGCTCCTTCTCGTTGGAGATCCGCCGGCTGATCCCCACGTGGTCCACCGTGGGCATGAACACCAGGTGCCGGCCGGGGATGGAGATGTGCGAGGTGAGGCGGGCGCCCTTGCTGCCGATGGGGTCTTTGGAGATCTGGACCACCACCTCCTGGCCGGGCTTGAGCAGCTCCTCGATCCGCTGCGCCTTGCGCTGCTTGGGCGGACGGTCCTCCTCGCGGTCGCGCCCGCCACCCCCGCGGTGCTCGTCGCGGCGGCGCTTGTCGCGGTCGCGATCCCGATCCCGGGCGCGCTGCTCGCGCGAGTCCCTGGGCGCGCGGCGCTGGCCCTGCTCGTCGACCGCCGCGGGCGGCACGGCGGCCGCGGGGGTCGGCTCGGGGGGCCGGGCCGCGGCGGCGGCCAGGGCGGACATCTCCGCCGGGTCCATCGGCTGGGTCACGGCCAGGTCGGCGGGCACGGGAGTGCCGGCCTGAGGTCCCGCGGGCGGCGCCGCCTGCACCGGCGTCTCGGGTCCAGGCCCGGTCGCCGGGGCGATGGCCGGGACGACCTCCGCGGGCACCGGCCCGGCGCTGGCGGCCGTGACCGGTTCGGGCGAGGCCGGCACCGGCGTGGGCGGCGCCTCGGCCGCGGGCTCGGGGCTCACGGGCGGCGGGCCGGCCAGCTCGAGCGCCTCGTACTCGCCGGTGATGGTGCGGCGCGGGGGCGGCAGCTCGCCGGGCGGGTGCTCGTGCACCTCCGCCTCGACCTCGTGGGGCGCCGTCGCCTCGGGCACCGGAGCGGCGGCCGGCGCCGCGGCGGCGGCCTCGTGCTCGCTCCCCGGCACGGTCGCCGGCTCGCCGTGCTCCGCGTGCTCTCCACCGGGGTCGGCGTGTTCGGGGAGGTCGGGGACCTCGGGCGCCTCGTCGTGCTCGCCCTCGGTCAGCTCGAACTCGGCTCGGGCGAAGTCCGGGTCGTAGACGACGTCGCTGACGTAGAGGAAGGCCGCCTTCTCCAGCCCGACGTCCACAAAGGCCGCCTGCATGCCCGGGAGGACCCGGACCACGCGGCCCTTGTAGATGTTTCCGACGATCCCCTTGTCCTTCTTACGCTCGAGGTAGAACTCCGCGATGTGGCCGTTCTCGACGAGCGCCACCCGGGTCTCTCGACCGGCGGCGTTGATCACGAGGATGCTGCTCATGAGCAAACCCTGCGCGCGCACGCAGAAGTGCGACAACCACCGGACGGGAAGCGGTGGTCAGTCGTGATTCCGCGCGTGCCGTGGGGGGTGCGTCCGTGTTGTTCGCGCCTGATGCGTCAACCACCGGGCACCCCGTCTCAACTTCCAAGCCTCCCGTACAACCGGCGGTTCAGCGGCATCGCGCTCGCGCCACACAGGGGCGGCTTGGCCGGCGGTCCGGGAGGAAATCCCGTCAGAACTTCAGAGCTCTCGGGCCACACATCGACCCTTCCCCTCCGAGCGTTTCATGCCGGGCCGGTGAAGTAAAGCAGTCTTGAAGCGGGGCTACCTGGTGACCGGCTGGCCCGGCGCCGGCGGGGGCGTCTTCGCCGCCGGCGGCGGCGGCGCGGGAAGAGCCTTGGAGACGTTCGGCCCGACCATGGGGGGAGGCGCGCCCGGGCCGCCGAGCGGACCGGTCGGCGGCGGGGGCATGGGCGGCGGCGGCGGCGCGGCCTTCACCTCCAGCAGCTCTACCTCGAAGGTGAGGGTCGACCCGCCCGGGATGGTGCCCGGGGTGCCGCGGTCGCCGTAGGCCGCGTCCGAAGGGCAGACGAGCTTCGCCTTGCCGCCCACCTTCATCTTCTGCACGCCCTGGGTCCAGCAGGGGATGACGCGGTTGAGCGCGAACTCGGCCGGCTCCTTGCGCTTGTAGGAGCTGTCGAACTCGGTGCCGTCGATGAGCGTGCCCCGGTAGTTCACCTTCACCATGCTGGTGGGCTCCGGCTGTTCGCCGGTCCCCGCCTGCTGCTCGATGTAGATGACGCCGGAGGGCAGCTTCTGCGCGCCCGCCTCCTTCTCCACCTGCGCGGTGTAGGTGGCGCCCTTCTGCTTCTCCGCCTCCACCACCTTCTGGCTCCGCGCGCGGAACATCTGGGAGAGCTTGGGGCCGTACTCCTTCAGCTCCACCTCCAGCTTCCGCTGGAGGACCTGGTCCTCCAGGCCGCGCTCCACCATGGCCAGCTCGGCCTCCGTGAGGTTGAGGGTGCGGAGGTTCTGGCCGAGGGTCGCCCCCATGGCGTAGAGCGTCTTGTCGTCCTCGGTGACCGGCGACTTGGAGCCCTTGCACGCTGGGGTAGCAAGGACGGCGGCGGCGACGGCGATGGTCAGGGCAACGCGCATAGGGCGCGGGACCCTACCAGAACACCGCGCCCTACGCCGTCGCGGCGGGCGAGGAGGCGGTCTTGCGGCGCTCCGGCTTGTCGAGGCGCGGCTTCGGCTTCCACACCAGCCGCAGCCCGGACCAGAGCGCGTCCAGGTGGGCCCGCTTGTCGTCCACCAGGCCGATGTCCAGGGCGGCGTGGCGCACGAGCTCCTCGTCGATGCCGGTGGGCCGGTCGCCACCCACCGGGTAGCAGACCCAGATGCCGCCGTGGACCGACATCGCCCGGGCGAGCGCCGGCAGCCTCGACACCAGCTCCTTGGCGTCGGTGGTGAAGAAGAGGATGACGTCCAGGCCGGTCACCGCGGTGACCAGGAACTCCACTCCGGCCGGCAGCGGGTTCAGCCGCGCCGCGAACCCCGGCGGCGGGTTGATCATGGACACCTTGGACCCGGCCCGGATGCCGAGGGTGGCGCAGAGCGAGACGACCGAGAACGGATCCATGTGCGCTTCGCCTCACCGCACCACGGCGAAGGGGGAAAGGTCGCCGCGGGGCTCCTCATCTTGCACCATCACGCCCTCCACGCGCGCGGCCGGTGGCCCGCGGTGGCACCAGGCGACCAGCTCGTCCACCTGCACCCTCGGGCCCTCCACCAGCGCCTCCACGTCCCCGCTGGGCAAATTCCGCACCCAGCCGTTCACGCCCAGCTCGGCCGCACGCTGCCGGGTGCTCTCCCGGAAGAATACGCCCTGGACCCGTCCCTTGATCCGCAAGCTGACCCGGCGCCGGTCCATGGGAGCGTTCTACCCCGGGCCCAGCAGCGCGAGGAACGCCGCTTCATCCAGGATTTTCACTCCCAGCTCCTGCGCCTTCTTGAGCTTGGAGCCCGAGTCCTCGCCCGCCACCACGAAATCCGTCTTCCGGGAGACGCTTCCGCTGACCTTCCCGCCACGCCGCTCCACCTCCTCCTTGGCCTGCTCGCGGCTCATCCCGGCGAGCGAGCCGGTCAGCACCACCGTCTTCCCCTCGAAGGGCCCGCCCTTGGACGCCTCCGGCGGCGCGGGCGTCACCCCCAGCTCCAGCAGTTGCTGGACCACCTGCTGGTTCCGCGGCTTGTCGAAGTAGGCACGGATGGCCTTGGCCACTTCGGGCCCCACGTCCTTGACGCGGGTGATCTCGTCCACCGGCGCCTCGAGGAGCGGGGGGACGGCGCGGAAGTGCTCGGCGAGCGCCTTGGCGGTGGCCTCGCCCACGTGCCGGATGCCCAGCGCATAGAGGAACCGCCGCAGGGTGGTCTGCTTGGAGCGCTGGATGGCGGCGAGCAGGTTCTGCGCGCTCTTCTCCCCCATCCGCTCCAGCTCCACCAGTTGCTCCAGGGTGAGCCGGTAGAGGTCTCCGAAGTCCTTCACCAGCCCGGTCTCCACCAGCTGCGCGCACAGCTCCACGCCCAGCCCGTCCACGTCCATGGCCGCGCGGGAGGCGAAGTGGCGGAGGTAGCGCTGGAGCTGGACCGGGCAGGAGTCGCCGGTGCAGCGGGTGATGGCGCCCTCCGGGTCGCGCACCGCCGGCGCGCCGCAGGCCGGGCACCTCTCCGGGAAGGTCCAGGGCACCTCGGCGCCGGTGCGGCGCGACTCGATGACCTTGACGATCTCCGGGATGACGTCGCCCGCCCGCCGGATGAAGACGTGGTCGCCCACGCGCACGTCCTTGCGCCGCAGCTCGTCTTCATTGTGGAGGGTGGCGCGGGAGACGGTGACCCCGCCCACGTGGACGGGCTTGAGGAAGGCCACCGGGGTGAGCGCGCCGGTGCGGCCCACCTGGACCTGGATGTCCTCCACCACGGTGGTCTCCTCCTCGGGCGGGAACTTGTAGGCCACCGCCCAGCGCGGCGACTTGGAGACCTGGCCCACCCGCTTGCGCAAGGTCTCGTCGTCCGCCTTCACCACCATCCCGTCGATCTCGAAGGGCAGCTCGTGCCGCTTCTGGAGGAAGCGCTGGTACTGCGCCCGCACCTCGTCCAGCCCGCGCGCGCGCGCGTTGTCGCCGTTGACGGGGAAGCCGAGCGACCTGAGCAGCTCCAGCTTGTCCCAGTGGCGGGCGAAGGCGCGGCCGTCCACCACCCCCACCTCGTAGAACAGGATGGAGAGCGGGCGGGAGGCGGTCATCTTCGGGTCCAGCTGGCGGAGCGAGCCGGCGGCGGTGTTGCGGGGGGTGATGTAGAGGGGTTCGCCCTGCTGCTCGCGCTGGGCGTTGAGCTTGAGGAAGTCCTTCTTGCGGATGAACACCTCGCCCCGCACCTCGAGGTAGGGCGGCACCTCCACCCCTTCGGCGGGGGTGAGCCGCAGCGGCACGCCGCGGATGGTGCGGAGGTTGGCGGTGATGTTCTCCCCCACCTCGCCGTCGCCGCGGGTGGAGCCCTTCACGAAGGCGCCGCGCTCGTAGCACAGCTCCACGGCCAGGCCGTCCAGCTTGGCCTCGCACACGTAGTCCACCTCGGGGACGTTGGCGAGCTTGCGGACGCGCTCGTCGAACTCGGACATCTCCTCGTCGGTGAAGGCGTTGGCCAGCGACAGCAGCGGGATGCGGTGGACCACCTTCTCGAACTTCTCGGCCGGCGCCCCGGAGACGCGCTGGGTGGGCGATTCGGGGGTGATCAGGTCGGGGTATTCGACCTCCAGCGCCTCCAGCTCGCGCATCAGCCGGTCGTACTCCGCGTCGGAAATTTCGGGGTCGTCCAGGACGTAGTAGCGGTGGTTGGCGCGTTGGAGTTGCGCCCTGAGCTCTACGACTCGGGTCTCGGCGTCAGGCCTGTTCACGGTGCGGATCTATTCAGTAGCCCTGCCTTTGTTGCCTTGACAGGGTGCACCTGCGTCTTTAACCTGGGTTTGTCTCTCCGGGCGCTCGTTTCGCGCCTGGTTCCTTCCCCAACGCCGTCACTCCAGTGGATTCCCGCTTCGGGAATCCGGGAGCTTCACGAGACCGGACCCGGTCTCACCATCCGCGCACCCCCCGAGCAGCCATGCGGAAAGCACGTTCCAGCAAAGAAAAACCCCAGGAAGCAGACGTTGAGGCCCCCGAGGCCGCTGACACCGACACCGCCGGCGAGGACGTGAAGCCCCGCCGCGGGAAGGTGCGGGCCACATCCCGCGCCGCCGAGGAGCCGGAGCGCCCGGTGAAGCGGCGCGCCGCCCGGAAGGAAGGGGCGGACGAGGAGGCCGAGCCTCGCGACCGGTCGAACCGGGAGGACGATCGCGACCGGGCCGAGCGGGAGGACGCCCAGGAGGGTGGGGCCCCCCGGCCGGTGCTGACCGCCATCTCGCGTCCGGTGCGGGACGACGACCTCCAGGGCGTAGGGACGGAGGAAGGCACGGCGGCCCAGCTCCCGCCCCCACCTTCGACGCCGGAGGCCCCGCGGCTGGAGCCGGTGCGCGATGGCGCGCCGATGCAGGTCATCAAGCTGAACGACCTGAAGCGGATGAAGATCACCGAGCTGTCGAAGTTCGCCCACGACCTGCAGATCGAGGGGTACCAGGGGCTGAAGAAGCAGGACCTGATCTTCGCCATCCTCTCCGGCATCGCCGACAAGCGCTTCGAGGTGCACGCCGAAGGCGTCATGGAGCTGCTCTCGGACGGGTTCGGGTTCCTGCGGTCGGCGGACTCGGACTACCAGCCCAGCCCGGACGACATCTACGTCTCGCCGTCGCAGGTGCGCAGGTTCAACCTGCGGCCGGGCGACACCGTCACCGGCCCCATCCGCCAGCCGCGGGAGGGCGAGCGCTTCTTCGCGCTGCAGCGGGTGGACACGACCAACTTCGTGGACCCGCTCTCCGCCGAGGCGCGGGAGCGCATCCTCTTCGACAACCTCACCCCGCTCTACCCGACCCGGAAGCTGAAGCTGGAGCACGAGGCGGGGGAGATGACCACCCGCATCATCGACCTGTTCTGCCCCATCGGCATGGGGCAGCGCTGCCTCATCGTGGCGCCGCCCAAGGCCGGCAAGACGGTTCTCCTGCAGAACATCGCCCACGCGGTGGCGCAGAACCACCCGGAGATCTTCCTCATCGTGCTGCTGGTGGACGAGCGGCCGGAGGAAGTGACGGACATGGAGCGGAGCGTGCGGGGGGAGGTGGTGTCCTCCACCTTCGACGAACCGGCCACCCGCCACGTGCAGGTGGCGGAGATGGTGATCGACAAGGCGAAGCGGCTGGTGGAGCAGAAGCACGACGTGTGCATCCTGCTGGACTCCATCACCCGCCTGGCGCGCGCCTACAACACGGTGGTGCCGCC
>DATBSS010000095.1:0-8723 GCA_036559665.1 Myxococcaceae bacterium
AGCACCCGCAGCAGGAGTTCCTGCAGGTCGACACCACCAACATCCTCTTCATCTGCGGCGGCACCTTCGGCGGGCTGGAGCAGATCATCGAGCGGCGGCTGGGCGGCCGGTCGCTGGGCTTCGGCGCGGACGTGCAGTCCAAGAAGCAGCGCAACCTGTCGGAGCTGCTCAAGCACGTGGAGCCGGAGGACCTGCTCAAGTTCGGGATGATCCCCGAGTTCATCGGCCGCCTCCCCATCGTCACCGCGCTGGAGGAGCTGGACGAGAGCGCGCTGGTGGACATCCTGGCCCAGCCCAAGAACGCGCTGGTGAAGCAGTACAAGAAGCTCCTGGAGCTGGACGGCGTGTCGCTCAAGTTCACCGACGGCGCGCTGAAGGCCATCGCCTCGGAGGCCATCCGCCGCAAGGCGGGCGCCCGCGGCCTGCGCTCCATCCTCGAGACCGCGATGCTGGAAGTGATGTACGAGATCCCGTCCCGGAAGAACGCCCGCGAGGTGATGATCTCCGAAGAGGTCATCCTGAAGAAGCAGGAGCCGGTGGTCCTGCTGGCCAGCGAGAAGGACCTGGAGGCGAAGAAGGAGTCCGCCTAGCCGGCGCCGCCTCGCCGCCGCCCCTTCCGGGGGAGTCGTCACGTATGGTGCGCCTGGGCCGGGCACCTCGGAGGCGCTCTCTCGTGACCATCACCCGATTCATGACCACCCTGCTGGCGGGGGTGGTCGCCTTGGCCTTGGTCGCCGCCGGGCCCTCCTGCGTCTGCGGCGGAGGCGGCGACAACGACGGCGGCGGTCATGATGGCGGCGACAACGACGGCGGTCATGACGGCGGCGGCAATGACGGCGGAGACGACGGCGGCGGAGGAGGCGGCGACGGCGGTCAGGATGGAGGCCCGCCGGGCGCCACCACCCAGGTGCTGGAGTACCACGGCGGCCCGTCCCGCTCCGGCGTCTACGCGGACCCCGGTATGACCCGCGCCGCGGTGACGGCCGGCGCCGTCCACCGCGACCCGGGCTTCGCGGGCACGTTCGTAGGGCAGGTCTACGCGCAGCCGCTCTACTTCGAGAACGGCGGCGGGCGGCCGGACCTGGTCATCGTCGCCACCGAGACGAACAACGTCATCGCCCTCGACGCCGTCACCGGCGGCGTGGTCTGGCAGCGCGCGCTCCCCCAGCCCATGCTCGCCGCCAACATGCCCTGCGGGAACATCGGCCCCAACCACGGCATCACCGGCACGCCGGTGATCGACGCTCCGAACCGGGCCCTCTACCTGAGCGCCCTGGTGGGGCAGAACAACGGCACGCAGGCGCACCACCAGGTATTCGGGCTCTCCCTGGACGACGGTGCCACGCTCCCCGGCTGGCCGGTGGACATGAACGCCACCGCGCGGTCCGGCGCCCTCAACTTCGACTCCACCCCGCAGGGCGAGCGCGGCGCCCTCTCGCTCGTGGGCGGGAAGGTGTACGTCCCCTACGGCGGGCTGGCGGGCGACTGCGGCACCTACCATGGCTGGGTGGTGGGCATCCCTACCGCGAACCCCGCCTCGGTGACCGCGTGGGCCACGCGCGCCATCCTGTCGGGCATCTGGGCGGTGGGCGGGCTCGCCTCGGACGGGACCTCCCTCTACGGCGCCACCGGCAACGGGCCCGGCGGCGCCTTCGGAGACCAGGAGTCGGTGATTCGCTTCGCCGCGGGACCCGTGTACAGCCAGGCGAACGCGGACCACTTCACGCCCCCCGACTGGCAGAGCCTGGACAGCGGCGACGTCGACATCAGCGGCTCCAGTCCGCTGCTGGTGGACATGCCGGGCTCCACGCCGTCCGCGCTGGTCGTGCAGCTGGGGAAGGACGGCTTCGCGTACCTCTTGAACCGGAGCTCGCTGGGAGGGACCGGTACCGGGCTCCAGAAGCTCCGCGTGGCGTCCAGCCAGATCATCCAGGCCGGGGCCGTCTACCGGACCCCGCTGGCGACCTACGTGGCGGTCGCCGCCACCGGCACCAACTGCGCCACCGGGTCGGGAGACCTGTTCGCCCTGAAGGTGAACCCCGGTTCGCCGCCCACGCTCTCCAGCGCCTGGTGCACCAATGGCTTCGGCCGCACGTCGCCCATGGTCACCACCACCGACGGCACCAACGACTCCGTGGTCTGGACGGTGAGCAACGCCGACGAGCACCTGCGCGCCTTCAATGGCGACACCGGGCAGCTCCTCTTCACCGGGACGGACACCGTCAGCGGGATGCACGGGTACAACACCACGCTCATCCTGGCGAAGGGCCGCATCTACGTGGCCGGCGACAACCGCGTGTACGCGTTCACCCGGTAGGGCACCGCGCCTGACCGGGGCCGGCTACGTGGGCGAGGACGTGGAAAACATCATCGTCAAACCTGCTCCAGGCCGCGAACCGGGCGCCTCGCCGCCGCCCTTCCGGGGGCGTCCTCACGTATGGTGCGCTTGGGCCGGGCACTTTCGGAGGCGCTCTCGTGACCACCACCCGATTCATGACCACCCTGCTGGCGGGGGCCGCCGCCCTGGCCCTGGCGGCCGCCGGGCCTTCGTGCGTCTGCGGCGGAGGTGGTGACAACGACGCCGGCCAGGACGGCGGCGGAGGCGGCGACGGCGGCGGAGGGAACGACGGCGGGCCGCTGGGCGCCACCACCCAGGTGCTCGAGTACCACGGCGGCCCGTCCCGCTCCGGCCTCTACGTAGACCCCGGCATGACCCGCGCCGCGGTGATGGACGGCGGCGTCCACCGCGACCCGGCCTTCACGGGCACGTTCACCGGGGCGGTCTACGCGCAGCCGCTCTACTTCGAGAACAGCGGCGGGCGGCCGGACCTGGTCATCGTCGCCACCGAGACGAACAACGTCATCGCCCTCGACGCCGTCAACGGCGGCGTCGTCTGGCAGCGCGCGCTCCCGCTGCCCATGCTCGCCGCCAACATGCCCTGCGGGAACATTGGCCCCAACCACGGCATCACCGGCACGCCGGTGATCGACGCCGCGAACCGGGCCATCTACCTGAGCGCCCTGGTGGGGATGAACGGGCAAACGCAGGCGCACCACCAGGTCTTCGGCCTCTCCCTCGACGACGGCGCCACGCTCCCCGGCTGGCCGGTGGACATGAACGCCACCGCGCGGTCCGGCGCCACCACGTTCAACTCCACCCCGCAGGGCGAGCGCAGCGCGCTCTCGCTCATGGGCGGCACGGTGTACATCCCCTACGGCGGGCTGGCGGGCGACTGCGGCACCTACCACGGCTGGGTGGTGGGCATCCCCACTTCGAACCCCGCCTCGGTGACCGCGTGGGCCACGCGCGCCAACCTGTCGGGCATCTGGGCGGTGGGCGGGCTCGCCTCGGACGGGACCTCCCTCTACGGCGCCACCGGCAACGCGCCCAACGGCTCCACGTTCGGAGACCAGGAGTCGGTGCTCCGCTTCGCCGCGGGCCCCGCGTACAGCCAGGCGAACGCGGACCACTTCACGCCGTCCAACTGGCAGACCATGGACACCAACGACATCGACATCAGCGGCTCCGGGCCGTTGCTGGTGGACATGCCGGGCTCCGTCCCGTCCGCGCTGGTGTTGCAGTTCGGCAAGGACGGCTTCGCGTACCTCCTGAACCGGAGCTCGCTGGGGGGGACGGGCACCGAGCTCCAGGCGCTCCGCGTCGCCTCCACCAACATCATCCAGGCCGGGGTCGTCTACCGGACCCCGCTGGCGACCTACGTGGGGGCGGCCGCCACCGGCACCAACTGCGCCGCCGGGTCGGGAGACCTGCTCGTCATCAAGGTGAACCCGGGGTCGCCGCCCACCATCGCCAGCGCCTGGTGCGCGAACCAGGGCGGGCGCAGCTCGCCCATGGTCACCACCACCGACGGCACCAACGAGTCGATGGTCTGGACGGTCGGCGGCGGGCGCCTGCGCGCCTTCAACGGCGACACCGGCCAACAACTCTTCTCCGCCACCGACACCATGGGCGGGCTTCACAACTACAACTCGACGGCCATCCTGGCGAAGGGGCGCCTCTACATCGCCGGGGACAACCGCGTGTACTCGTACATCCGGTAGCGCGCGTGTCGGTCGCTACCGGGCGTCCCGCGCGAGGCGGATCCCGGTGAACTGCCAGCGCGCGTCCGGCCGGAAGAAGTTCCGGTACGTGACGCGCGCGTGGCGGGGCGGGGTGACGCAGGACGACCCGCGCAGCACCAGCTGGTTCGACATGAACTTGCCGTTGTACTCGCCGAAGGCGCCGTCGAAGGAACGGAAGCCGGGGTAGGGGACGTACGGGCTCCGCGTCCACTGCCAGGCCGCGCCGAAGGCCTGGGCGATCTCGCCGGCCGCGGGCGAACCGGCCAGCGGCTCCGGGTGCGGGCTCCAGCGTCCAGCGCGCGGCGGACCCTGGCGCGCCACCGCCGCCTCCCACTCCTGCTCCAGCGGGAGCCGCACGCCCTTCCAGCGCGCGTAGGCGTCCGCCTCGTAGAAGCTGACGTGGCAGACCGGCTCCAGCGGCTCCACCTTGCCGCTCCCGTGGAGCGACGCCACCTCCCAGCCGCCGCCCTCCGCGCGCTCCCAGTACATGGGCGCCTCCCACCCGAGCCGCTGCCGCGCGGCCCACCCGTCGGAGAGCCAGAGCGTGGGCTGTTCGTAGCCGCCGGCCTCCATGAACTCCAGGTACTCGGCGTTGGTGATCAGCCGGTTGGCGATCTGGAAGGGCTCCAGGAAGGTCCGGTGGCGGGGGCGCTCGTTGTCGAAGGCGAAGGCGTCCCCGGCGTGGCCCACCTCCAGCAGGCCGCCCTCCTGCGACACCCACGCAAGCTCCACCGGAACGGCGGGCGCGCGCGCGGGGCGCGGCAGGTACACGGGCCGCAGCGGGTTGCGCGCCAGCACCACCTTCACGTCGGTGGCGATCAGCTCCTGGTGCTGCTCGGCGTGGTTGACGCCCAGCTCCACCGCGAAGGCGGGCGCGGGCGGGAGCGCGGGCCCCTCCAGCAGGCGGACCATGGCTTCGCCCACGTGGCGCCGGTAGCGGCGCACCTCCTCCACCGTGGGCCGCGAGAGCAGGCCGCGGTCCGGGCGCGGGTGCCGGTCGCCCACCGCCTCGTAGTAGCTGTTGAAGAGGAAGCGGTAGCGCGGGTCGAACGCCTGGTACCCGGTGGAGGCCGCGGCCAGGACGAAGGTCTCGAAGAACCAGGCGACGTGGGCTAGGTGCCACTTCACCGGGCTGGCGTCCTCCATCGCCTGGACGACGAAGTCCTCCACCGACAGGGGCGCCGCGGTGGCCTCCAGCGCCGCCTGGGACTCGACGAACAGCTGCAGCAGCGCCGGGGCGGTCATCCGCGGCAGGTCTAGCGGGCCCGCGCCCCCCCTTCAACGTCACATTTCTTCATGAAGCGGAAAGTCCGTGGAAACGGGCGCTGGACATTCTCTCTCCTGCGCCGCCGGTCGGGGCGGCACTTTGTGAAGGAGAAGCACACATGAAGACGAAGCTCTTGGCGCTGGTGGGTGGAGTGGCGGCGTTCGTGATGTTGACCGGGTTCGGTCCGGGGGCGGGCTGCGGCCGTGCGCCGGATCCCCAGGAAAGGTTCGCCCGCGCGCAGCAGATGATCACCAGCCGCCTCAACGAACAGCTGGACGAGCTGAAGGCCACCCCGGACCAGCGGGCGAAGATCCTGGCCATCAAGGACCGGGTGCTCGAACAGGCCAAGTCCCAGATGGAGCAGCACCGCCAGCAGGGCCAGGCCGACCGGAAGTGGGTCATCGACCAGCTCACCTCGGACGCCCCGGACCAGAACGCGCTCTACGCCAAGGCGGACGCCAAGGCCGACCAGTTCAAGTCCATTGCCCACCAGGCGATCGACGCCCTGGTGGAGGTGAACGGCATCCTTACCCCGGCGCAGCGGGCCCAGCTCAAGGCGAAGATCGAGCAGATGCCGGCCCGCGAGGGGTGGGGCCCGCCGGGCATGGATTACTGACGGGTTCACCGCAGGGCCAAGTTGGGCTAATGAGGCGTCCCTCATGATCCGAATCTTGGCCCTCGCCCTCCTGGCCGGGGTCGCCGCCTGCGCGGCGTCCTCGGGTTCCTCCAAGTCTGTTCCCCCTCCCGTCGCGATGGCCCCGGATGCCGGGCCCGCCAAGGCGCCGGTGGCGCTGCCGCAGACCAGGAAGGACGCGGTGGTGGACACCCTGCACGGCGAGCAGGTCTCCGACCCGTTCCGCTGGCTGGAAGACGACAAGACCCCGGCCGTGAAGGACTGGGTGAAGGCGGAGGACGAGTACTCCCGCCGCGTGCTGGCCCGGCTCCCCGGGCGCAAGGAGCTGGACAAGCGCCTCTCCGAGCTCCTCTACGTGGAGTCGGCGAGCCCGCCAGTGAAGCGCGGCGGCCGGCTCTTCTACCTCAAGCAGCTCCCGGAGAAGGAGAAACCCATCCTCTTCATGCGGGAGGGCGCCAACCCCGAGAAGGTGGTGGTGGACCTGAACAAGCAGCGCAACGTGTCGCTCGGGACGTGGGTGCCGTCGTGGGACGGCAAGTGGGTAGTGTTCCAGTACAAGCCCAACAACTCGGACGAGGCGGTCCTGAAGGTGGCCTCGGCTGACACCGGCGGCTGGGCCACGATCCAGATCGAGGGCGGCAAGTTCACCACCCCGTCCTGGAGCCCGGACAACGCCGGCTTCTATTACGAGTGGGTGCCGCCGGTGTCCGCGGAGGTGCCCGCGGCGGACCGCCTCGGCTACACCGAGGTCCGCTACCACAGGCTGGGCGTCGAGGCCGCCGGGGACGAGGTGATCCACCCCAAGCTGGGCGACCCGAAGACCTCCATCGAGCACCACCTGTCCGCGGACGGGAAGTACCTCTTCGTCACCCGCATGCGCGGCTGGTCGGAGAACGACATCTACGTGAAGCGGCTGGGCAAGGACAAAGACTTCAAGCCGCTGGTGCTGGGGAAGGACGCCACCTACCAGGTGGAGGAGATGAACGACCAGTTCTTCATCCTCACCGACGAGGGCGCGCCGAATCGCCGCGTCTTCAAGACCTCCGCCAACAAGATGGACCGCAAGGCATGGAAGCTGGTGGTCCCCGAGGACAAGGACGCAAATCTAGAGTCCATGACCCTCGCCGGTGGAGAGCTGGCGCTCTCGTACCTGGTCAAGGCACACAGCGAGCTGCGCTTCGCCAACGCCGACGGCAAGGGCAAGGTGCGGACGGTGGCGCTGCCCGGGCTGGGCGTGGCCAGCGAGCCTTCGGGCCTGCCGGACGACGACGAGGCCTACTTCGCCTTCAGCTCGCTCACCACGCCGAAGGAGGTCTTCAAGCTGTGGGTGAAGAACCTCCAGACCGAGAGCTGGGCCAAGACCAACGAGCCCATCGATCCGGCGTCCTACGAAGTGGAGCAGGTGTTCTACCCCTCCAAGGACGGCACCCAGGTCAGCATGTTCATCGTCCACCGGAAAGATCTCAAGAAGGACGGGTCCGCACCGGCGTTGCTCTGGGGCTACGGCGGCTTCAAGCTCCCCCAGCTCCCCAACTTCTCCGCCGTCGACCACCCGTGGCTGGAGGCGGGCGGCGTCTACGCCATGCCGCAGCTCCGCGGCGGCGGTGAGTACGGCAAGGCCTGGTACGACGCCGGCCGCGGCAAGAACAAGCAGAACGTGTTCGACGACTTCATCGCCGCGGCGGAGTACCTGGTGAAGGAGAAGTACACCCAGCCTTCCAAGCTGGCCATCAGCGGCCGCAGCAACGGTGGCCTGCTGGTGGGCGCGGTCATGACGCAGCGCCCTGACCTGTTCGGCGCGGTGATCTGCCGCGTGCCGCTCCTGGACATGGTCCGCTACCCCCAGTTCGGCATCGGGAAGACCTGGATCCCCGAGTACGGGGACCCGTCCAACCCCGAGGACTTCAAGGTCCTCTACGGGTACTCCCCGTACCACCGGCTGGACCCGGCCAAGAAGTACCCGCCGCTGCTGATGATCTCCGCGGACCAGGATGACCGGGTGGACCCCATGCACGCGCGCAAGTTCGTGGCCGCGCTCCAGACCGCCGCCCCGGCCGGCGAAGCCGCGAAGGCGGCCCTCCTCCGCGTCGAGGCCAACGCCGGCCACAAGGGGTCGGACCTGCTCAAGAAGACGGTGGACATCCAGGCCGACATGTACGCTTGGCTCTTCCACACCCTGGGCGTGCAGCCGCCCGCGCCTTCGCCGGCCACCCCCAAGCCGCCGCCTGCCGGGGCCTCCACCCCTGCGCCCGCGCCCGCGCCGGCGCCCGCCGCCGGCGGGAAATAGTCCAAGCCCGGCTGGAGACCGTGCAGACCAGTCCGGGACGTGACCGGAATGGAGGGGGCAGGGAAGCGGTCCCCTGGGGATGCGGTGTTATAAATCTTCCGAGGGGGCCCGCTGACGGCCCTCACGGGTGACACTGCATGTTCTTCGGAAGAGACGAGAAGAAGGAACCACCGAAGCGCGCTGCGACGGTGCCGCTTCTTCCCTTGCGCGACATCATCGTGTTTCCGCACATGGTGGTGCCGCTGTTCGTGGGCCGCGAGAAGTCGATCGCCGCGCTCAAGGACGCCATGGCGCACAAGGCGCCGGACGACAAGGCCATCATCCTCCTGGCCGCGCAGAAGAAGGCGAAGACCAACGACCCCACGCCGGAGGACGTCTTCCACTTCGGCACCCTGGGCCACGTCATCCAGCTCCTCCCCCTGCCGGACGGCACGGTGAAGGTGCTGGTGGAG
>DATBSS010000096.1:0-8251 GCA_036559665.1 Myxococcaceae bacterium
CGGCAACACCGCCTCGTTTTTCTGGCGGGACCTCATCGCCTGGGACTGCGTGGACGACGTGGTGCTGGGCGATGGCGAGGGGCCGCTCCTCTCCCTTTGCCGCGGCGACGCCTCCCCGCCCAACGTGGTCAGCCGGGCCGCCCCGAGGGCCTCCTTCTCCTACGTGCAGGGCACCTCCGTCCGCGACGTCTACTACTCGCACTTCGACGACATCTTCCTCAGCCAGCTCGACCTCCATTCCTTCTCCGGATGGGTGGCGCCCGGCAAGGGATGCGGCGAGAACTGCCTGTATTGCAGCGGGACGCGCGGCCTGCAGAAGGCCACCTTCGGGCGCGCCGACCCGGTCCTCCGGCCCGAGGAGAGCGTGCAGGCCGATCACCGGGAGATCGTCCCGCGCACCTGGCAGCTCCGGTACGACTTCGCCGGGAGCACAGCGGCGTTCCTGGAGCGGACGTGGGAGGGCGTGGACCTGTCGCGGCACTCATGCACGTACTTCCTCTGGGGCGTGCCGCCGCCGGAGCTGGCCGCAACGCTGTCCAGGCGCTTCGAGCGCGCGTACATGGTGCTCGACATCGGCTGCTTCTCGGAGCAGCAGCGCCAGGAGCAGATGGCGAAGGGCCTGCTCAAGCCGTGCCCGTCCGACCGGGAGCTGATGGAGGTCATCGAGCGTTGCCGCCGCCACGCCAACCTCCAGCTCGAGATCTCCGGCATCGCCGGGCTCCCGTTCGCCTCGGTCCAGACGCTGGAGCAGGAGCGGCGGCTGGTAGAGCGCGTGCTGGGGCTGGGGTGCTCGGTGGGGTACCAGCGGCTGGAGGCGCAGCCGGGGGCGCTCGTCACCGAGCACCCCGAGCGCTTCGGGATGGCGACCGAGGCGCGCACGTTCCAGGAGTTCCTCGACTACTTCGAGCGCCTGGAGCCGGGCGCGCGCACGGTGCCGATGGTGCGCTACCGGGACCGGGCGCTGGAGGAGGCGGTGGAGCGCACCGCGGCGGAGGTGGACCGGATGGTGTGGGACGCGGCCGCCCGGCGGAGCCGTATCGAGGTGACCGGGCGATCGCGCCTGCGGAACGCCTCCGCCTTCACCGGCCAGTTCGAGCTGGGTGAGTGGCTGGGCCCCCACCGCGTCCCTGGCCGCGTGGCGCGGGAGCCGGTGACGGTGGTGAGGTCGATCGACGGGACGGGCGTGTCCTGCGCGCCGTCGCTCAGCCGGCGCCGGTTCTCCGACCCCGCGCTCCAGCAGGGCGAGGAGGGCTCCACCCTGTTGGCGGTGCTGGCCGCCTTCGAGCGCCCGACCGCGGTGGACGCCGCGGTGGCCCGGCTGCGCGCGTCGTCGCGGGTGGACCCGGAGCTGGCGCGCGAGGCGATCGACCAGCTCGCCGCCGGGCGGTTCCTCCAGCCCGCCTCGTGATCAGTGCTCCACCCAGGGCTGCGGCGGTCGATCCTCTCGCTGCGACGTGCAGCATCCTGGCTTGCGATGTTCGACGTGCCTTCAGGCACGCCTCCGCTTCGCGCTCCTCGGGTGCGCCGTCTCGCTTCGGTCTCTGCCGCCTCGTGACTCAGGCCGGAACGTAGGTCGCGATGATCGCACCGGTGGAGACGGCCTGGCTCTGGACGAGCTTGAAGGCGCGGAGCTCGCCGTCGTCCCTGAAGAGGCGCTTGCCGCCGCCCACCACGACGGGGTCGATCATCACGCGCAGCTCATCCACCAGGTGATGGTCGAGCAGCGTCCGCACCAACTCCGTGCTGCCGGGAGTGAAGAGGTCCCCGCCCGGCTCCCGCTTCAGCGCGGCGACCGCCTCGGCGACGTCGCCCTGAAGCAGCCGCGCGTGCTGCCACTCCAGCGGCTCGCGCAGCGTCCGCGACGCCACGTACTTCGGCCGGGTGTTCAACGGTTCGGCGAGCGCCTGCTCCTCCTTGGAAGCCTTCGGCCAGTGCGCGGCGAAGAGCTGGTAGGTGCGGCGGCCCAGCAGGTAACCGCCCGCGCCGGCCACGCTCTCCAGCACCCACCGCATCGAGACGTCCTCGAGGAAGCGCCCGTTCCAGCCACCGTGCTTGAACCCGCCGGTCCGGTCCTCGTCCGGGTAGCTGGGCGATTGCACGACCCCGTCCAGCGTCATGAATTCCATCGCGATCACCCTGCGCATCCGCGTCTCCTTCCGGTGGACGTTTACCAGACACGGTGCGCATCCGCTGAAGGTCACGCCGCGAGCGCGGTGGTCCGCTTCGCCTCGCGGTAACCCTCGATGGCCATCCCCAGGCCCAGCAGCGTCAGCCCGGCCATGGCGAAGGCCCAGTGGATGGTGACGGTCCCGGTCACGGCGGGAGCGATGCGGACCTCCTCGTAGCGGAGGAAGCTTCCGCCCAGGAAGGCCAGCAGTCCGAGCCATGGGCGCTTTCCGTGCAGCAGGGTGCCCAGGCCGATGAAGATGAAGTTCAGCACGGCGACCACGAAGGGGTTCTTCATGTTGTGTGCTCCTTTCGAATGCCTGCTTTGACGTCCGGGGCGTTATTGGACGCCGAAGTCCGCCAACCCATTGACCGCCCTCGCGTTTTTGTTCAGCGTCGCGCCTGGCCATGGAAATTGCCGATTTCGAGCGCGCGCTTCCCGACCACCTGCCCGCCCTGCGCGGGCTGGCCCGCCGGCTGATCGGCAACCCGGACGATGCCGAGGACGTGGTCCAGGAGGCCTTGCTCCGCGCCAGCCGCAGCCTGGCCGGCTTCCGTGGGGAGAGCTCCCTCAAGACGTGGCTCTTCTCCATCACCGCCCGCATCGCGCTGGACCACCTCCGGAGCGCGAAGCGCTGGGGCACCCAGGTGATGGTCGACGCCTGCGACGAGCGCGGCCGGGAATCGGTGGGCGCGAAGTTCGGCGACCCTTCGGTCTCCTTCGACGTGGGCCAGCACATCGCGTTCTGTTTCACCTGCGTGGGCCGATCGCTGGACCCGCTCCAGCACGCGGCGCTGGTCTTGCGCGAGGTCTGCGGGCTCGAGAACGCCGAGGCGGCGCGCGTGCTGGATCTCACCGAGCCCACCTACCGCCACGCCCTCGCCGGCGCGCGCGCGGCGATGAAGGCCGAGTACGAGGGGCTGTGCGCCCTGGTGAACAAGAACGGCGCCTGCTACCAGTGCCGCGCCCTGCGAGAGATGGCGCCGGAGTCGAGGAAGGGCCCGCCGCTCCCGCCGGAGCCGCTGGCGTTCGACGAGCGGCTCCTCCAGGTGCGCGCCGCCGCCGCCGCGACCGGCGCCAATCCCCGGCTCAACGATTACTTCTTCGCCTACGTGCGGCAGATGCAAGCCGCGCGCTGAGTCGTCCGTGGCCAGGCCCACTCCTCCGCAGGGGCTCCATCCGTCGATGAAGGCGAAGCGGGCGGTGCGCCTGATCCTCCAGGCGCGCCTCTCCGACGCCCGCCTCCACGCGCCCGGCGTGCGCACGCTGGACGAGGAGGCCGTGCACGACATGCGGGTCGCGGTGCGGCGCCTGCGCGCCTGCCTGGCCGCGGTGGACCCCGGTCGCGTGACGAAGCGCGCGCGCCGCGCGGATCGCTCGCTCAAGTCGATCCAGGACGGGCTGGGCGCGGTGCGCGACCTGCAACTCCACCTCCTCTGGCTGCGGCGGGCGCGGGGAGCGCCGTTTCAGGCGGCGCGCGCGCTGTCGAAGCGCGCCCGGGTGGAGCTTCGCGCGGCGCGGGCCCAACTCCTGGACGCCCTCGGCGACTGGGAGCGCGTTGGGGACAGGCGGGTGGAACGGGCCATCGAGGGCGTGGCGCCGCAAGGTCGCTTTGACCGGCGCGTCGCCCGGCGCGCGCTGCGGGCGCCACTGCGCGAGCTGGGCGCGACGATCGCCCGGCTCTCGCGCGCCGTGGACCCTGAGGCGGCGCACCAGATCCGGATCCTGGGGAAGAAGATCCGCTACGCCGCCGAGCTCTACGAGCCGGCCGATCGCCGCGTGCTCCGCCCGGTGCGGCTGGGCCTGGAGCGGCTGCAAGGGGTGCTGGGCTCGGCCCAGGACGCGCACGCGCGCGCCGAGCGCCTCCGCGCCTCGCTGGCGGACGCGTCGCCGAGGGTGCGGAGATCCTACGAGGCCCTGGCGAGGCTCGCGGAGGAGGAGGAGGAGGAGGCCGCCGCGGCGGCGGACCAGGAGCTTCGGAGGTGGCGGCGGGAGCGGAGGGCGCGGCGGCTGTGCGAACGTCTGGAGGAGGGATCGTGAGCGACAGGAAGCAGAGTGGCCCGGTGCTGGACGAGGTAGACCTCAGCCTCGAGGCGGAGGACAAGGACAAGGCGGACGAGGAGATCGCCAAGCTGCAGGAGCGGCTCTACAGCCTCCAGGTCCGGACGTTCCTGGCGGACCGGTCGGCGATCCTCGTGTTCGAGGGCTGGGACGCCTCGGGCAAGGGCGGGGCGATCAAGCGGCTGACGGCGATGATGGACCCGCGCGGGTACAAGGTCTGGCCCATCGCCGCGCCGCGCGAGAACGAGCGCGCCCATAACTACCTGTGGCGCTTCTCCACCCGCTCGCCGGAGAAGGGCGAGATCGCCATCTTCGACCGGAGCTGGTACGGCCGCGTGCTGGTGGAGCGCGTGGAGGGGTTCGCCACCAAGGCGGAGTGGAAGCGCGCCTACGACGAGATCAACGCCTTTGAGCGGACGTTCACCGGCGACGGCGTGGCCGTGGCGAAGTTCTGGCTGCATATCGACCGGAAGACGCAGCTCCGGCGCTTCAAGGACCGCGAGGACAACCCGATCAAGCGGTACAAGATCGGCCCGGACGACTGGCGCAACCGGAAGGCCTGGGCGAAGTACGCGAAGGCGGTGCAGGAGATGTTCGACCGCACCCACCAGCCGGACGCGCCCTGGCACGTCATCCCCGCCAACGACAAGCGCCACGCGCGCCGCGAGGTGCTGCGGATCTGCGCTGACACGTTGGAGCGCTTGCTGAAGAGCGAATGAGGCGGAGGGTCGCCATCGCCGCGGTGGTGCTGGCCGGCGCGCTCGCCGCGTGGTGGTGGTGGTTGCCGCCGCCCGAGACGGCGCCTGGTGAAGCCATCGCCGCCAGCGGCCCCGATTCCCCTCGCCAGATCAGTCCACCGCTCGCCAGGAGGGTGGAGATCCGCGCCGCGGCGAGCGCTACCCCCGGCCCGGTCTTCACCGGCCGGGTCTCGTCGAGCCTGGACGGGAGCCCCGTCCCGCGCGCGACGGTGACGTTCTTCCTCGACGGCGCCCATGACGCGGTGACCGACGAGGCCGGCGCATTCCGGTTCGAGGCACCGCGGCCGGGGACGTACGAGCTGCGCCGGGTCGCCGCCGAAGGCTTCGCCCCGTACGAGGTCGGGGCCTTTCAGGGCCCGATCCGGTTCGTGGCTCGACCGGGTGCGGCGGTGAGCGGAATCGAGCTCGAACTGGCGCCGCTCATCCGCTGTACCGGGCTCGTCTACCGCGATGACGAGCCCGTCGAAGGTGCGCGCGTACGGTGCTCGGGCGGCGATGATGGCCTGATCGACGAGGTCACGACCGGCGCGGATGGGAGCTACTCGATCCGGTGCGTTCGCATGCACCTGCTCACCGTCGCCGGCGAGCAGTGGATCCAGGGCGCGCAGTCCGTCGGCTCCAGCCTGCCGTGTCGCTGGGACGTGGACCTGCCGTCGGAGCCGCTCAGGGAACCGCTGGCTCGCGAGCGGATCCTGAACGTCCGGGTGATCGATGTCCGTGGCCAGCCCGTCCCGCGCGCCATCGTGATCTGCCGCAGCGTGGAGCCGGACGAGACCTCCATCCAGCAGCGATCCCGGTCATGGCAAGGCGAACCCGGCTCGTGGTATCGCGCGGACGAGTCCGGCGCCTTCCGGTGCGGCGTGCTCGAGGGCAAGGAGGCCAGCGCGTTCGTCCCGGGCGTGCCCGGCTCCGAGCGGCGGACGGCTCCGGACACCAGCGAGCTGACGCTCGAGGTCCCCTCGGTGGGATCCCTCAGGGGTCGCGTGCGCGACTTCGACGGAGCGCCCGTCCCTTCCTTCAGGGTCAGCGCACGGTCCGACGACGGCCAGTCCTACGACCGTCCCTTCATCAGCGCCGACGGCTCCTTCGACCTGGGAGAGGTCATCCCGGGCAGGTACAGGGTCAGGGCGGATCGCCCCGGGTTCCCGTCCTCGGAGGGGGCGGAGATCGAAGTCTCGCCGGGGACGCCGGCCGAGGTCACCCTCACCCTCCAGGAAGGTCTCTCGGTGCATGGCGTCGTGCTCGACGCCGCCACGCGCGGCCCCATCGCCGGGGCACGCATCGCCTCGCCCGGCGAGAGCAGCCTCGCTGCGCCGGTGGGGCTGACGCGCGTGTCCGCCACGACCGATTTCAACGGCCGGTTCGCGCTGAAGCGGTTCGTTCTCCTCGGAGACTCGTTGACGGTCTCCGCTCCCGGCTACGTGAGCTGGGAGCTCGGAGGGCAGGAGCTCAAGCGCGGGGAGATCACCATCGAGCTCACCCCCACCACCGCCGACGCCGGCACCGAGTACGGCGGGGTGGGGTTGGCGTGGAAGGAGCTCCTGGTCGTGGCGCGCCTCGCTCCGGGCGGTCCCGCCGAGCGGGCGGGCGTCGTCATCGGCGATCGCCTCATCCGGATCGACGGTGCGCCCCTCTCTGACGATCTGCAGCAGGCGGTGGAGAAGGTGCGCGGCCCCCCCGGCACGCAGATAGAGCTCGGATTCGATCGCCAGGACGGCGGCGAGCTCGACGTGACGTTGCGCCGGGAGCGCATCCCGAACCCGTGGTAGTGGAGGGCGCCATGCTCTCCCTCGCCCTGACCCTGCTCTCGCTCTCCCAGGCCCCGGCGGCGCCCGCCCGCATGGGGACGCATGGGATGGTGCTCTTCGGCGGAGGCGGCGCGCCGACGTACGCGTCGCACATCCCCATGTTCCACGCGCCGCACGACCTCCAACTCGTGCTCCAGATCTCCGTCCGCCACCCGTCGTGGAAGGCCCCGGCCTCCTTCTCCGACCAGGGCTACACGCTGGTGCCGGAGAAGCTGGACCTCACCGCGCTCTCGGACGGCCGGATGACCGCGTTCAAGGCGGCCATCTTCGCGGGCAACTTCGAGGCGGGGGGGAAGGAGCTGGTGAAGGGCGCGGACGTGAAGGTGGAGAAGGTGGTGCTGGTGAAGCCGTTGTCGGCCGACACGCCCGCGGCCCCGGCGCTCTCGTACCTCTGGCTTCCGGGCGGGTTCCTGCTCCACGCCATCTCCGCCCCGCCGGACTTCGACCAGGTGCTCAAGGTGAAGGGCGACTCCAAGGACACCGCCGCGGGGACCCCGGTCCCGGTGAAGCGGCCCAACAACGGCGACCACCGCCTGCACGACCAGGAGCCGGTCGCGGTGGGCGCCGCCACCGTCACCGTCGAGCGCGAGCTCTCCTTCCTGGTGGGCCCGGACTTCGTCGTGCCCGAACCGCCGTCACGCTGACGCGGCGAGCTGCTCGCAGGCGGCGTAGACGCGGGCGGCGAGCATCGGATCCCTGGCGTTGGGCATGAGCTTGGTCTCCTTCCTCCAGGCGCCACCGAGGAGGTTCCCGAAGCACTTGCCGCTCTGCGCTTCGAGCCCGGGCTCGTTCGCGATCCAGAGCGGCGTGCGCGCGCCCTGCGCCGGGGTGCGGAAGAGGAACGGGCTGATGGTGGAGAAGAAGTTGCCCAACCCCAGCATGCCCTCGGTGTTCACCAGGCCGGGCAGGACGGCGAAGACGGAGATGCCGCTCCCCGAGAGGCGCTTGGCCGACTCCTGCACCAGGAGCGCGCAGGCATTCTTCGACTGGCAGTAGGCGTTCCAGCCGGAGTAGGGCGTCTTCTTCGACTGGAGATCCTCGAGGTCGAGGACGTTCTGGCCGCCGCCCCAGAAGTAGAGGACGCGCGAGGGCGCCGCGGCGCGCAGGTGGTCCTCCAGCAGCCGGGTGAGGAGGAACGGCGCCAGGACGTTGGTGGCGAAGCAGCCGTCCAGCCCCTCCGGGGTCTCGGCCCTCGCCTTCGGCACCACGGCGGCGTTGTGGACGAGCCGATCGATGCGCGGGAAGCGTTCGCTCACCTCCTTTGCCATACGCTTGACCTCGGAGCGGAGGGAGAGGTCCGCGAGCACGGTGTGGATCCGGTCGCTGCCGGTGCTCGCCTTGAGCTGCTCCACCTCCCGCCGACTCTTCTCCGCGCTCCGGCCGTGGGCGATCACCGTGTAGCCCTGGACCAGCAGGCCCTTCGCGATCTCCCGCCCGATGCCGGACGTGCTTCCCGT
>DATBSS010000097.1:0-4040 GCA_036559665.1 Myxococcaceae bacterium
GTCGCAGGGACTGGTCCACTCTCGGGGTCGCGGCCGCCGCAGGCGTTTGGATTCGCCGGATGCTTCTTGATGCACTCGGAGTAGCTGTCCAGGCTCCTGGCCGCTTGGGGCAGCCCCACACCCCACGTCTGCATTGACAGACTCGTTCGGTGGGATGTGCAGCCGCAGAACGCCACCGCCACCACGGAAACGATCATGCTGGCGGAGAGCGTTCGCATCGACCGCTGATCACTCGATCTTGGGGATGGGCACGTCCAGCGCGGGCATCGCCATCCGGGGCCTCGACGGCGTCGCGGGAGCGGCCGCCACCGGGACCGGCGCGGGCAGCTGCGGCATCGGCTGCGTCACCATCTGCCCGACCGGCGTGTGCGACACGCGGACCGCCGCCTCGTGCGGCAGCCCCACCGGCTTCGGCGCGCTCACCGCGGCGGCCGTGCGCTGCCGCTGCAACGTCACCAGCGCGTCCAGCTCCGGCAGCAGGACCTTCAGCCGCTCCGTCTCCGACCGCACCGCTTCGGACCCGGCGCGGTGCATGTCCCGGCTCCGCTCCAGCGCGCGGGTGGCGAGCAACGCCACGTCCCCCATCCACCGGCGCAGGTCGCCCTCCAGCTTGCGCTGCTTGTCGCGGTACCGCTCGCGCGCCTGCCGGGCCATAAGGATGGTGCTGGTGTCCACCAGGCGCCGCAGGTAGCCGGCCAGCTCCTCGACCTGGAGCTTCGCCCCCGCCTCCGTCCACAGCACCGCCTCCGGAATCTTCGAGGGCCGGAACGTGGGCTCGGCCAGCGCGGGCGGCAGCGGCGGCCCCGCAGACACGTCCACCGCCTTGCGCAGCTCCTTGAAGGCGGCCATGGACGACGGCGACGCCTTGCGCACGAAGTCGTGCGCGTACGGGATCATCCGCTCCATCACCTCGCGGAAGTTCTGCTCGATCAGCCGGGTCAGCTCCTTGGACCACACGTCCAGGAGCGTCAGGGCGATCCGCCGCGCGCCCGGCACGCCGGACGTCTGCAGCGCAGGCCCCTTCACCGGCGAGGACGCCATCGCCCGCTCCAGCTCCGCGCGCCCGCGCGGCACCGCCGCCCTCAGGAACGCGTCCCGCCGTTTCTCGAGGTCGCCGTCCATCCGGAGCTGGTCTTCGGCGTTCTCCAGGAACAGCATGGGAATGGACCGCTCCGCCTGGGCGATCTCCGACTCCGCCGCCTCCAGCTTGGCGTCCTGCTCGTGGAGCGGCTTCTGCAGCGCCTCCAGCCGGACGTCCACCTCGTGCTTGAGCTGGGCGGCGAAGCGCTCCACCCCGCGCTGCTGCGCCCGCTGCACCAGGGCCTGGGCGGAGCTCTGGGCCAGGTACGAAAGCTCGGCCTCCAGCTGCGCCCAGTCGCGGGTGGGGCCGCCGAGCAGCCGCTCGGTGGCGGAGACCTCGAAGATGCGCAGGTCCGGACGGCCCAGGCGGGTGGCCAGGGCCCGGTGGGTGAAGTCACGCGCCTCGCTGATCTCCGACGGCGCCATCCGGTCCGACTTGTTGAGCGCGAACAGCAGCGTGGTGGTCTGCCGGGAGAACTGCTCCACCAGCTCCAGCTCCATCTCGGAGAGCGGCGGGTCCGCGCCCAGCAGCACCAGCGCCGCGTCCACCTGGGGAACGAAGGTCCGCGTCACCTCCGTGTTCCAGGCGTAGATGGAGCCCACGCCGGGCGTGTCCACCAGGCACAGGCCGGTGGCCAGCAGCGGGCTGGGCCAGAACAGCTCGATCAACGCCACCCGCTTGGCGTTGCCCGGGTTCTCCTCCTCCGCCACGTAGTCGCGCAGCTCGCCGGGGGCGATCTGCAGCACGTTGCCGTCCTGGAAGCGCACCCGCGCGGACCGCCGCTTCCCGTGGAGGATGACGGTGATGGCGGAGGTCACGGGGACCACGCCCACCGGGAGGATGGGCTCGCCGATCAGCGCGTTGAGGAAGGTGGACTTACCGCGCTTGTACTGCCCCACGCAGGCGCAGAAGAAGCGCCCGTCCGACACCCGGTCCGACAGCTCGAAGGCCTCGTCCGCCACCCTGGCCGCCCCGAGCGCAGAGGCGATCTGCACCACCCGCCTCAGCGGCGGCTCGCGCGGCCCGGACGGCTGCCCCGCGCTCATGCACGCGCCCCCGCTCGCGCGCCCGCCGGGGCCCCCAGCGCGCGCACCACCACCGCCGCCGCGTGCATCCCGAACACCGACGTCACGAACGCCGCGCTCCCGTTGATCTGCGTCCGGTGATCGCAGGTATGGAACTCGTTCTCCTTGTGCGGGCAGACGCAGAGGAACCCGCAGCTCTGCTGGTCGTACTGGAGCGCTACCGGCTCCGCGAGCGGCTCCACCGACCAGACCGCGGTGATGCCGGTGGGCCCGTCCGCGCCCACCCCGTACTTGCGGCGGAGGTGCTTGCGCACGTCCTTGGCGAAGGGGTCCATCACCGTCTCGGAGAGGTCGCCCACCCGCACGCGGGTGGGGTCCAGCCGCCCGGCCGCGCCCATGCAGCTCACCACCGGCACCCCCAGCGTCACGCAGCGGTGGAGCAGGTGGAGCTTGGCCTTCACGTTGTCCACCGCGTCCACCACGTAGTCCTGCGCGCCCGGCGCCAGCAGCGACTCCGCCAGCTCCTCCCGGTAGAACTCCTTGACCGGCGTCACGTCCGCCTCGGGGTTGATCTCCCGGCAGCGCGCCGCCATCAGCTCCGCCTTGCCTTTGCCTACCGTGCGCGCGGTGGCGTGGAGCTGGCGGTTGATGTTGGTGACGCACACGTCGTCGAAGTCCACCAGGGTGAGGTGGCCCACGCCGCTGCGGACCAGGCCCTCCACCGCGTAGCTGCCCACGCCGCCCAGCCCGAACACCACCACCCGGGCCGCCGCCAGCCGCGCCATCGCCTCGTCGCCCAGCAGCCGGCCGGTGCGGTCGAATCGGCGGGAGAGGCGCAGGCGTTCCTGGGGAGGCGCGGACATCCGGCCCACACATACCCCGGCCCGGCCCCGCGTCGCTACGTGCGGCCCAGGGCGGGGAAGAGGGCGAGCGCGTTCCGGGTCGTCGCCCCGGCCAGCGCCTCCGCCGGCTCACCGCGGGTGCGCGCCAGGGCGGCGCCGATGAGCGGGAGGTACGCAGGCTCCGAGCGCCCGCCCCGGTGCGGGTGGGGCGCCTGGTCCGGCGCGTCCGTCTCCAGCAGCAACCGCTCCGGAGGCACCGCGCGCGCCGCATCCAGCGGGCGCCGGGCGTCCTCGAAGGTGACGGGCCCGGCGAAGGAGAAGTGACACCCGCGGCCGGCGTAGAAGCGCACCTGGTCCGCGCCGCCCGAGTAGCTGTGCATCACCACGCCCGCCTCCGGGAACGGCACCCGCTTGAGCAGGGCGATCAGCTCCTTGTGGGCGCGCAGGCAGTGCATCAGCACCGGGAGCCGGTGCTTGCGCGCCAGCTCGAGGTGGCGCTCCAGCACCCGGAGTTGCCGCTCCATGGGCGCTCCAGCGCCGGCGGCGGCCGTGGGCCCGTCCAGGCCGCACTCGCCTACCGCGGCGGCGCCTCCGCGGCCCAGCAACTCGTCCAGCCGGGCCAGGTGCCGCTCGTCTTCGGACTCCGGCAGCTCCGGTAGAAACTGCGGGTGGAGCCCGAGACCTACCTGAATCCGCGCGTCCCGGGACGGCCAGCACAGCAGCGGCTCCCAGCGCTCGGGGCCGATGGCGGGCACCACCAGGCCGCGCACACCGGCCGCGAAGGCGCGGGCGATCACCTCGTCGCGGTCCGCTTCGAAGCGCTCCGAGTCGAGGTGGCAGTGGGTGTCGATCACCGCCGGTGCAGCCTACCGTGAAAAAAAAGAATGCCCGCGCCCCCACCCTCGGAGAGGCGCGGGCATCCGCCTGGCCGACAAGGCCAGGCCCCCGCCCATCCAACCCCGTCCCCCGGTTACGTCAGGACGATGCGACGCTGGATCGCCACCGAAATGCCCGGTGACTTCAGCACCTTCGCCACGTCCCTCACCTCGCTGCCCAGGGCGTCATACGCCGCCGCGATCAGATCACCCACCG
>DATBSS010000098.1:0-5930 GCA_036559665.1 Myxococcaceae bacterium
CCGGATCCAGCTGATGGAGAACGCCTACGACCGGTACCACCTGCTGGAGCCGCAGAATTTCCCGCGCACCTCGAGGACCGGCTACCTGTTCGACCCCCGCGAGCAGCTCGCCGTGTACCGGGACGCGGACGCCCGCGGGGAGGAGGTGGCGTGCATCTTCCACTCCCACGTGGATGGGGGGGCGCACTTCTCCGGCGAGGACCGCGCCATGGCCGCCCCGGACGGCGTGCCCATGGCCCCCGGGGTGAGCTACCTGGTGGTGAGCGTGCGCCAGCGGCGCGCCTCCGCCGCGCGCCTGTACCGGTTCCTGGAGGGGGACTTCCAGGGGACCGACGTCCCGCTCCCGCCGCGGAGCTGAGACGCGGTGAGTCAAGCGCGTGGCGCCTCTGGGCCTACACCTGACGCCCCGCTGACCTCCGTCCGGCCAGCCTTTCCCGATGTAAATTGTCAAGGGTAAAGGTTTCGTCTATAAGACCTCGTCATTTGACTTTGGTCCGCGCATGACATGGCGAAATGCGCGGGAAATCCAGAGACTTAGGAGTCATCCAGAGCAATGGGCCAGAACAACGGATTCACCGTTTGGCTGACGGGCATGTCGGGCACCGGGAAGTCCACGCTTGCCAGCTACATCGCGGCGCGCCTGCGCCAGGTGGGGCGGAGCGTGGAGGTGCTGGACGAGTCGGACGTGGCGGGCGACCTGTGGAAGGGGCTGGGCGATAGCAAGGAGGAGCGCAACGAGATCGTCAAGCGCCTGGGCTACATCGCCAACCTCCTCACCCGGAACCAGGTGGCGACCCTGGTGGCGGCGGTGAGCCCGTACAAGGGGGCTCGCGAGGACAACCGCCGGGTGGTGGGCCGCTACCTCGAGGTCTACGTCGACTGTCCGACCGAGAAGCTCATCGAGCGCGACTCCACCGGCAAGTACAAGAAGGCGCTGGCGGGGGAGATCCCCAACTTCATCGGCATCACCGAGCCGTACGAGCCGCCCACCTCCCCGGAGGTCACCATCCACTCCGACGTGGAGGCGGTGGAGGACGGGGCGCTGCGCATCTTCCAGGCGCTGCTGGACCTGGGGCACGTGACGCCGGAGGAGCTGAAGGTCATCACCGGCAAGCGGATGAAGGCCAACCCGGACGCGAAGAAGGCGCGCAACCGCGGCGCCAAGGCGTCCAAGGGCGCCAAGGCCCGCCCGGCGGCGCGCGCCGCCCGCATGGCCAAGCCGGCGAAGAAGGGGAAGCGGTAGCCGGTTCGCCGGGTTAGGCTTCGCGTCGTGCTGAGCCCGGAGCGGATCGACGAGCTGTGCGCCGCCTCCGCCTCGAAACTGGAGGCGATGCGCGCCCTGGTCCGCGCGCAGGAGTCCGCGCTGGTGGCGTTCTCCGCCGGCGTGGACTCCACGCTGGTGCTCAAGATCGCCGCCGAGGAGCTGGGGGCGCGCGCGGTGGCGCTCACGGCCATCTCCGCCTCCATGGCGCCGGAGGAGCAGGGCGAGGCGCGCGCGCTGGCGGAGCAGATCGGCGTGCGGCTGGTGGAGGTCCGGTCCAAGGAGGTCGAGGACCCGCGCTACGCCCAGAACCCCGTCAACCGCTGCTATTTCTGCAAGACGGAGCTGTACGACCTCTGCGCCGCCCAGAAGGCGTCCCTGGGGGTCTCCGCCATCCTGGACGGCTTCAACGCGGACGACTTCAAGGACCACCGGCCCGGCCACCAGGCCGCCCGCGAGCACCAGGTCGTCTCGCCGCTGGCCGCCGCCGGGCTGGGCAAGGAGGAGATCCGCGCCTGGTCCCGCAGGCTGGGGCTCCCCACCTGGGACAAGCCGCAGATGGCGTGCCTGGCCTCGCGCATCCCCTACGGAACGTCGGTGACGCCGGAGCGGCTGTCGCAGCTGGCGGGCGCGGAGACGGACCTGCGGCGGCTGGGGCTGCGCACCTTCCGCGTCCGCTACCACGGCGAGGTGGCGCGGCTGGAGGTGGCGGCGGAGGAGCAGGACCGCTTCTTCTCCGCCGAGTTCCGCGCCCGGGTGAACGAGGCGCTGCAGGCCCGCGGGTTCCGCTTCGTTTCGTTGGACCTGGAGCCGTTCCGCTCCGGCCGGATGAACCAGGGGCTCGCGCTGCCCGTGGTCTCGTAGTGAGGCGGGGCACGCCCGCGCTCTGGCTGGGCGCCGCGCTGGCGTGGTCCGCCGCTGCCGCAGAGCGGTTCGATCACCAGGGCTCCATCTGGGCGGTCGCCGCCCCGGGCGCCGCGTACGCCGTCTCGTCCTCCTTCCAGGCGGTGCCGGTCAACGGCCTCCGGTGGGGCGCGCTCCTCGGTGGCGGCGCGGCCTTCGACCCCGAGGGCCACGAGGTGACGCTCCTGGCTCGGGTGACGGGGAGGGGTGGCGCGGTGGACGTGGCGGGGTTGCTGGGGCTGCGCGCGTCGTTCGGCGACGAGCGGTGGCGGACGTTCTTCGACCTGCAGCTCGCGGTGCCGGTCTTTCCCTTGCTGCTGGCCGGGCCCCGGATCGGCGGCGGCGTCCAGTACGAGCTGTCGCCGGTCGCCGGCGTGTTCTGCGGCGGCGCGCTCCAGCTCGGCCTCGGGTCCGGGCTGCTGTTCACCGGGGACGTCTCCTGCGGCCTCCAGCTCCGGACCTATGTGTTGTGAGGTGTTGAAAAGTTGCGGGGCTTCAGGGGCGTGGGAGGATGTAGTCCCCTGTGCGAAGGAGTAGACATGCCCGATGCTGACCGCCTGACCTCGCTGGTGTTTCGCGTGCAAGCCAACCGGCTGGACGCGCTGAAGGAGCTCTCCCGCGCCACCCGGATCCGGCAGAGCGAATACCTGCGCGAGGCGATCACCGACCTTCTGGACAAGTACGAAGACCGACTCGCCTAGTCGGGCGAGAACGGCGGCCCCGGCGGCAGGCCCTCCGCGCGCGCCCGCTCCTCGCGGGTGAACGGATCGAGCTCCTCCGGGTACGCCACGCTCCACAGCACCAGCCCCTCCGGAGGCGCCTTCAGGCCGGGGATCTCCCGCGCCGAGCCGAGCGCGTCCTCCCACTCCTGCTCCGACAGCGCGCCGCACGCGACCGCCACCGCGCCGCCCACCAGGTAGCGCACCTGGTAGCGGCCGAAGGAGTCGCCGCGCAGCCGCGCCTCGAAGAGCCCGGGAGGTGCCAGGGGCAAAAGCTCCGCCGCGTGCAGCCGCCGCGGCTTCCGGGCGCTGGCCTTCTCGTGGAACGCCCAGAAGTCGCGCTGGCCCCCGGCCCGCGCCAGCAGCGCGGCGACCCGCTCCGGCTCCGGCGGCGGGCGCCCGGCGAGGCGCGGGTGCTCCGGAGGGTGCCAGCAGTAGGGGCGCCAGGCCTCGGGCGGTGTGCCCCCCAACGCCAACCGGTACCGGTACTCCTTCCCGCGGGCCGACCACTGCGCATGGAACGAGCGGTGGGCGCGGCGGCACGCCACCGCTCCGAGCGAGCCGGGGGCGGCGCGGTCGATCGCTTCACGCAGCGCGTCCGGCGAGACGTCCGCGGTGGTGCGCAGGCTGACGACCTGCATCCGGGCGTGGACGCCGCGGTCGGTCCGGCCGGCCGGGCAGGGGACCGCCCCCACGCCGGCGGCGGCCAGGGCCTCCTCGAGCCGGCCCTGGACCGTCAGGCCCTCCGGCTGGCGCTGGAACCCGCGGAAGGTCCCACCCCGGTACCACAGCCAGATCGCCAGGGGAGCGGCCCTCATTCTCAAGTACAATCGTCGGACCGCATGGCCGCGAGCAAGAACCCCGGCGTGGACCCCGCCCTCTCCGCGAGTGGCGACTGGCTGTACAAGGATGGCGATCTGCTGCTGGGGCCGGTGCAAGGCGGCCAGATCGTCCAGAAGCTGTTCGCCGGAGAGTTGGACCGGAACAGCCTGGTCTCGCCCATGGGCGAGAGCTCGTTCCGGAAGATCGGCGAGGTGGAGGACTTCCGGGTCGCGCTGGCCAAGGCCGAGGCGCACCGCCGGGTGGACGCCGCCGCGCGCGTCGAGCAGGCGAAGGTCTCGCGCTCGCGCAACGTGCGGCTGGCGGTGGTGGGCACGGTGGCGCTGGTGGTCGCCGCCGGCGCGGCGGTGGGCGCGCGGTACCTGGCCGTCCACAACCCCTTCAAGACCCAGAGCGACGACGGGTTCGGCGACATCACCGTGGAGCCGCCCACCATCGCCCTGGCGCGCAGCCGCCACTCCGAGGAGGAGCTGATCGACTACCCGGTGGGGTCGGCGGCGACGGGGCCGGCGAAGACGGCGACCCGGTCCGGGCGCAGCGGGGCGGCGGGGCGCGTGGGGGGCGGGAAGGTGAACGAGGCCTCCGCCGAGCCGGACGGACTGCAGATGGCCCAGTTCGACAACGACGCCATCAACTCCGTCGTCGCCTCCCACCAGCGGTCGCTCTTCACCTGCTTCCGCGAGGAGGTGGCCCGGAACCCCGGCTTCGCCGCCAAGATCCCGCTGGAGTTCGTGGTGGGCAACAACGGGCGGGTGAGCAAGCTCTGGGTGGACCACCCCAACTACAAGACCGGCCCCATGGCGGACTGCCTCCTGCGCGAGCTGCAGAAGTGGCCGTTCAAGGCCTTCGAGGGCGAGAACCCCTCCATCCGGCTGAGCTTCAACATCGGCAAGCGGGGGTAGGTGCGCTATAGCAGCGCGCCGCCATGCCGCCGCCCCCGCCGCCCACCCAGGTCGAAACGTCCCTCGAAGCGAAGGCCCGGGAGGTCGCGCCGGGTACCCTCCGCCACACCTGCCTGCTGGCCGCCCGGCGCTTCAAGTCCACCTGGGCGGAGCTGGGCAAGCTGCTGGTCAAGGTGCGTGCCAGCGGCGAGTTCGAGCAATGGGGCTTCGAGAGCTTCGACGCGTACTGCGCCAGGGAACTGCACCTCCGGAAGGCCACCGCCGACAAGCTGACGCGCTCCTACAACTTCCTGGAGAAGCACGAGCCGCGCGCGGTGGCCCGCGAGGACTTCGTCGAGCGCGCCCCCGCCTTCGAGGTCATCGAGGTGCTGGCGGACGCGGAGGAGCGTGGCCAGCTCTCGACCGAGGAGTACCGCAGCATCCGGGACACCATCTGGAGCCCGGAGAAGCCCACCTCGGAGCTGAAGCGCGAAGTCCAGGAGCGCTTCCCCCGGCCCGCGCCCCCACCGCCCGCGGACGCGGTGCAGCTCCGGCGGCTGGCCGCCTCCGCCCGCAGGCTCCACCAGGAACTGGCGGCATGCCGCCGGGTGCCCAAGGCGGTGGCCGAGCGGGCAGGCGCGCTCGCGGAGGAGGTGGAGGAGCTGGCTGCGAAGCACGCTACGCACGTCCGGGAGGTCGACGGCGCGGGTGGCGGCGATTAGAAAAGTCCGATAGGCACTGGCTGGGCTTCCTGGCAGCCGTGCAGCGGCCTATATTTTCGAAGGGACGAGGGTAGGATCCGAGGTCGGAGGCAGGCGCTTGAAGAAGGAGCAACACGTCAATCTGTCCTGCTCGTTCTGCGGCAAGTCGCAGCGCGAGGTCCGCAAGCTGATCGCCGGGCCCACGGTCTACATCTGCGACGAGTGCATCAAGCTCTGCAACGACATCATCGCGGAGGAGAACGACCGCGACGAGGGGAAGCCCCAGGTCTCCCTGCCAACTCCCCAGGAGATCAAGGGGTTCCTGGACGACTACGTGATCGGCCAGGACATGGCGAAGAAGGTCCTCGCCGTCGCGGTCTACAACCACTACAAGCGCATCTACCAGAAGAAGCCGGCGGCGCGGCCCCGGCCCGGGGTGAAGTCCCAAGGCCAGGAGGACGTGGAGCTGGCCAAGAGCAACATCCTGCTCATCGGCCCCACCGGGTCGGGCAAGACGCTGCTGGCCCAGTCGCTGGCGCGCTTCCTCAACGTCCCCTTCACCATCGCGGACGCCACCTCGCTCACCGAGGCGGGGTACGTGGGCGAGGACGTGGAGAACATCATC
>DATBSS010000099.1:0-15810 GCA_036559665.1 Myxococcaceae bacterium
CCGGGCGGCGGCGGCGTTCGCGCGCGCGGCGGCGCGGTCGCCGGTCTGCCACTGCGCCTGGGCCAGCAGGTACTGCGCCTCCCCGCGGAGGGAGTTCCGGGTGCCGTTGTCCTCGAACCACTGCATGGACGGCTGCAGCTCGGCGCGCGCGCGGCCGGGGTGGCCGGTGGCCAGCAGGCACGCGCCCAGCTTGCCCCTGGCCTCCGCCAGGTCCCACTGCTCCTCGGCGGTCACCGCGTTCCGGGAGAGGACGTCCACCGCGCGCTGGAAGATGGGCAGGGCCTCGGCGCACCGCCCATGGATGCGGAGGACCTCCCCCAGCACGACCGACAGGCTGACGGCCCAGGCATCGTCCCGGCCGGCGCTCCGCTCCAGCGACTCCAGCTCGGCCCGCGCCAACGACTCCGCGCCCGGCGAGGCGCCCCGCTCCACCTCCAGGTGCGCCAGCGCCAGGGCGTGGTACTGCGTCACGGTGGTCAGCCAGGGGTTCCCGGCGGGCACCCCCTTCCTGACGATGGCCTCCGCCTCGGTCACCAGCCGCAGCGCCTCCTCCCAGTCGCCCCGTTCGACCAGGAGACCGGCGAGGTCGATGAGGTGCTGGACGTAGTTGGGGTGCGCCGTGCCCAGCGCCTGGCGGCCGAGCTCCAGGCCGCGCCGCTCGGCGGCCACCGCCGTGTCCAGGTCACCCAGGTACCACGCGGACATAGCGATGCCGCCCACCGCCTGGCTCATCTCCAACGGATGCTGGCCGGGCGCCTGCTCCACGAGCGCCAGCGACTCCTGCGCCAGCGCCAGGCCCTTCTGGTACTGGCGAGCGTGGTTCGCCGCGCTCGCCTGCGCCCGCCGGAGGCTGGCCCAGCGCATCCGGGTGTCGCCGGAGAGGCGGCGCAGCAACGCCTCGGCGTACGTGGACCAGATCGACGAGTCTTCGCCGCGGCCCGCGGTCCAGCGGACGAGCTGGGTCCACATCTGGACGGCCAGGTCGAGCTGGCCGGTCTCCTGCGCGGCGCCCGCCGCCCGGTGGGCCGCCGAGATCGCCTCCGGCCATTGGAAGAGGCGGGCGTGGACGTGCGCGAGGAGTATCTCCGCGTCCGCCACCAGCGGCAGGTACCCGGTGGCGCGCGCGCGGGCCGCCGCGGTGGCCAACATCTCCAGCGCGGCCGTGACCGAGCCCACGGCGTACAGGGCGCGCGCGCTGGCCAGCTGCGCCCGCACCGCCTCCACCTCGCCGCGCCGCGAGGCCTCCAGCGGCCAGGCGGCGCCCGCGCGGAGGGCCTGCTCGTCGGCGCAGTCGGACAGCGGCTGGAGGTCCTCCACGGCGCGGGCCGCGTTCTCCACGACGGTGCCATCCGCGGCGGCCAGGCGCTCCACCAGGACCTTCGCGTACGCCAGCCGCCGGTCCAGGCAGTCGGTCCGCATCTCCAGCACGTCGCGCGGCTGGGCGCCGTTCAGCGTCGCCAGGCAGGCGGCTTCGTGCATCCCCAGCCAGTCGGCGCGGTAGCGATCCATGGCGTGCTCCACCGCGTCCGAGGCCGCGCGCGCGAAGGGCCGGCCCGTCCGCTCGAACGCTTCCTGCACGCCGGCGCGGCGCGCGCCGTCCCAGGTGCCCGCCCAGCGCGACCCGGGCGGCGCGCACCGCTGCTGCGCGGTGGACCTGGCCACCACCGCCCCGGCCACCACCGCCGCCGCCGCCAGCGCCACCCCCACGGCGCGCCAGCGCTGCCGCCGCCGCGCGGTGGGGTCGCGCTCCAGGGCCTCCAGCAGGGCGCCCATGTCCGGGAAGCGGGCGGCCCGGTCAAACGAGAGCGCGCGGGCCAGCAGCGCGTGGATCCACGGCGGTACGGGGCTCTTCGGCGGGAGCGGGCCCAGGCCATGCTGGATGGCCTCCAGGATCTCTCCCGCCGTGTCGCCGAAGAACGGGCGGAAGCCGTGGAGCGCCTCGTGGAGCGACACCGCGAAGGCGAACTGGTCGGTCCTGGCGTCGGCCGGCTCCCGGCGAAGCTGCTCCGGGGCCATGTACGCCGGGGTCCCGGAGAGCGCGATGAGGGTGGCCTCCAGGCCCGGGGAGCGCGCCGGCGCCTTCGCGTTCGGGCCGTCCGGAACGGGAGCGGGGGCCGCGGCGGCGGCGGCGCGCGCCAGGCCGAAGTCCAACACGCGCGCGCGGCCGTCGTGTCCGACGATGACGTTGAGGGGCTTGAAGTCCCGGTGGACCAGGCCCACCGCGTGGGCGGCGGCCAGGCCGCGGCCGGCCATCTTGAAGGCCTGGAGGATCTCCGCGGGCGACCGCGGGCCGTCGAGCAGCCAGTCGCTGAGCACGTCGCCTTCGACGAGCTCCATGGCGATGAAGATCTCCTCGCCCACCTCGCCAACGTCGTGCACGGCGACCACGTTGGGGTGGTTCAGGCGCGCCAATGCTTTCGCCTCGGCCAGCAGGCTGGCGCGCCCGACGCGCGTGCCCATCGTGGAGAGCACGTCCGCCCGCATCAGCTTCAGGGCGACCTTGCGGTCCAGCTGCGGGTCGTAGGCCGAGTAGATCTCCCCCATCCCGCCGGAGGCGAGGCGCTCCAGGATGATGTACCGGTCCACCCGCTGGCCGGGCTCCAGCGCGCGGCCGGGCACGTTCGGGTCCGGCTGGCCCGCAGCGCGGAGCGTGTCGTCGGCGCCTGGCTGGAGCTCGGCCACGGGAGGGGCAATCCTAGGCGACCCAGCGGCCTGGTAGGTTCAGGCTCGTCATGTTCGAACGCCTGCCTGCGATCGCGGCGCTGCTGATGATGTCCGGGTGCCCGTCCGAGTTCGGCAGGAACGGGCGCATCGACCAGGCGGTGGAGCAGGATCTGAAGGTAGATCCCGGTGGGTGCCCACCGGGCAAGCACTACCGCCTCCCTCCTTCCGGCTGCTCGGGTCAGGAGTGCGAGGTCTGCGTGGACGACGACGGAGATAGCGGCCGTTGAACCTGCGCGTCCACATCGCGGTCTCACTTGCGCTGGGGTTGTTCCTTGCCATTGGAGGCGCCATCAGTTGGTGGTGGTGGGGTGAAATCCTCGCGCCTCCTGTCGTGCCCAACATGCAACCGATCCTGGACAGGAATCAGCTGGATGCGTTGCAGACCTACAAGCGGCGCTGTCGTGTCCAGGATGATTGCGAGAAGCCACTCCTGTGCATGGTCGACATGAGGATCGACTCCAAACGATGCATGGCCAGCGAGTGCAACACCAACTCCCAGTGCCAGCCGGGCTTCATGTGCACGCCATTCTATTACACCGGCACCCCGTCGATTGGCCTCTGTCTCAGCCAAGGAACGCGGAAAGAGGGTGCGCCTTGCGAGCGATTTCCTCTGAGGGAAGACGTAGGGTGCGAGCCCGGGCTGCTCTGCGCCGCCGGCTTTTGTAGCCACCCTTGTCGTCCAAGCGCACCCTCGTCCTGCTCCGACGGCTTCGTCTGCCACGAGTGGAATGGCGTCTCTACCTGCCTTCCTTCCTGCCTCGGCCGTAGCTGCCCGCCGGACCAACGGTGTATCCGACTCAAGGGCGACTTCGCGGTGTGCGCCACGATTTACGGGAAGGATTGTGAGAAGCAGCCTTGCCCGGAGGGAGAGGAATGCCGCCGGGGGTTGAACTGGCGCCTGTCGCCACAGGTTGTCGACATGTGGTGTGCGCGTCCCTGCGACGGGGATGACAAGTCGTGTTCCGCAGGATTCGCCTGCGTCAGGGGCGCCTGCGCGAAACTCTGCGATGAAGGTGCTCCGGGGACCTGCGGCCCTGGAGAGAAGTGCATGAGGAATTTCATCCACGGGAAAGCCGTCCCCGCCTGCATTGTGTCGCAGTGATGGCGGACCGGGGCACCACCGTCACTCCCAGCGCAGGTGCAGCCTCCCGTCGCGGAGGACGGTGAGGCGGGTCTCCTCGCCCTCCACGCTCCGGAGCACGCGCCGGGCGGGCGACGGCAGCGCGTCCCGCCCCAGGTCGAACCGCTGCCGCTTCACCAGCGACAGGTACGCGCGATCCAGGACCAGGGCGCGCTCGCGCGACGGGAGGAGCAGGCTGGCCAGGTCCTGGTCGCCGCCCGGGCCGGCGCGGCGCACCGCGGCCTCGTCCAGGTTCCCGCCCGGCAGGAGCTTCGCGGCCAGCTCGTCGTTCTCTCCCAACTCGTGCGCCAGGCCAGCCCGGCGGAGGTACACCGCCACCTCGCCCTCCGCGTGGCCGGCCTGCGGGACGTCCTTCATGCCCCGCAGATCCTGCGCGCGCCAGCCGTCGCGGCCCGGCACCTTGCGCGGCAGCGCGAACGTCCCGTCCACCAGCACGCCCAGGTTCGCGTGGCAGCCCATGCAGAACAGGTGCTCCTCCGTCGTCTGGGCGCGCAGCCGCCCGTCCGCGTCCTCGATGAACCCCTGCAGCTGCCAGCCAATGCCGCCGCGCAGGCCCACCTCGTAGTTGCCCGGCGGGTGCGGCGCCCTGGCCCGCTCCTTCTCCTCGCGCGCCTCTTCGTACGCGTAGTTCCTCCCCCACGCGCCCAGCTCCTGCACCTTGCGCGAATACCGCAGCTCCTTCATTCGCCGCGCGGCGAACGACGGCGCGTCCGGATCCAGGTAGCGCACCGGGTGGAGGAATTCGGTGCCCTCGGGGTACAGCAGCCGCTCCACCTTCACGCCCCGCGCGGCGCCGGCGTACGTCTCCGGCAGCCGGTGCACGCGCTCCGCCGTCCCCAGCGCGCCGTCGCCGTCCAGGTCGAAGTCGATCAATCGTTCGTCCACCGGCTCCACCCGGCGGCCGGCGCGGTCGTCCTCCGGCGCGGCCACCGCGGCCTCCAGCAGGGCGAGGTTGAGCTGGTAGACGGCCTTCGATTCACCGCCTCCGGCCTGGCGCCGGAAGGCCGGCGGGAGGCGCACCAGCACCTCGCCCGCGTTGCCGCCGCTGGTCGGCCAGCCGCCCGAGGGGAACGGCTTGTAGCGGACCTCGCGCCAGCCGCTGCCGTCGCGCGCGAACCCGTCCTCGTCGAACCCCGCCTCCAGGTCCACGTCCGGGACGAAGCCCTGGTACCCAGGCGTCCGCTTCAGCGCGGCGCGCAGCGCGCGGTAGTTGTCGGCCCGGACGTAGTCGAGGACGCGGCCGTCGCTCCAGTCCTTCGCCTCGCCGCCCGGGCTGGAGAGGACGTTCTCCCAGTGGTTGGTGCTGGCGAAGGCGGAGAAGGCGTAGCTGACCTGGAGGTCCGCGTCGTTGATCTCGTTGGGGCCCACCGGCTGCGTGTGGCAGGTCCAGCAGGTGTTGTGGCGGCCCCCGGTGCGCAGGTAGCAGGCCGGCGGGACCGTCGCCTCCCGGTTCCCGGGCCGGCCCTCGTGCTCCCGCGCGTAGGCGAGCGGGTCGTAGCCCGGGCCGCCGCGCCCGGTCACCGCCACCGCCACCGCCGCGCCTCCGCAGAGGGCCGCGGCGCCGGCGGCGATGACCCAGGCCTTCCGGCTCACGGCCAGGCGCTGAACACGTCCTCGCCGGGGTGCTGCACCGAGAGGAAGAGCGAGGTCATGTCCGAGTTGAACGCCGGACCGGTGGCCTCCGCGTCGCTGGGGACGGCGGCGATGCGGAGCCCCTTGCCGAAGGTGCCCTCGCCCACCACGCCCGGCGCGCCGGTGGCGTTCGCGGGGTCCAGGTCCAGGTAATAGAGGGCGTCGGAGTGGCCGTTGACTCCGAAGTTCCCGTCGGTCCCGAAGAACACGCCACCCTGCTTGTCGACGATGAGGTTGTCCGGCATCGCCGCGTCATACAGGCCCCGGCCCACGGTGCCCTTCCAGGCCCGCCCGTAGGTGAACGTCGCCGAGGCGGCGGGGTTGGCCGGGGTGGCCTCCTCCACCCAGAAGATGGAGCCGGTGCGGTCCGCCCGCGGCGCGGTGGACGGCTGCGTGGCCGGGGGGATCAGCACGCCCTGCTGGTCCAGCTGGGTGCGCCGGAGGTGCTGGGTGAAGGCGATGTAGATGCGGGGCTTGCCGGAGGGGTCGAGCGGGTTCCACTCGATGTCCTCGGGGCGGTTCATCTCCATCACGCCGAGCTTGGCGCAGACGGTGAACAGCGCGCGCCGGACCGAGTCGTCGTCCGGGAAGCCGCCGATCCCGTTGTAGTTCACGTCCTGCAGCGCCGCGCCCACGGTGGTGCCCGGCGCGCCGAGCGCCGTCGCGTTGGGCGCCGCGTCCGCGCTGGTGACCGAGAGCTTGATCCACCGCCCCTGCCCCGGCGCAGTCGGAGACGGCACCGCCCCCCCGACCAGGGTGTCGCCGGTGGCGTTGTCCAGCCCGGCGAAGTGCGCGACGTAGAGGTCGCCCTGGTCCAGCAGCGCCCGCGCCTGCGCCTTCGTCATCCCGGCGGTGTACGGCTGGCTCGACACGAGCTTGAGGAGGCGCCCGCTGGGACGGTCGTCCCCCGAATACAGGACCACCTTCTGGCCCGGCGTGAGCTTCCAGTCGGCGCCGACGGCGAACGTGGAGTTCTCGAAGCGCGCGCGGCCCATGGAGCCGATCTTCCGGTGGCCGACGCCCGCCGTGGTCTTGCCGTAGTACTCGGTGGCCGGCTGGCCGGGGTCGATCTCCACGATGTACCCGTACATGTCGGTGGTCGCGTAGGTGGTCGCCGAGCCGCCGATGAAGTCCGTCCCGAAGTCGGAGGCCGTGACCGCGGCGGTGTTCGGCGAGACATTGGCGCCCGGGTCGAACCCGCGGCCGGTGGTGAAGCGGTTGTCGCTGGACCAGTCGGTCTCCATGTCGCCGTAGGCGCCCTGGGTGTTCTCCTCGGCGGTGATGATGGTCCCCCACGGCGTCTGGCCGCCCGCGCAGTCGGAGTGGATGCCGGGCACGACGCCGGCAGGCAGCGTGGCCCCGGTGTCATCCGCGGCGGTGGTCGAGATCGCCTGCCCGGTCACCTTCGCCAGCGTGTTGCTGGTGGCGTCGTACCGGACCGCCGTCGCGCCGTAGTCGACCAGCCACTCGCCGGTCGCCGGATCCTGGATCACCCGGAACCAGGAGCCGCCCACCTGCCGCTTCCAGCTCTGCTTGTACGCCTCCAGGTCCGCCGACGACCAGGTCTGGGACGCGGGGCTGCCGGCCAGTTTCCCGAAGTAGCTCAGGAAGCGGCCGAAGAGCAGGTGCTGGCCGGTGGGGGCCGTGGTCGGCGCGGGCTTGCTGTTGGAGATGTACTCGTGGTTCGCCCACAGCCAGCCGGAGGCGGGGCTGCCGCGCCAATGCGGTGGGTCGCCGGCCTGGGCGTCCCAGCCGTCACCGAAGTACGCCAGGTAATCGGTGTTGGCGCCGAAGCGCAGGGTGTCCGCCCCCGCGGTGAAGGCGAGCGGGTCCATCCACTTGAGGATCACCGTCGTGCGCGTGCCCTTGAGCGTGCGCAGCGAGTCCGTGGCGGCGACCGCCAGTGGGAACTGGACCGTTGACGGGAGGTTTCCCCGGGCCAGCGCCCTCGTGCGCTGCTTGACGAGGTCCGGGATGTTCGTCGCGCCCGTCCCCTGGTCGCTGGTGAAGGTCACCGCCACCAGTGAGGAGAGCGGGGCGCCGGCCTCCACGCCTCGCGCGCGCGCCAGGTTGCCCCCCAGCGCCGCTGCCGGCCCCTCTGGGCCCTGCGGGCCGGTTCCACCGGTACCCCCGGCCGGGCCCTGGGCTCCGGTGGGGCCCTGGGATCCGTTCAGTCCGTCGATGCCGTCCTTCCCCGTGCACGCCCCCACCACCAGCGCCGCCGACAGCAGCGCAGAAAACCGCCTGGTCGTATTCATGTCAGGTCTCCGTGCGGGAAGGCCGGAACGATTCCATGCGGGCCTCCCGGGCGCCATTCACTTCGGCGAATACGAGCGCCTCGGGATGTTAGCGCCCCAGCAGAGCGATCATCCCCGCGTAGTCGTAGCGCTGCCGCGCCGGGCGCTTCGCGGCGGGCACGTGCAGCGTGGAGATGTACCCGTCGAGGTAGAGCGCGTCCGGACAACGCTCCTGGTCGCGCATGAACGCCGCCGCTGCGTAGAGGTTCACCTCTTCGCGGCTGACGGCGAGCACCACGGCCCCGTCCGCTCGCACGCCGATCGCGCTGCGGATGGCGAGGCTGCCGGAGGCGGGGGTGAGCTGCGGGTGGAGCTGGCCGGCGCGGACCAGCAGGGGGCCGGACTGGGTGGCCTCGCCCGGATGCGGGCTCGCCTTCGCGTACTCGCCGGTCTCGAGGACGCGGGCGCGGCCGCCCTCCATGAAGAACACGCCGTTGGGCCTCATGTAGAAGTTTCCCCGGCCGCGGCCGCGCTCCAGGGCGCGCTGCGTGGAGCCGCGCTGGACGTACAACCCGGTCGGGACGAGGCCCGGCTCGAAGATGCCGGCGTTCGTCGCCGCCAGGAGCGTCCGGCCATCGGCCTCCACCGCCTGCTCGAGCGCGGCGTAGGTGCGCAGCGGCTTCCCGCCGGGGTCCGACCAGTACAGCCTCAGCTCCACCTCGGCCGGGGAGAAGGACACCACGTCGAAACCGCCGGCCGTCCGGGCCTCGAACCCCTGGGAGCGGAACCGGAGCGCGCCGCCGGGATCATGCCGGCCCGCGAGCCAGACGAAGGCCGCTACCGCCACGGCGGACGCGGCGGCCAACCACCCCCAGGTTCGCGTGCTGCTCCGGCCTCCCCCCACGGCGCGCGATCAGTCGATCTTCGGGCCGCAGACCCCTGCGCCGTACCACATGCAGCGGGGATCGGCGTTGCACGTCTGGTACGTCTTGTATTGCGAACAGCCCACCGAGGGGGATTCCGGCTGAGCGCGCGTCGACGCGAGCGCGAAACCAGACGACAGGCCAATGAGCGCGAACACCACCAGCGAGATCCGACGCATGGGTACCTCCGGGGACGAGGGGCTCGCGCTTTGTAGCACAACGACGAGTGCCTGGAGGGACCGGCGCCCGCCGGGGTAGAAGGACGGGATGAAGCTCTACTACATGCCGGGGGCCTGCTCGCTGGCGCCGCACGTCGCCATGCGGGAAGCGGGGATGACGTTCCAACTCGTCCGCTACGAGATGGAGAAGCACGCGCTGGAGAACGGCGCGGCGCTCGAGACCGTCAACGAGAAGGGGTACGTCCCGGTGCTGGAGCTCGACAACGGCGAGCGGCTGACCGAGGTCGCCGCGGTGCTCCAGTACGTCGCCGACCAGGCGCCGGCGTCGAAGCTTGCGCCCGCGAACGGGACCTTCGAACGCTACCGCCTCCAGGAATGGCTGAATTACATCGCCACCGAGATCCACAAGTCCTTCTGGCCCTTCTTCCACCCGGGCTGCGAGGCGGAGAAGCCGGCCCAGGCCGAGCGGCTCCAGCAGCGTCTGAGTTGGGTGGAGCGGCGCCTCGGAGACCGGCCGTTCCTCGCCGACTCCGGCGAGTCGTTCACCATCGCCGACTGCTACCTGCTCACGGTGGTGAACTGGATCCGGCCGGCCGGGTTCGACCTCGCCAGGTGGCCGGGCCTGCAGCGGTACCGCTCGCGCCTGCGGGACCGGCCGTCGGTGAAAGCGGCGCTGGAAGCGGAAGGTCTCCTCAAGCGCTAGTGCCCGTCGCGCCCGCCGGTCTTCTTCGTCTCGGAGACGATCAAGGTGTCGGCGCCGACGTTGGACGGCTCGCCGCACGAGCTGCTCCCCAGGAGCGAGATGCAGGGCGCATCCGCCATGGTCAGGTTGGCCGGGTTCAGGCAGCGCGCACCGGAGGCCGTCCACTCCGCCTCCTTCACCCATGGCTTCCCGTCCACCTCGAGGCCGAGCGTGTCGTAGAGGTTGACCTGCCGCCCCCGGGTGGTGTGGGAGACGCCGTCGCCGCAGTAATCCGCCCGCATCATCCGCACGCACGCCTGATGGTACGCGTCCAGCGAGACGCCGCCGGCCGACGCCCACGGCTCGTACCCCGCGACGATGCACTTTTCGATCGCGGAGCCCTGGCAGCCGATGGTGAAGACCCTGCGGTCGTCCGTCTTCGACCCGTCGCCGCGGGCGCCCTGGTGGTAGTCCCACCGGCCGGACACAACCACCGCGCCGTCGTGGGTCTTGTCGCAGAGCGGCTTCCATTGCCCCATCGAATCCAGGTACGAGAAATCGTAGCGCCAGACGCCCTCCTGGGAGCCGGAGTGGCCGGGGACCGCGCCGTCGAGCTGGAGCCGCATCTGGCTCCCATCCGTGACGGTGGCGTTGAAGCGCGCGCCCACGAATGCCTCACTGCCGATCTGCACGCCGTTCACGCGCCCGGTGAGGTGGCTGCCCTGGAGCGCCGCCACGTCCACCGCCGAGCCGTCCGGCGCCGTGATCGACTCCAGGCTCACGAATGCCAGGGTGGACCCGAGCAGCGGACCGTTGTTGCTGCAGCCCATGAGCATGGGCTCCCCAGCCACGGAGTCGGTCAGGAAGCACCCGGTCAGGGACGGCGCGCCGGGGGCGACGGATGTGCCGTTCAGCTCCGACACGCTCATCGGCAGGGGGGAGTCGGCCTCCACCTCCGGCCCGGGGGCGGGGCCACAACCGGTGAGGATGACGAGCGCGGCGGCTGTGAAGCACTGAGGGTTCATGGAGACTCCTGGGGGTGCTGCGGGGGTAAAGCCTGGAAGGAGGCGGAGGCGCAGATGCGGAGGCCCACGGTCGGATCGCGGAGGGTGGGCTCCGGCAACTGGCGGTTGGCCGCGTGGGCGGTGCTGGCGTTGAAGTAGTAGGCGCCGCCCCGGAGGACGGGGACCGGCGGCCCCACGGACGCGGTGGTCCACTCCCACACGTTCCCGGCCAGGTCGTCCACGCCGAAGGGGCTCCGCGACGCCGGGTGGGAGCCCACCTCGTCCGGGCCGAACCCGTCCGGCGCCTTGCCGTAGGTGGCGTCGAAGTTGGCGTCGCCGGGCGAGAGCCGGTCGCCGTGCGGATAGCTCCGGCCGTCGGCGCCGCGGGCGGCCCGCTCCCACTCGCGCTCGGTGCACAGACGCGCGCCCGGCACCCGGCCGCTGTCGCTCAGCCAGCGCGCGTACGCCCGGGCGTCCTCGAAGGACACGCCCGCCACCGGGAAGTCGAGCCAGCGCTGGCTCCTCCGCGCGGTCCGGCCGGGGAACGTGGTCGGCTCGTCCGCCGCCGCGCGGGACGGGGCGCCGGTGCCGGTGGGCTGCAGCTCCAGGGTCCAGCCGCGCTCGTCGCCGGGCGGCCACAGCCGCAGCCCGCCCAACAGCCCCGAAGCGGACGCCCGCGGGACGCGCCGCTCGCGCTCGCCGGGCGGGAGCGCCTCCAGGAACTCGATCCACTCCGCGTAGGTGGTCTCCCGCCGGGCGATGAGGAACGACCCCGTCTCCAACCGGTGGATGGGCACGGTGCCGAAGAACTGCCGCGCGCTGTCGTCGTCGCCGCTCCCGAACAGGAACGGCCCGGCCGGCACGGAGACGAAGCCCTCGGGAACCTCCACATCCGCCGGGAACGACAGGGACACCCGCCGCATCTCGCCGCGCGCCAGCAGCAGTGGGTACTTGATCGCTCCTTGTCCTCCGGCGGTGAGATGGAGGAGGTAGGAGCCGGGCGGAAGCACCAGCGTCGCCGGCAAGGACCTCGCCCCCAGCACGTGGACCTCCAGGTAGCTGCCGTCCGGGCGGCGCTCGAACCAGCTGGCGGAGATCGCCGCTCCCGCAGGCCCGTCGATCTCCACGCCGGCGGTCCCGGTCCAGGCGCGGTCCAGGTCCCCGCCCGGGTCGTTCGCCCTCATCCGCTCCAGGTACAGGTCGCGGGCCTCATCCCGGTGCCCGGCCTCCGCCAGCAGCGCCCGCCCGAGATAGACTTGGCCCATGGCCTGCCGGAGCTCGTCCCTCGCGCCGCCCAGCGCGCTCGCCGACTCCAGCGCCGCCACCGCCTCCCCGTAGCGCCGGTCCACCTCCCGCTCCTCGGCGCGGACCTGCTGCCAGGCCTGTTCCGCGGCGTCTCCCTCTCCCCGGTCGAACCGCCGGTACGTCTCCTCGCGCCGGCCGTGAAGCGCCTCCGCTTGCCGCCGCGCCAGCTCCAGGGCGGATCTCCCGCGGGCCTCCTGCTCGGAGATGGCGCGCTCCCGCTGCCGGCCCACCGCGGACCGCGCCAGCCCGCCGGCGGCCAGGACCAGCGACAACCCGGCCAGGACCGCGGTGCGGCGCCGCCGCTGCCGGCGCCGCACGCCCCGGCGGGACGCCTCCAGGAATTCCAGCTCGCGCCAGGTCAGCCCCTGGGGCCCGACCCCCGCCGCCCCGTCCAGCGCCCACGCGCCCCAGAGCGCCTCCGGGTCCCGGCCCCGGCGCTCCCAGTCCGCCGCGGCCAGGGAGAGCCGCTCGCGCGCGGCGCGCGTCTCCGCCTCCTCTCCCAGCCAGCCCGCCAGCGTGGCGCAGCCGGCCAGGAGCGCCTCGTGGGCGATCTCGTACGTGGCCGCGCCGTCCGCCTCGCGCGCCACCACCAGCCTCCCGCGCACCAGCGCCTCCAGCGCCGGCCTGGCCGCGCGGTGCACCTCCAGGAGCTCCACCTCCAGGCGCCGCGCGCGCGTGCCCTCCGCGGTGACCAGGCGGAGGAGCACCGCGCGGGCCGCGGTGCGCTGCTCCGGCAAGAGCGCCCTCAGCACCGACTCGGCGTGCCGCGCCAGCGCACCGCCCACCCCGCCGATCGCCTCCACGCTCCCGGCGGTGATCGTCCGGGTGCCGGCGTCGCGCGCTTCCCACAGCTCGGCCAGCGCGAACTGGAGCAGCGGCAGCCCGCCGCCGGCGCGCTCGGCGGAGGTCACCAGGTCGTTCACCAGCGCCTCGGACTCGAAGCGGTCCCCCTTCATCCGCGCCGGGCCCACCACCGCCTCGCGCAGCTCCTGGGCGGAGAGGGAGCGGACCAGGAAGATGGCGCGCGACAGGTGGTCGCCCAGGCCCGGGAGCGCCGCCAGCCGGGTGAGGAAGTCGGAGCGGGCGCTGCCCAGGAGCCGGAGCCCGGGCGACCCCGCGGCCAGCGGCTCCAGCGCCGTCGCCACCAGGGCGGCGTCCTCCTGCGGGCCGAGCGTGACCAGCTCCTCCATCTGGTCGGCGTAGAGCAAGAGGCCCCGGTTCTCCCGGAGCACCGCGCGCAGTTGCCGGACGAAGGGGCCAGGGCCTTCCCTCAAGAGCGCCTCCAGCGCCGCCTCCGGCATCCCCACCGCAGGCGAGAGCGCCGCCGCCAGCGACGCGCAGGGCGAACGACCCGGCACCATCCGCACCACCTGCCACGCGCGGCCTTCGCGCAGCGCGCCCTCGGCGATCGCCGGGAGCACCCCCGCCAGGCAGAGCGAGGACTTCCCCACCCCGGAGTCGCCGGCCAGCATCACGAACGGCTCGCTCCGCAGCCGGTCCAGCACCGCCGTCACCGCCCGGCGCCGCCCGAAGAAGAGCGCGCGGTGCTCCGCCTCGAACGGCTGGAGCCCGCGGTACGGGTTGCCCTCGGGGAGCGGGCCCTCCGGGTCCCTGGCGGCCAGCGCCTCCAGGGCGCCCAGCATCTCCTCCGCCGCGGCGAAGCGCTCCGCCGGGTCCCGGCGCAGGCAGCGGTCGACGATCTGCGCGAACGCCGGGTGCGCGGAGGGAGCCACCCGGGAAAGCGGCGGCGCGTCCCGGAGCTGGACGGCCCTCGGGAGCGGCAGGTCGTCCCCCAGGTCGTGGCCGGGCGGGCGCCCCGCGCACAGCTCGTAGAGGAGCGCCCCCAGCGAGTACAGGTCGGACCTGGCGGAGGCCGGCTCGCCCCGCCACGTCTCGGGGGCGATGTAATAGGGCGTCCCCACGATGACGCCGGCCACGCTGAGCCCTTCCTCGTTCAGCTCCAGCGCGGGCGCGTCCCGGGGCGCATCCTCCGGCGGGCGGTCCTGGCCGGACAGCTTGGCCAGCCCGAAGTCCAGCAGCTTCACCTCGCCCGCCTCGGTGACGACGGCGTTGGCCGGCTTGAGGTCGCGGTGGAGCACGCCGTGGCGGTGCGCCGCCGACAGGCCCCGGCAGAGGTCGAGCGCGTAAGAAAGCGCTTTCTCCCAGCCCAGAGGCTTGGGCACCCGGTCCAGGGCGGTCCCCGGCACGTACTCGGTGACCAGGTAGGGCCGGTCCCCGAGACGGCCCGCCCGGTAGAGCGTCACCACGTTGGGGTGCTGCAGCCGCGCGGCCGCCCGCGCCTCCACCATGAAGCGGACCAGCGACTCCGCGTCCAGCGCCCGGAGGAACTTCACGGACACCGCGCGCTCGAGGATCTGGTCCTGCGCCAGGTACACCAGGCCGCCGCTCCCCATCCCCAGCCGCCGCACCAGGCGGTAGTCGTCGAACGCGTCCGGCGGCGCCCAGGCTTCCAGCCGTTGCGGTGGATCCGCGAGGCCCGTGTTGGCACCCACGTTCATTGCCACCTCGACTGGCTCCGGCCCGAGAAGACTGGATTTCCCAACCGGGAAGGGTTTCACGACACAACAGGGAAACTGGCGCACGAGAGGTAATCACCTGGCGCGAGCTCGGGAAGTGATTCGGCGCGAGATGGGGCAACCATCCGCGCCGACTGAGCACCGGCCGACAGTCTCATCGTCGCTCGCGACGAGGCACGGTTACTGGCGCGACATGACGGCCGCCCCGGGCCTGCATCGGGGAAAATACCGAAGCGGCGCTTGAATCGCCCAGGGAACAAGGCCTTGCCCGCCGGGCCAGATACTGGCCTGACGCGCCGCTTCCTATGTTGGGCGCATGATCCGGATCCTCCTCGCCGACGCCCGCGATCTCTTCCGGGCCGGGCTGAGCGAGATTCTGCGGAAGCACCCCGGCTTCGAGGTCTGCGCCGAAGCGACCTCGGCGGACGAGGCCGTCCACCTGGCCACGGCGGCCGCCCCGGACGTCGTCATCCTTGGCGGGGTCCAGCACCTCTCCACCGTCGCGGGCGCCGCGGAGGCCGGCGCGGTGCTGCTCCTGGCCAACGAGCCTTCCCCCGCCCTGGCCCAGCGCGCGTTCGAGCTCGGCGCGGGCGGGTACCTGCTCGTCTCGGACTCGGGCGAACGGCTGATCGCCGCCGTCGCGTCGGTGGCGGCGCGCGAGCGCTACACCAGCCCGCAGGTCCCCGCCGGCCCACCGGCCGGGTCACCCCTCCTCACGGCGCGCGAGAACGCCGTGCTGGAGCTGGTGGTCGCCGGCCAGCGGACGCGGGAGATCGCGGAGCTCCTCAAGATCAGCACCAAGACGGTGGAGACGCATCGCGGCGCCATCATGCGCAAGCTGCAGCTCCACCGCCTGGCCGAGGTCGTCCGCTACGCCGTGCAGAACGACCTCTGCGCCCCCAGGTCCTGATCGCTCAGATGCGCACGTCCTTCTCGAGCTTCTCCACGATCTTCTGGGCCACCGTGGGGATCGCCTTCTCGGCCGAGGAGGGATCCACGGTCGAGGTCGCGGCGGACCACAGCAGCCGCCCGCCCTCCTTCGCGTCGAACAAGCGGGACTCGAGCTTGACCGTCGTGGTCTCCCTCACGTACCCGGAGTCGTAGACCATCGGGGAGTAGTACCCGAAGTAGTCGTAGTACGTCCCCGGGTAGTACTCGAGCTCGCGCTGGGTGCCCAGGTACTGCGTGACCAGCACGGCGTCGAAGCCGTTGTTCTCGACGACCTGCTTCACGCCGTCACGGGTGATGCTGGACCCTTCCTGGATGAACTGGTTGCTGGGGACGGCTTGGACGCCCCGCTGCTGGAGCCGAGCCACCATCTCCTGCTCGAGGTTCCGGCGGACGGTCTCCTGGGGAACCATGGCTACCACCAGGACCTTCTGGAGGTTCGCCTGCGCGGCCGAGGGGTCCTTCCAGCTGCTCGTCACGTGGGTCGTCGAGCAGGCG
>DATBSS010000100.1:0-1817 GCA_036559665.1 Myxococcaceae bacterium
GAGGACGACGGCATCGCGCTGGCGGTAGGCGTGGACGACGTGGCGGGCGCGCTGGCGCGGATCCGCGAGAACCCGGACGTGGAGTCCGCGGAGCCGCTGATCCAGTACTCCATCCCGGAGCCGGACAGCTTCAAGTCGGAGGCCCTTCCGCTCCGGGGCCCGGCGCCCGAGGACAGCGAGGGCTTCCAGCCCAATGACCCGGACTACGACAAGCAGTGGAACCTGCGGCAGATCCACATGCCGAAGGCGTGGCAGACCAGCAAGGGGAAGGGCGCGGTGGTGGCGGTGCTGGATACCGGCATCGCGTACGAGGACAACGACGAATTCCGGCAGGTGCCCGACCTGAAGGGCGCGAAGTTCGCCAAGGGCTACGACTTCGTCAACGACAACGAGCACGCCAACGACGACCACGGCCACGGCACGCACGTCGCCGGCACCATCGCCCAGATGACCAACAACAAGGAGGGCGTGGCGGGCGTCGCCTTCGAGGCCACCCTGATGCCGGTGAAGGTGCTGGACCACTTCGGCCGCGGCACCTCGGCGGACATCGCGGACGCCATCCGCTGGGCCGCGGACCACGGCGCGAACGTGATCAACATGTCGCTCGGCGGCGGTGGGTACTCGCAGGTGATGGCGGACGCGGTGGCGTACGCGCGGAAGAAGGGCGTGACGGTGATCTGCGCCGCGGGCAACACCGGCCAGGGCCGGGTGGAGTACCCGGCGGCGTACCCGGGCGCGGTGGCGGTGGCGTCGGTGGGGCCGGAGGGCCAGAAGGCGCCGTACTCGTCCTGGGGCAAGGAGCTGGACATCGCCGCCCCCGGCGGTGACAAGAGCAAGGGCGAGCAGCGCGGCATCCTCCAGAACACCATCAGCCCGACCGACCCGTCCAAGTCCGTCTACGCCTACTACCAGGGCACCAGCATGGCGACGCCGCACGTGGCGGGCGTGGCCGCGCTGCTGATCGCCGCCGGCGCCAAGACGCCGGAGCAGGTGGAGAAGGCGCTCTACCAGGGCGCGGAGCAGGTGGGCGGGAAGGCGTGGTCGGACCAGTACGGTCACGGCATCCTCAACGCGGAGAAGTCGCTCAAGGCGCTCAAGAACCCCAAGGAGGCCGGGGAGGAGGCCCCTGCCGCTGCCGCCGAGGAGACGCCGGCGGACGACCTCGCCGCGAGCGCGGACGTGGCCACCAACTGGTCGCCGCTGCTGTGGGCCGCGGGCCTGCTGGGCGTGGTGCTGCTGACCCTGCGCGGGCGCGCCCGCCCCGGCTACCTGAACGTGGCGCTCAAGCCGTCGTTCCTGATCCCGGCGCTGCTGGTGACCGTGGGCCTGTTCTTCCTGCCGTGGCTCGGCGGGGCGCACGGGAACGCGGTGCTGGAGACCATCCGCCTCCCCATCCCCGACTGGCTGGAGAAGATCATCTTCGGCCGCGGCAAGACGGCGAACCCGCTGGTGTACAGCGCGCTGCTGCCGGGCCTGCTCGCCCTCTTCGGCATCAAGGGCAAGGGGTTCCGGCCCATCGTGGGCGGCATGGCCATCGGCTTCGCCGGGGTGCTGGGGTACTCGGCGTTCGCGGGCGCTCCTGCCCTGTCCTGGTTGCCGTTCACCTTCCTCGCCATCCCGTGGCTGGTGGTCAACGCGGGCCTCTGCCTGCTGATCGCCCGCGCGATGCTGAAGAAAGAGGCCGCCTGATGCGGCTCACCGGGAAGGTCGCCTTCCGGGACATCGAGACCGGCATCTGGGTCCTCGAAGGCGACGACGGGAAGACGTACCAGCTCGACGGCGGCGACCGGAAGATCAAGCAGGACGGCGGCCGCATC
>DATBSS010000101.1:0-17985 GCA_036559665.1 Myxococcaceae bacterium
CGCGATCGTCGGCGAGATCGACAGCATCCGCCACGACGTCCTGGAGGGCATCCAGCAGGAGAACACGTTCATCGACAAGGTGAACCTGTTCGCCTTCAACCAGAGCATCCAGAGCGGCCAGGCCTACAACAACGTGGTGAAGAACCGGCGGCTGGTCTCGTTCTACGAGAAGTTCCTCGGCGGCAAGGTCGCCACCTTCGACTTCAAGTGGCCGCGCTTCGTCCGGCCGGGCGAGGGCTGCGGGCTCCACTGCGACGTCGTCTACGTCGGGCGCGGCACGCGCAACCTGTGGTCCTCCTGGATCCCCATCGGCGACGTCGCGCGCGAGGAGGGATCGCTCATCGTCCTGGAGCGGAGCCACAAGGCCAGGCAGCTGGAGGGCTACTGGGCCAAGGACGCGGACCGCGACAAGATCGGCTGGCTCAGCAACGACCCGCTGGCGCTGCAGGAGCAGCTGGGAGGCCGGTGGCTCACCACCAACTTCCGCGCCGGGGACGTGATGTGCTTCAGCATCTACCTGGCGCACGCGGCGCTCGACAACCGGTCGCCGGTCAACCGCTGCCGCTTGACGTCCGACACCCGGTACCAGCTCGAGGGTGAGCCGCTGGACGACCGCTGGAACGGCGACATCAGCAACCCCCACGGCGGCAGCCCCAAGGTGTTCCTGCCGGGCTTGCTCAAGTTCAACAACAACAAGGAATTCGAAGAGGAATGGAAGCCCGTCGACCGCTACGGAAGGTTGATTCGTTGAGCTCGTTGAGAAAGGAAAATCAGATGCCCAGGTCCCCCAAGACGATGGATGACGTGCTGGAGTACATCCGCAATCACCGCTGTTTCACCCACCCCATCTTCCAGGACTGGGCGGACGTGAATCCGCCCTCGGAGGTGGTGGGCGCGCTGTTCCACCAGATCCAGAGCTTCTGCGCCTCCACGCGCCCGGGCTGGGCCCTCCCCCAGGCGCTGCAGCAGCACGGGCTGGCCAAGCAGAGCCAGCTGCTGGAGGAGATCGTGGAGAGCGAGTCCGACCACGGTCCGGAGCTGGCGAAGATGGCGGGCTACCTGGTGAACCGCCGGGCGAACCGCGTCGTATGCTCGAACCTGGACGACGCGCCGGCGGTGGAGCGGCAGCTCCGGGTGGACTCCGACCGGATCCTGGGCAACCTCCCCGGCTACGACCCGGTCACCGGGCTGATGCGGCAGACCCGCAAGGCCATCCAGGTGTTCGACCGCCGCAAGCGGGCGGACCGCGAGAGCACGCTGCGCAACCTGGGCTCCGCCCTGGCGCTGGAGATGATCTCCAACGGGCAGCTCATCCCCGGCGAGAAGCACGCCCTGATCGACAGCGGGCTGTACGGCGCCACCATGAAAGACCCGGAGATGCACTACCTGCTGGAGCACTACGGGGAGATCGGGGCGGAACAGCAGCACGAGAAGAACGCCGTGGCCGCCGTCTCCGCGGTGCTCAACGACGAGACCCGGCCGCTGATCCTGGAGGGCGTCAACGACTTCCTCGACTCCCTCGTCAGCCTCTGGGACCTGCTCGACGCCGCACTGCTCGCCTCCGGGTACCGGGAGGACATCGCCCGGGGCGCCGGGTCCGCCGCCGCCGCCAGCGCCGCCTAGCCCCGGATGGACGAGATCGCTCGACGGATCGGCGCGCTCTCCCCGGCGCAGCTGGAGGAGCTGGATCGGCGGATGCGCGCCCGCGGGCCACGCCGTGCCCGCGGGCCGGTCGCGGCGAGGGACCCCTCCGCGCCGCGCCCGCTGTCGTTCGCCCAGGAGCGGCTGTGGTTCCTGGACCAGCTCCAGCCGGGGACGCCGGTCTACAACCTGCCGGCGGCCATCCGGTTCCCGGGCCCGCTGGACGCCACCGCCCTGGGGCGAGCGGTGAGCGAGCTGGTGCGCCGGCACGAGAGCCTGCGCACCACGTTCCCGGTGGAGCAGGGGAAGCCCGTGCAGCGGGTAGGGCCGGCGGAGCCGGTGCCGGTCCCGCTCGCGGACGTGCGAAGCCTTCCGCGCGGCGCGCGGGAGGCGGAGCTGCAGCGCCTCATCGCGGGTGAAGCGATGCACGTGTTCGACCTGGCGCGGGGCCCGCTGGTTCGGGCCCTGTTGATCCGGGCGGACGAGCAGGACCACACGCTGGTGCTGACGACGCACCACATCGCCTCGGATGGGTGGTCGACCGGCATCCTGATGCGGGAGCTGGGCGCGCTGTACGAGGCGTTCGCGGCGGGCCGGCTGTCCCCGCTGCCGGAGCTGCCGCTGCAGTACTCCGACTACGCGCAGCAGCAGCGGGAGCACCTCCAGGGCGAACGGCTGGCGTCGCTGCTGGACTACTGGCGGCGGGCGCTGGACGGCGCGCCCCGCGTGCTGGAGCTGCCGGCGGATCGACCCAGGCCGGCGGTCCAGACCTTCCGGGGCGCGTGGCAGGCCTTCACCGTGCGCCGCGAGGTGAGCGACGCGCTGGCCGACCTGTCGCGGCGCGAAGGCGTCACCCTGTTCATGACGCTGATGGCGGCCTTCCACGCGCTGCTGTTCCGCTACACGGGACAGGCGGACCTGGCGGTCGGCACGCCCATCGCCAACCGCACCCGCGCCGACGTCGAACCGCTCATCGGCTTCTTCGTCAACACGCTGGTGATCCGGACGAGGCCCGGCCGGGAGCTCACCTTCCGCGAGCTGCTGGGCCAGGTGCGGGAGGTGACGCTGGGCGCATACGCGCACCAGGACCTGCCGTTCGAGAAGCTGGTGGAGGAGCTGCACCCGGAGCGGACGCTGAGCCACAACCCGCTCTTCCAGGTGATGTTCGTCCTGCAGAACGCGCCCGCCCAGGCCGCCGCCGCGGTCGCGGCGTCCCCGCCCGAGCCCCAGCCCACGCTGTCCAAGTTCGACCTCACGCTCTCGTTCTCGGAGCACCCGGACGGGCTGCGCGGCACCGTGGAGTACAGCACCGACCTGTTCGACCACGCCACGGTGACCCGGCTGATCGGCCACCTCACGACGCTGCTGGCGGACGCGGCGGCCTCGCCGGAGCGCCGCCTGCCGGAGCTGGCGCTGCTGACGGAGCCCGAGCGCCGGCGGCTCCTGGTGGAGTGGAACGACACCCGCGCCGGGTACCCGGACGGCGCCTGCGTGCACGAGTTGATCGAGGCGCAGGTGGACCGGGCGCCGGAGACGAAGGCGGTGGTGTTCCAGGACCGGTCGCTCACGTACCGGGAGCTGGACGAGCGCGCCAACCGGCTGGCGCGCCGGTTGATCGCCCTCGGCGTGGGGCCCGAGGTGAAGGTGGGCCTGTGCGTGGAGCGCTCGCTGGAGATGGTGGTGGGCGCGCTCGCCATCCTCAAGGCCGGCGGCGCCTACCTCCCGCTGGACCCCACCCATCCGCCCCGGCGCCTGGCCTCGATCCTCGACCAGGCCAGGGCTCCGGTGCTGGTGGCGACACGCCACTCCGGGCCCGCGCTCCCGCAGCACGGCGCCCGCGTCCTCCTCGCGGATGAGCCCGGGGAAGGGAAGGCCGGCCGCCCGGCGCGGACCGCGACCCCGGACGCGCTGGCGTACGTCATCCACTCCTCGGGTTCGACCGGGACGCCGAAGGGGATCGAGGTCCCCCACCGCGGGCTGTGCAACCTCGCCGCGGACCTGGGCCGCCGCTTCGGCGTGAAGCCAGGCGAGCGCGCGCTCCAGTTCTTCTCGCCGAGCTTCGACGCCTGGATGTGGGACGTGCTGCTGGCGCTGCCCGCGGGCGCGACGCTCCACGTGGCGCCCGACGAGGCGCGGATGTCGGGGCCGCGGCTGGTGGAGATGCTGGCCCGGGACCGGATCCAGGTCGCGACGCTGCTGCCGTCGCTGCTCGCGCTGATGCCGCGCGTCGCGCTGCCCGACCTGCACACGCTGATCACCGGGGGCGAGGTCTGCTCCACCGACCTGGTGGCGGCGTGGGCGCCCGGCCGGCGGTTCTTCAACACCTACGGGCCGACGGAGGTCTCGATCGCCGCCACCATCGCGCGCTGCGAGCCCGGCGGCCGCCGCCCGACCATTGGCCGCCCCATCTCCAACACCACCGCCTACGTGCTGGACGAGGGCCTGTCGCCGATCCCCATTGGCGTGGCCGGCGAGCTCTACCTCGGCGGGTGCGGCGTCGCGCGCGGCTACCTCGACCGGCCGGATCTCACCCGCGAGCGCTTCCTGCCCGACCCGTTCTCCACCGACCCGCGCGGCAGGCTGTTCCGGACCGGCGACCGCGCGCGCCTCACGGTTGCCGGAGAGATCGAGTTCCTCGGCCGCGCGGACGAGCAGGTCAAGCTCCGGGGCGTCCGGATCGAGCTGGGCGAGATCGAGGCCGCGCTCCGGCGCCACCCGTCGATCGGCGAGGCGGCGGTGGTGATCCGCGACGCCGGCCCGGACGAGCGCCGGCTGCTCGCCTACGTGGCGCCGGCGGCGGGGCAGGCGGTGGTGCCGGGCGCGCTGCGCGGGTTCCTCCGCGAGACGCTCCCCGCGCACATGGTCCCGGCCCGGTTCACGGTGCTGGAGCGGCTGCCGCGCCTGGCCAGCGGGAAGATCGACGCGCGCGCCCTGCCGGAGCCGGCGCCGCCCGACCACGCGGAGGGTGGCCTGGTCGAACCGCGCACGCCGGCCGAGCGCGAGGTGGCCGGGATCTGGCGGCAGGTCCTGGGTGTGGCGCGCGTCGGGGTCCACGACAACTTCTTCGACCTCGGCGGACATTCGCTGGCCGCCACGCGCGTGCTGTCGCAGATCCGGGAGCGCTGGAACGTCGACCTCCCGCTGATCCGCTTCTTCGACGCGCCGACGGTGGCGGAGCTGGCCCAGCAGGTGTCCCGCCCGAGCACCGGCGCCGTGGGGGACCTGGAGCGGCAGGGCGCCGCCTCCCTGCTGGCCAGGGTGGACGAGCTCTCCGGCCCGGAGGTCGACGCGCTCCTGGAGGCGCTGGGGACCCCGAGCCCGGCCGCCGCCGCCGCCGCCGCCGCCGCCGTTGCGGAGCCGGGGCGGGGGCCCCCGCCGAGCGCCGGGGCGCTGCTGGAGCAGATCGACGACCTGTCCGACGAGCGCGTCAACGCGTTGCTGACCGAGCTGATGGAGGCCGAGGCGAGATGAACACGACCAGCCGAATCACGAGCATGTCCGCCGCCGAGAAGCGGGTCCTCCTGGCCCGGATGCTCCAGGACAAGGCACGCGTGGCGAGGACCTTCCCCCTGTCGTTCGCGCAGGAGCGGCTGTGGTTCCTGGACCAGTTCCAGCCGGGGACGCCGGTCTACAACGTGCCGACGCCCATCCACCTGCCGGGTCCGCTGAACGTGACGGCGCTGGGGCGGGCGGTGAACGAGCTGGTGCGCCGCCACGAGAGCCTGCGCACCACGTTCCCGGTGGAGCAGGGCAAGCCGGTGCAGCGGATCGGGTCGGTGGAGCAGGTGCCGGTGCCGCTGGCCGACCTGCGGACCATGCCGGAGAGCGTCCGCCAGGCGGAGCTGCAGCGCCTGATCGCCGGCGAGGCGGTGCACGTGTTCGACCTGGCGCGGGGCCCGCTGATCCGCGCCCTGCTGATCCGGGTGGAGGAGCAGAACCACACGCTGGTGCTGACGACGCACCACATCGCCTCGGATGGGTGGTCGACCGGCATCCTCCTCCAGGAGCTGGGCGTGCTGTACGAGGCGTTCGCGGCCGGACGGCCGTCGCCGCTGCCGGAGCTGCCGCTGCAGTACGCGGACTACGCGCAGCAGCAGCGGGAGCACCTCCGGGGCGAACGGCTGGGGTCGCTGCTGAGCTACTGGCGGCAGGCCCTGGAAGGGGCGCCCCGGGTGCTGGAGCTGCCGGCGGACCGGCCCAGGCCGGCGGTGCAGAGCTTCCGCGGGGCGTGGCAATCCTTCACCGTGGGCCGCGAGGTGAGCGACGCGCTGAAGGCCCTGTCCCGGCGCGAGGGCGCCACGCTGTTCATGACGTTGATGGCGGCCTTCCACGCGCTGCTCTACCGCTACACGGGACAGACGGACCTGGTGGCCGGCACGCCCATCGCCAACCGCAACCGGGCGGACATCGAGAAGCTGATCGGCTTCTTCGTGAACACCCTGGTCATCCGCACCCGCGTCGCCGGGGCGCTCACCTTCCGCGAGCTGCTGGGCCAGGTGCGGGAGACGACGCTGGGCGCGTACGCGCACCAGGACCTGCCGTTCGAGAAGCTGGTGGAGGAGCTGCACCCGGAGCGGGCGCTGAGCCACAACCCGCTCTTCCAGGTGATGTTCGTCCTGCAGAACGCGCCCACCCAGGCCGCCCCGGCGCCACTGCCCGCGCAGGCGCCGTCCGAGCCCAGGGCCACGCTGTCCAAGTTCGACCTCACGCTCTCCTTCTCGGAGCACGCGGATGGGCTGAGCGGCACCGTCGAGTACAGCACCGACCTGTTCGATCACCCCACCATGACGCGGATGCTGGGGCACCTGTCGGCGCTCCTGGCGGACATCGCCGCCTCGCCGGACCGCCGCCTCTCGGAGCTGGCGCTGCTCACGGAGCCCGAGCGCCGGCAGCTTCTGGTGGAGTGGAACGACACCCGCGCCGACTACCCGGCCACGGCCTGCGTGCACGAGTTGATCGAGGCGCAGGTGGACCGGACGCCGGAGGCGAAGGCGGTGGTGTTCCAGGAGCGGTCGCTCACCTACCGGGAGCTGGACGAGCGCGCCAACCGGGTGGCGCACCAGCTCCGGGCGCTGGGCGTGGGCGCCGAGGTGAAGGTGGGCCTGTGCGTGGAGCGCTCGCTGGAGATGGTGGTAGGCGCGCTGGCCATCCTCAAGGCCGGCGGCGTCTACCTCCCGCTCGACCCCGCGCATCCCGGGGACCGCCTGCGCTTCATGATCGAGGACGCTCAAGCGCAGGTGATCCTCACCCAGGCGCGGTTCGCCGCCTCGCTGCCGGCCGGTGGTGAGGGCCCCCAGGTCCTCTCGCTGGACGCGGACTGGGGGCGGATCGCGGAACAGCCCGCCGGCCGCCTCGCCACCTGCACCACGCCGGACAGCTCGCTGGCGGTGTTCTACACGTCGGGCTCCACCGGCAAGCCCAAGGGTGCGCTCGGGCACGTGCGCGGGTTCGCCAACCTGTTCCACTGGTACCGGGGCGTGGCGCAGATCGACGAGCGGTCCCGCGTCCTGCTGATGACGCCGTTCACGTTCGACGCCTCGTTCAAGAACCTCCTCGGCCCGCTGATCGCCGGCGGGGCCACCGTGCTCGCCGATCCGGAGCTCGACGTGTCGAAGCTCCTGGCCACCATCGAGCGCGAGCGCGTCACCACCACCTTCACCACGCCCAGCCTCCTGTACCCGATGCTCGCCGAGGCGCGCGGGCGCGAGTACGCCGCGCTGGCCAGCCTGGAGACGCTGTTCGTGGGAGGCGAGTCGACCGAGGTGCCGCGGCTGCGCCCCTGGCTCGCCTCGCCGGCCTGCCGGTGCCGGGTGCTCCACATCTACGGGCCGTCGGAGTGCTCGGACGTCGCCACCATCTTCGTCCCGCCGCCCGGCTGGTTCCAGGAGCAGGGCGGCATGCCCATTGGGCGGCCCATCCACAACGCGAAGGCGTACGTGCTGGACGCCTCCGGGAACCCGCTCCCCATCGGCGTGCCGGGCGAGCTGTGCATCTCCGGGATGATCGTCGGCCGCGGCTACCTCGACCGCCCGGTGCTGACCGCGCAGAAATTCGTCCCCAACCCCCACAACCCGGGCGAGCGGCTGTACCGCACCGGCGACCGCGCCCGGTGGCTGGCCTCCGGCGACGTCGAGTTCCTCGGGCGGCTGGATCACCAGGTGAAGATCCGCGGCGTCCGCATCGAGCCGTCCGAGGTCGAGAGCGCGCTCGCCGGGCGGGTCGGGGTGGCGCGGGTGGTGGTGCTGGCGCGCGAGGACTCGCCCGGCCAGAAGCGGCTGGTGGCCTACGTCGTCCCGCGGCCCGGCACGTCGCTCACGGCGGCCGAGCTGCGGCGGCACGCCCGGGAGAAGCTCCCGGACTACATGGTGCCGTCGGCGTTCGTCGTCCTGGACGGCCTGCCGCTGTCGCCGAACGGCAAGGTCGACCGGAACGCCCTGCCCACGCCCGAGGCCGTCCGCCAGGGCCGCCCCGAGGAGCGCACCGCCCCGCGCGACGGCGTGGAGCAGGTGGTGGCGTCGATCTGGAGCGAGGTCCTGGGCTCCGGGCCCATCGGCGTGCACGAGAGCTTCTTCGACCTGGGCGGCCACTCGTTGCTGGCCACGCAGGTGGTCTCCCGCCTGAGGGACGCGTTCCAGATCGAGCTGCCGCTCCGGCGCCTGTTCGAAGCGCCCACGGTCGCCGAGCTGTCCGCGTCGCTGGCCACCGGCGCCGAGGAGCGCGCGCGGCTGGAGAAGGGCGCGCAGCTGCTCCTCCAGGTGGCCGGGATGTCCGACGCCGAGGTGGACGCGATGTCCCGCCAGCAGGTCCCGGCGTGACCGCATGAGCACCACCGGCCCGCGCACCTTGACCCTCTCCACCAGGCGCCGCGCGCTCTTCCAGGCGCTGGCGGGGGACGGCGCCCGCTCCGCCGCCGAGCCTGAGGTCCCATCGCGCGCGGAGGCGGAGGAAGGACCCCCGCCGCTCTCCTTCGCCCAGGAGCGCCTCTGGTTCCTGGACCAATTCCAGCCCGGGGCGCCCGCCTACAACATGCCGATCTCCATCCGCCTCCCGCGGCCTTGCCGCCCCGAGGCGGCGGAGCAGGCGCTCACGGAGATCGTCCGCCGCCACGAGCCGCTGCGGACCTCGTTCCCCACGGTGGACGGCAAGCCGGTCCAGTCGGTCGCGCCGGCCCGGCCGTTCCCGCTGCCGCTCGTGGACCTGCGCGCCCTCCCGGACGCCTCGCGCGCGCAGGCGCTGGAGCGGTTGTTCGCGGAGGAGTGGCGCCACGCGTTCGATCTGGCGCGCGGTCCGCTGCTCCGCGCCCGGCTGGTGCGCACCGGCGAGGAGGAGCACCTCCTGGTGATGAACATGCACCACATCGTCTCCGACGGGTGGTCGCTGGGCGTGCTGATGCGGGAGCTCTCGGTGCTCTACGAGGCCTTCGCCGCCGGGAGGTCTTCGCCCCTGCCGGAGCTCCCGCTGCGCTACGCCGACTTCGCGCGCGAGCAGCGCCGCCGCCTCACCGACCCCGTGCTCGACGGCCAGATGGCGTACTGGCGGACGCACCTCGCGGGGGCCCCGTCCTCCCTCCAGCTCCCGTTCGACCGGCCGCGCCCGCCGGAGCAGACGTTCCGCGGCGAGACGCAACTCTTCAACGTCCCCGCGGCGGTGGCGGGCGACCTGGCCGCGCTGGCCCGGCGGCAGGGCGCCACGCCGTTCATGGTCCTCCTGGCGGCGTGGGTGGTGCTGCTCCACCGGTACTCGGGCCAGGCGGACATCGTGGTCGGGACGCCCATCGCGAATCGCAACCGCACCGAGCTGGAGCACCTGGTCGGCTTCTTCGTCAACACGCTGGCGCTGCGGACCACGCTGTCCGGCGAGCTGACCTTCCTGGAGGTCCTGGCCCGGGTCCGCGAGGTGACGCTGGGCGCGTACGCCCACCAGGACCTGCCGTTCGAGAAGCTGGTGGAGGAGCTGCAGCCCGAGCGCCATCTCAATCATAACCCGCTGTTCCAGGTGATGTTCGCGCTGCAGAACGCACCTTCCCCGGGGCGCGAAGCCAACACGTCCACCGAGCCCAGGGTGATCGCCAGCGCCGCCAAGTTCGACTGCTCCATGTTCCTGGGCGAGACCGCGGGCGGCGGCCTGGCGGGGGAGCTGGAGTACAACACCGACCTGTTCGACACCGGCACCGCGAGCCGGATGATCGCGCACTACCTGGAGCTGCTCTCGGGCATCGCCGCCCGCCCGGAGCGGCCCGTCGCCCGGCTCCCGCTGCTCGCGCCGGCGGAGCGGAGCCGGATCCTCTCCGAGTGGAGCGCGAGCCGCGCGGCGATCGAATCGCCCCCGTCGTGCGTGCACCGGCTCTTCGAGGCGCAGGTCGACCGCACGCCGGATGCGATCGCGGTGGAGTCCGGGGGGCAGTCGCTCACCTACCGTGAGCTGGACCGCCGGGCGAACCGGCTGGCGAACCGGCTGCGCGCGCTGGGTGCGGGGCTGGATCGCCCGGTCGCCGTGTGCCTGCGCCGGTCGGTGGACGCCGTGGTCACCCCATTGGCGGTGCTCAAGGCCGGCGCCGCCTACGTCCCGCTCGACCCGGATTACCCGGTGTCCCGGCTGGGCTTCATGGTCGAAGACTCCGCGGCGGAGATCCTGGTGGACGAGGAGCTCGTCGCCGAGCTGGCGGCGGAGGGCGACGATCGCCGGCCGGAGGGAGCGGACGACCCGGAGTCCCTCGCGTACGTCATCTACACCTCCGGCTCCACCGGGCGCCCCAAGGGCGTGGCCATGCCCCACCGCCCGCTGGCCGACCTGATCCGCTGGCACCGGGGCGACCCGGAGTTGGGGCGGCCGGCGCGCACGCTGCAGTTCGCGGCGCTGGGCTTCGACGTCTCGTTCCAGGAGATGCTCACCACCTGGTGCACCGGCGGCACGCTGGTGACGGTGGACGAGGAGACCCGCCGCGACCCCGAGCGCCTCCTCCACCTCCTCGTTGACGAACGCGTCCAACGGTTGTTCCTGCCGCCGGTGGCGCTGGGGCAGCTCGCGGCGGTGGCGGAGGCGGCGCCCCGCGTGCCGGCGGCCCTGAGGGAGATCGTCACCGCCGGCGAGCAGTTGGTGCTCACCCCCGCCGTCCACGCCTTCCTCGCGCGCCTTCCCGACTGCGTCCTCCGCAACCAGTACGGGCCCAGCGAGACGCACGTCGTCACCGAACACGTGCTCCGCGGGCCGCCGTCCGCGTGGCCGTCCATGCCGCCCATCGGCCGGCCGATCGCCAAGGCCCGCGCCTACCTCCTCGACGGCCACCTCCAGCCCGTCCCCACCGGCGTAGCGGGCGAGCTGTACCTGGGAGGGACGGCCCTCGCGCGGGGGTATCTCCACCGGCCGGAGCTCACCGCCGATCGGTTCATCCCCGACCCGTTCTCCGGGGCTCCGGGAGCGCGGCTCTACCGCACCGGCGACCTGGCGCGCTGGCTCCCGGACGGCTCCATCCAGTTCCTCGGGCGCGCCGACCACCAGGTGAAGGTCCGTGGGTTCCGGATCGAGTGCGGGGAGGTGGAGGCGGCGCTGGCCGAGCACCCGTCCGTCCACGCCTCCGCCGTGGCGGCGCGGGAGGACGCGACCGGCCACAAGCAGCTCGTCGCCTACGTCGTGCCGCAGCCGGGGATGGCGCCGACCGGCGACGACCTGCGGACCTTCCTGCGGCAGTCGCTGCCGGAGCACATGGTCCCCGGAGCGTTCGTCGCGCTGGAGGCGCTGCCGCTCTCACCCAACGGCAAGGTGGACCGGCGCGCGCTCCCGGCCCCCGGCGCGAAGCACCTGCCCGAGGGTCGCCCGCGGGTCGCGCCGCGCAACGCGCTGGAGACCGCCATCGCCGCCATCTGGCGAGAGGTGCTCCACCGGCCCGAGGTGGGCGTCCACGACGGGTTCTTCGACCTCGGCGGCCACTCGCTCGTGGCCACCCAGATCATGTCGCGGCTGCGCGACGCGTTCGGGGTGGAGGTCCCGCTGCGCCGGCTGTTCGAGCGGCCCTCGACCATCGCCGACCTCGCCGTGGCGGTCGTCCAGTGCGGCGCGCAGGCCGTGGACCTGGCGGAGATGGCGGCGATGCTGGACGAGGTGGAGCGCGCCTAGTCTCTACCGCGGCGCGACGGGCGGAAGCGGTCGATCCGGTCGAGGTACCAGGCCGGGAAGCCGAACTGCTTGCCCGGGTTCACGATGCGGTCCACGTAATCCTCGGCCGGCGGCTGGTCCTCCATCTCCGGCTTGATGTACGTCATCGCCGGGACGAGGCGTCCGTCCTTCACCGTCTCCACGAGCACCGCCTCGGGCAGGTACGTCCCCACCCAGCCCATGGCGTAGAGCCGCCCCAGCTCGGCGTGGGTCATCCGCGCGATGATCCCGTAGGCGGTGTGTTGGTCGGACCGGACCAGGTTGGCCAGCGGCCCCACCCGGATGTCGAAGCCGGGCAGCCGCGCCGTCTCCGCGTCGCGGAGTTGGGCGTTGGCCTTCGCCACCACGTCGGCGTTGATGAACGTCCCGTAGAAAAAAACCCAGACCTTCGGCTCGATCTCCATCTCTCCCCAGATGTTGGCCCCGGCTCGCGCGGGGGCAAGCCCTCACGGAACGACGGCTCCGCTCAGGTCGCGCCGGTGCCGCGCGGTCAAGGTCTCCGACGACGCCAGGGCGCTCCGCCACTTCTCGAGCACGGAGGCGCTCACCAGCTCCTCCGGCGGCGGGGTGGCCTTCAGCTCCTCCCCGGAGTGGGCGAGCCAGAGCGTGATCAGCTTCCCGGAGCCGTAGCGGGACCAGTAGCTGACCCGGCGGAGCGGGTAGCGCCTCGCCTGGAGGGCCGCCTTTACCTCCGCCCACGCCGCCTCGTAGTCGTCGCCGTGAGGCGGGGAGGGGAGGAGTTGCTCCACCACGACCCGCGATGCGCCGGCGCTCACCTCGTCCAGCGCGGGGTCTTCGCCGGGGAAGTCCAGGTCCGGCTCCCGCGCCCAGATCTCATTGTGGTGGGGCGGGCGCAGCGCGGCGTCCGAGCGGTCGTCGTATCGCTTGCGAGCGGGCTTCAGGCGCTCGCCGTCGTCGGGCTCGCGGCGCTTCTCCAGATCCACCATCGACCGCAGGGGCCGGAGCGACCAGATGCGGTGGTCCGACAGCTCGAGGAAGAGCCCGCGCCCATCAGGCGGGCGCCCCTCCGCCGCCAGGGCCGCCAGCCACTCCTGCCGGGCGGCGACGAATTCTTCGTGATGGGCGGGGTCCAGCGTGTCCAGGTGGACGGCCCGGAGCCGGGCCTCGTGGAAAGGCACCAGCTCCAGGATGGGGGCGGGTCCGCCAGCGCACGCGCCGAACAGCGCCGCGGCGGCTACCGCCCCGAGCGGCCTCATCGGCGCGAGGACGAGACCAGCCGGAGCACGTACCAGAAGAGCAGGGCGACCGCCGAGAACAGCGCCAGCGAGGCGGCCACGTGCGCGTCCGTGGGGTACGTGTTCAGCACCTTCGACGTGTAGAAGAGGATGTAGCCGGAGGCGAAGACCACCATCGCCGCGGCGAACAGGTTCCCCAGCGAGAAGCCGAACAGCATGGAGGTGACGACCACCCCCAGCGCGACCATCCCGGCGATCGACAGGAAGGGCCCGAGGAAGGAGAAGTCCTTCCTGGTGAGGAGCACGGTGCCGGTGAGGCCGGCGAAGATCAGGCCGGTGTAGATGCCCGCGGCGGGGATGGTGTCCGGGCCGGCGAAGCGGGCCGCGTACCAGAGCAACGGGACGAAGATGAGTGCTTCGGCGATGACGTAGATCCCCAGGCCCAGGTACTGCTGCGAGAGCGACCCGCGCTCCCGGGTCCACCGTTCGGCGATCCAGCCGACCAGCATGAAGCCGCCCAGCACCACCAGCCAGCCCAGCCGGCCGGGGGGCAGCGCGCGCATGATCAGCTCGGCGCCGCCGGTGGTGAACAGGAACGCCTCGATGCCGACGAACGCCATCACCGCGCCGAACAGGTGCGCGTACGTCCGCCGGATGAAGGCGGCGCGCTCCTCGGCCGCGGCCTGTGCCGCAACGACTCCGAAAGACGATTCCCAGGCCATGCCTACGGACCTCCAATCCAGGGTCTGACCCAATCCTTTTAACGCGTCCCAGCGCGGATGCCAGGTCGAACCCGCTCAGCGGTCAGGGTTGCGAGCGCTTGCCGGCCATGACCCCGCCGGTCACCATGGCCGCGCCGCCCACCAGGGCCGCGCCGACGATGGCGCACATGGCGGCCATGATCTCGCGGTACTCGCCGCTGATGAAGCGCATGGCCAGCCAGAAGGCCAGTCGGTAGCCGAGGACGGCGCCAACGGTGCCGGCGATCAGGGAGACCACGAAAACCTTGATGGCGGCCATGGAGACCTATTCTACGCCTGTCGATGCCGATCTTCTCTGCCGGCGATCTGCAGCAGTTGGCCGACTGCGGCTACGTGGTCGCGCGGGAACTGGTCCCGAAAGTGCTCCTGCGGCCGGCCATCGACGCGCTCTGCGCGTTCCACGGCATCGACTACGACGACCCGTCCACCTGGTACCGCGCGCCGCCGCACTCGAACGGCATCATCCCGGTGCACCAGGCGCAGTCGTTCTGGGACACGCGCCAGCACCCGGCGGTCCACGCCGCCTTCGCGGAGATCCTGGGTACGGAAAGACTCTGGGTCTCTATGGACCGCGGCTCCTTCAAGCCGCCGCTCTCTGAATCCCACCCCGAGCACCGCGACTCCCAGCTCCACTGGGACTACGACATCTTCCGTCCGGCGCCGCTCAAGCTGCAGGGCGTGCTGTACCTGGACGACACGCCGCTGGACGGAGGCGGCTTCCGCTGCGTGTCGTCCATCTACCGGGAACTGCCGGAGTGGATCCCGCGCCAGGCGAAGTCGAAAGACCCGCGCCGCCCCGCGCTGGACGGGCGCCGCGTGACGCGGGTGGCTGGCGGAGCAGGGGACCTCGTCATCTGGTCGTCCCTGCTGCCGCACGGGAGCGGGATCAACACCTCCGCGAAGCCGCGCGTCGCCCAGTACATCGGCATGGACGCGGAGGGCAGCGAACCGGAGCGGGCGGAGCGCGTGGCCTGCTGGCAAAACCGCCGCGCGCCCGAGTGGTGGCGCGGTTGGCCCGGTCAACTCGACCCGGAGCCCGGCGAACCGGCGCTTCTGACGCCGCTGGGGCGGAAGCTGGTCGGCCTCGATCGCTGGTGACGGCGCTCGGTAGAGCATGGGAATCGAACCCACCGACCCACGCCTTCGCGTGCGTCCACCGGTTTTGAAGACCGGGCCGGCCACCAGGCTCGGAGGCTCTACCGCCCGCCGTTTTCGCGTGGCGGGGGGCGGGGAGTCAATCCGGGCGTCACTCGACCTCGGCGTACGCCGTCGACTCCATCGCCTCCAGCCGGCGCCGGATCGCCTCCAGCCGGTCGGACGTCCGGCGGAGCGCCTCCCGGAACTCGCGGTCCTCCGTGCGGGAGAGCTCCTGTTCCAGCCGGGAGAGGTGCAGCTCGAGCGCCTGCCGGAGCTCCCGCAGCTCCTCATCCGAGAGGGAGAGCATCATGGCCATCCTCCTCCTCTCCTCACGGTGCGCACGGCCCGGCCGCTACTCCAGCCCCCGCTCCCAGAGGTCCTCCTCGTCCAGGCCCACCAGGTGGCCGACCTCGTGGAGCAGCGTGATGCCGATCTGCTCGATCAGCTCGGCCCGCGTGCGCGCGAACCGCTCCAGATTCCGCTGGTAGAGCACGATGGAGACCGTGTCGTGGTCCGCGGACGAGGTGACGCTCCGCTCGCCGATGGGCGTCCCCCGGAACACCCCCAGGATGCAGGGCGATAGGGGCGGGTCCGACGAGGTGAGGTCCTCCTCGCCCGGCAGGGGTTCGACCGAGATGGTGGTGTTCTCCAGGTACGGCTTCACGTGCGCAGGGAGCTGCTCCATCGCGGCGGCCACCGCGCGGTCGAACTCCTCCTCGCTCAGCGTCACCGGCGCCGGGAACTCCTCCGGGTCCAGCTTCCGCGCGCGCTCGAAGTGGCGCCGCGCCTCGCGCAGGTCCCCCCGCCGCTCCGCCGAAAGCCCCAGGTAGTGGTGCGCCCAGGCGTCGTCCGGCGCCCGCGCCGCCAGCGCGTCCAGGTCCTTCTCCGCCTGGGCGAAGCGGCACAGCTCGAACCCGGCCACCGCGCGCTCGCGCAACGCGTCCACCGACCCCGCGTCCAGCGCCAGCGCGCGGTCCGCCCGATCCAGCGCCTCGGCGCACGCTCCGAGCTGGTTGAGCCCGACCGCCTCCAGCAGGAGCAACTCGTGCTGCAGCTCCCGGTCACCCTGCTTCTTCGCCAGCGCGTGCCCCTTCCGGCAGAGCCTCAGGCCCTCCTCCACCGCCTCCCGGTCCTCCCCGGACTGCGACACCAGGAGATCCGCCGCGCCCAGCATGAGATCTGGATCCTCCGGCGCCGCCTGGAGGGCGCGGCGGAACGCCTCCAGCGCGGCCTCCACCTCCCCGCGCTCCGCCAGCGCGGTGGCCTCGAAGTGCAGCGCCTCCGGGTGGAACCGCTCGCGCGCCAGCACCTCGCGCGCGAGCTGGAGCACCTCGTCCCAGCGCTCGCTCTCGTAGGCTTCGGCGGCCCGGTCCAGCAGCGACTCGATCTCCGGAGGGTTCGCGCGCGCCACGGCCATTAAAGGTATCTGCGGCCCACCCCGACCGTTGTCAACGCCGCCCGACCTTCATGGTACGGTCCCCGCCGCCCGTGAACATCCTCGTCGTCGACGACGACCGCGACCTCTGCGGCATGCTGTCCCGGTTCCTGGAGAAGAACGGGTATCGGGTGTTCTCCGCCCAGGACGCGCTCCAGGCCATGGACGTGCTCGGCCGCGAGACCATCAACCTGGTCATCACCGACTACCAGATGCCGCACATGGACGGCATCCGCTTCACCGAGACCATCCGAAAGGACCGCGGCTACAAGGACCTGTCGGTGATCATGATGACCGCCCACCCCAACCCGGACGAGATCTCCGACAAGGGCCTGCGCAAGGGCGTGGCGATGCTCCTCAGCAAGCCCATCGACTTCCAGCGATTGCTGGTGCTGGTGGGATTCGCCCGGTAGGCGACCGCCTCACCTTGACAGGGCGTTGCCGATCGTTAGGTTAGCACTCCGCAAGGGCGACTGCTAACGCCCAACCAACTGAATTTCAACGACATTTGGAGGTTTGACGCAATGGCAGCCAAGGAGATCTTCTTCCACCAGAGCGCGCGGGACGCGATCCTGCGCGGCGTTCGCATCCTCGCGGACGCGGTGGCGGTGACGCTGGGGCCCCGGGGCCGGAACGTGGTGATCGAGAAGTCGTTCGGCTCTCCCACGGTGACCAAGGACGGCGTCACGGTCGCCAAGGAGATCGATCTCGAGAACAAGTTCGAGAACATGGGCGCCCAGATGGTGAAGGAGGTGGCCTCCCGCACCTCGGACGCCGCGGGCGACGGCACTACCACCGCCACCGTGCTGGCGCGCGCCCTCTACGAGGAGGGCCTGAAGCTGGTGGCCGCCGGCCACAGCCCCATGGACCTCAAGCGCGGCATCGACAAGGCCGTGCAGGTGGTGGTGGGCGAGCTGAAGAAGCTCTCCAAGCAGACCAAGGACCGCAAGGAGATCGCCCAGGTGGGCACCATCTCCGCCAACGGCGACGAAACCATCGGCAACATCATCGCCGAGGCGATGGAGAAGGTCGGCAAGGAGGGCGTGATCACGGTCGAGGAGGCCAAGGGCATCGAGACCACCCTCGACGTGGTGGAGGGCATGCAGTTCGACCGCGGCTACGTCTCCCCGTACTTCGTCACCAACCGCGAGCGGATGGAGGCGGTGCTGGACGACGCGCACATCCTCATCTCGGAGAAGAAGCTCTCCTCGATGCAGGACCTGATCCCCATCCTGGAGCAGGTGGCGCGCGGCGGGAAGCCGCTGCTGATCATCGCCGAGGACGTGGAGGGCGAGGCCAACTCCACCCTGGTGGTGAACAAGATCCGCGGCGTCCTCAACGTCTGCGCGGTGAAGGCGCCGGGCTTCGGCGACCGCCGCAAGGAGATGCTCAAGGACATCGCCGTGCTCACCGGCGGCCAGATGGTCTCCGAGGAGCTGGGCATCAAGTTCGAGAGCCTCACCCTCAAGGACCTGGGCCGGGCCAAGCGGATCGTGGTGGACAAGGACAACACCACCATCATCGACGGGGCCGGCGACAAGAAGGGTATCGAGGGCCGCATCAAGAGCATCCGCGCGCAGATGGAAGATACCACCAGCGACTACGATCGCGAGAAATTGCAGGAGCGTCTCGCGAAGCTCGCCGGCGGGGTGGCGCTGATCCG